>JAFGFT010000064.1 GCA_016930935.1 Dehalococcoidia bacterium | reverse complement strand
TCCCCACGCATGTGGGGGTGAACCGCACGGCGCGATGGTCAACATCGTGTGTGGGGAGTATTCCCCACGCATGTGGGGGTGAACCGCGGCTGAGGCCGACTTCCAATCTGAATGTATCGTATTCCCCACGCATGTGGGGGTGAACCGGAGGCGTACGACAAATGGAAGCCGAAGCAGACGTATTCCCCACGCATGTGGGGGTGAACCGTTGAACCTGTCAAAGCCGTTGCTCGTGTTATTGTATTCCCCACGCATGTGGGGGTGAACCGTGATGCAAGGCTTCAATTGCGTTTGCGAATGGGTATTCCCCACGCATGTGGGGGTGAACCGGCCAAAGAAGAGGAACCAGAAGAAGCACCCGAGTATTCCCCACGCATGTGGGGGTGAACCGCAGAATCTCGTACTCTTGGGGTTCCAAGGGTCGTATTCCCCACGCATGTGGGGGTGAACCGAAATGGTGTGGAGGTCTGGAGACTCCGCTGCAGTCAATCCCACTGTGTACTGGCGGATATGCGCTCAATCAGCGCACACGACATGTGGAAAGACCGAACGACTCTCATCTACGTTATGGATTGCCGGATGCAAGGGGACGATGTGTACCAATTCGTCCCGGGCGTGGGTGCCCGTGAACGACGCTATCTGCCTCTAAGGCGAGGGTTTGCCTTGTGTTGTCTGCCCACCTGTTTCCCTGCCTCGAAAGGATTGTTCCGGCGCGGGTCAGTCACTCTCTCTTGAGACTTGCTTGCAGGTCGTGGACGTTTCGGTTCCGCCATCTGATACCACCTTCTACTAGTGTCTGGGAACGAACTCTGTACTACTGACGTCTATTATACCAACACCAGGGATATAGACCTCCCCGTTTCCACGCACGATGCAGTCACGTGTTGGTCACAGGGAGCACGTTCAGGCACGCCGTCTACAGCGCAGCTTCACTCTGCGACCGGTCACCTTACCGCAGGGTGCTACCCACCCCACCTGAACCACACCTCAGTCAACAGACATCGCTGCAAAACCACTGAGGCTATTGGCAATTCAGTATACAGACGCTATACTCTTTATATGGTATCTGACAATGCGGAGAACTGTCCGGTTCCCACTCAGCAAGAATTGGCCGCAGGCACGCGTCACAACGTTGAACAGGAACGTGTCTTCGCGTTGCCTCAGAACTACCTCTTTCTGACCGGCGATGCCAATTCCGCACTGCTACTCTCACAACTGGTGTACTGGTCTGAGCGCACTACCGATCCCGAAGGATGGGTCTTCAAGAGCCTCCCCGACTGGGGACGCGAACTCAACCTGCATCGGCGAACACTTGAACATGCACGGCGACGCCTGATGCAACTGGGCCTCATCGAGACCAGTATCAAACAAGCCTACCGCTGCCCCACGACCCACTACCGCATCTGCAGAGAAACACTGGAGCACAGCATCGCTTCCATGACCGCGGTACACCCGACCCAATCGACCACCCACTCCTGTACATCTCAGGCGGGTGGAAATGGACAGGATGTACCGATGGACCTGTACAGAAGCGCCCATTCCATGTGTACAGACCGGACAGGTGGCAGTGTACAGAACGTACAGGTGGACCTGTACAAAACAGCCCATTCCATAACAGAGAGTACTCCAGAGACTACTTCAGAGAGTACTGACAGAGTAGTCATCGCGCGCGCTCCTGCGGAGTGCGCGAGTGAGACAGTACCGGACAGACAATTAGCGGATGAACCGGAAATCAGTGCTGTTATGTCACTTCCTGCCAACATGTCTGATGGCGCAACTCCCGAAAAGGCCCTGTACGAGATACTGGAACGTCTGCCCGCCTTTCGCGGTCACCGAGACATCGCCCGTCTTACGGAGGTGCTGCAGGACTATCCCGATGAAGCGGACTCCCTGCAATTCAAGAGATTCGTGGAGTACTGGCGCACCCGGAAGCTGAAGCGACCATGGGTCGCCCTGCGCAACTGGCTCGACCGAACCAGACGCACGTCCCCACCACCCCGCGCTTCACCACCCGGACCTCACAGGCGGCCCACCATGACGCGAATACCCCGCCAGCTTCCCCGGGAGTACTCTCCCGTTCCGACATACGGCGATGAGGTCAGGTAGTTCAGATGGACAGGGCAGGCACAGGCAAAGACAGGGCACACACCCGTCCGAGGAAGATGTCACACACCACAGGAGAGGAGGATTACCACATGAGCAGCAGGAAACCCGGAAAGGATACGAAAACTCCGGCTGGCACACGTGCACCACGGCACGAGGCAGGACCCCGTGACCATGATTCGGTAGCACTCACCCTGTGCCTGCAGAAGCCACCTGAGAAACATGGCTCCATCAGCACAGGGCACGCCGTTGCAGAGCGCCCACCTCACCACGGCTCTTCGTCAATCGGCGAACGCTTCCGTGACTACAAGCGGCAGCTCGAAGAACGCGGTGGTACGCTGGAACCAACTCCGCGAGTCTACACATGTGCACTCTGCCATGACGTCGGCTATGTGCATCCCCTGGACGAATCAGGCCGCGTGGACTACTCCCGGGTCGTCCCTTGCGAGGGAAACAACTGCGCAGCCGCACGATACCGGAAATACCAGCGCGGTGAGGAAGCCGCACGTGCGCGGGGCGTCCGTTCCCCTCAGCAGACCTTCGAGACGTTCGAGCAACGCGACGGCTCCAGACAGGCCCTCAGCTACGCACGGCAGCTCGGCGATGGCTCCGCCACGTTCATCTGGCTGCTGATATTTGGCGGCACCGGCAACGGCAAGACACACCTCTGCAACGCCATGGCGCGAGAATCGATACGGCGGGGTGTTGACACCCGTCTCGTGTCGGTCGCCGACCTGTTTGCAGCGTTACGGTCAGCCATGGACACCAGCAAGGGCGAGTCAGTGATGGCGTGGTATAAGCAGACTCAGTTCCTCATTCTGGACGACTACGGTGTGCAGTATGGCAGCGACTGGGAGGCGGCACGCTTCGACGAACTGATGACGTTCCGCTTCGCCAACTATCTCCCCACGGCGATGACCACCAACCTGGACCTCGTCACACTGCCCGAGCGCATCCGTTCCCGGTTCGAGGACAGGCGTCTCTCTCGCATCGCCCACAACTCCGCTCCGGACTGCCGCTCAACACTGCGTCCAGCGGTGTGAAGAAAGACCCGCGAGGCCAGCAACGACCGACGCGGGTGGAGGGAGGTGGGGGGTGCCTGCACGTAGTACCATGGACCGGTCGTCACAAGTCACAGGTTGGTCACGCGCCACATAGCCATGGATGCGCACTCCCTCAAGAAGCCTCCTCAGGTTTCGTCTTCACCTGCGGACCTTCAAGCCTCACCATGGCTCTCCCTGTGAACCGATGCTGCGACGGGCCATGCCTGCCGCAGCATCGGACTGTTGCATGCGGGGAGTGGACGCTATCAGACGGCTGCTAGCCCTCGTATATATGCCCTTCCCTCTCAATCACCCACGATGCGATGTCTTTCGCGCTGTTCGTGTCGAAGAATTTGCTGCTCTTCCCGACAGGCTTGCCGTCCGGCCCTGCTCCCTCCTGAAAGGCTATGAACTTCTTCCCCTTTCCGGGATACTCCGCATTGCGGGTGACCGAGATGAACGGTTTGACGTATATTCCCCCCAGTTTGAATAGTATGTCCTTTCCACTCTCAAGCGCGTCCAGCTTCTGAATCATCAAGTCCTTCGGAGAGAGTTTCTTCTCTTTCTCTTTCACCTGCACCGTATCCTTTTCCTTGTGTCCGAACATCCTGTCCTCCACAACCAGTCACGGCTGGCTGCAATTTTCTTATCATCATTCCGTCCAGACCACCTCGCACCCATCTGCAATTCCACGAACAACCGGAGTACACATATGGAACCGCACAGGCCGACCGCTTCTGCTGTACACAAGTAACCTGTCCTGAACCTCGGTTTCGCGGCAATGCCACGGATGCGTGAGCGCAACTCTACATCTAGAGAGTACACAGCAACTGACCGGGAGGTGGTGGAGTATCCAGCATCTGGCACATGCAGCGCCGGTGCTTCCACCAGAAGAGATTCGACGCGTGAGCTGGTACGGGGGATACGAAGCACGTGGTTGACAGGCAGCCGGGATGCGACGTGCCAGCCGTCACCATCGTCCGACTGAAGTCCTGCGGAGAGAACGCCCACGGCTTGCGCAGTAATACCCCGATGTCGCGCTGAACCGGTACGGGATTCTCAACAAGGGCGTCTTTCACAGGTGTCAGGATATTAACACCGCTCCTGCACGCTCTCTCGCTCGTGGCTGAAAGGGAAGCAGCCACCAGGCTGAGCAGCGCGCAAAGCGCAAGCGCAAGGGTGAAAACCGTCGGTCCCCTTCCCCTCATTCGAGGCATATTTGCATTCTAGCACGCTGCCGTGCGCGTCAAGTTTCTGACAGAAACCCACGTCAGGGCGCTACTTCCGGGACAGCCCTGAGGCAAGAAGTGATGCCATGGTACACGCAGACCCAGTTCCTGACCCTGGACGACTACGGTACACAAGCCCTCTGCATTACAACATCTCTCATGCGATTCCTCCACTGCCACTTGATAAGAACGCAGGCGACCGGCAGCATCATTGAACCAGCAATCTCGAAAAAGACGGCAACCCGCTGCAGGGTTCATGACAGGCGACTTGAATCCCAACCATTCCGATAACAGCCGATGACCGGACGGACTACGGAGCACGTTGCCCCTCACTAGCTCTCCCTCCACCGCATCTTCACGATTCCCAGCGTGGTGGTCACCAGCATGAAGCCGAGCAGAATGAGCGATGGAAGAAGCACCGAAGAACCGCCGGACAGCACCTCGGTGAAGGCCTGCCCCGCATACGTAAACGGAGAGAGATGGGCCACGAGCTGGAGAACCTCGGGCAACCTCTCGATGGGATAGAAGACGGGCGACAGCAGCGCTACAAGCACGCCAAGCGTATTCGCCAACAGGGCGCCACTCGATGCGGTTCTCGCGTTGGTGGCAATGAGCACGGCAAATCCCGTGAGGCTGGCCCCTGTCATGATGACAAGCGGAATGAGCAACAGCGACAAACTGAACGCTATGCCCGTCAGCGCCCCAATGCCCAGGACTGCGGCCGTCGAGACGGCCGCCATGGCCACTGTGAACAGCGTGATGCCGACCACGTAGGCGCCCTGTGACATTGGGGCGGTTCTGAACAGCTTCATCTGTCCCTCGAACCGCTCGGAAACCATCAGCTGGCCCGTTCCGTTAATGGACTGAAGGCCGAGTCCGAAGACCACCGCACCTGCAAGTAGCCGGGTATCGTCAGCAGCGGTCACGTCGGTCGCAAGGCGAACCAGGAACAACGGTGCGGCGGCAATGACGCTGACCAGCAGGTACACGGGCCACTCCGTGACGAACCGGCGGAACTCTATACTGAACACGATAAGCAATTCGCTAAGCCAGCGCCGCATCGTTCACCTCCGTGGACAGCGGCTGGTTCGCAATCTCCATGTAGATATCCTCCAGGCCCGTCCTCGCAACGTTGTATTCTTCCAGTCCCAGTCCGGCAACGCGGTCTCGTAGCTCATCTGCCGTGCGTCCGTATGCCGTGACACGCCGAAGGTGCCCGCACCGCTGCGGGTCCGGCTCGCTGTAGGTCAGCTTGTAGCGATGACCGATGAGGCCATGCAATTCCTCGATGGTTCCCACTGTCAGCAGTCGCCCGCGGGAGACAATTCCCACCCGGTCGGCCAGGTTCTCCGCCTCGTCCATGTAGTGGGTCGTCAACAGGACGGCCATGCCCTCCAACTGGTACTGCCGGACGAGCGCCCAGACTTCGTGCCGTGAGAATGGGTCGAGACCCGTCGTCGGCTCGTCCAGGACAAGCACCGGCGGACGGGCGATCATCGCGATGCCCACCAGCAGCTTTCGTTTCAGCCCACCGGACAGGTGTGACGTCAGTTTCTTCCTGTGCTCCCCGAGATGAAGTTGCTGCATCAGTTCGTCGATACGAGAAGCCAGCGTGCGCCTGTCCAGACCCCGCAGTCGACCGAAATACGACAGGTGCTGCTCCACGGTCAGGTGACCGAACAGTGCCGCCTCCTGTGGCACGATTCCCAGGAACCGGCGGGCCTCCCTCGGATGCCTGAGACAGTTCACGCCGCAGACCGTGATTTCGCCCGATGTGGGCATCAGTTCTCCTGTTACCTGTCGCACCAGCGTGGTCTTGCCGACTCCGTTGTGCCCGAGCAGGGCGAAAATTTCCCCCTTGCTCACCGTCAGGTCGATGCCGTTGTTCGCGACCGTTTCCCCACCGTACCGCTTGTGCAGACCGGCAACACGGATAGCCGGCTCTTCATTCTCGAAGTTCATGCGTTCTCCTTGCTGTACTCTCCACGGGTTTCCACAGGCAGCACCGGATTCCTCACAGGCTGGCCAGCGCCACGACAGTGGAGGGTGACTCTTCAGACAGGTGCGCCGTCGAGAAGAACATGCGCCTGTCCAACATGACGATGGCGGCCGCAACGATGACCAGCACGCCGGTCTCGATGCACTTGGTCGCCTGGGTGATGTTGAACAGCTCCTGCGAGAGATTCACCACGAGATGAAAGAAAATCGCCGCGGGGATGCTGCTCCGGTTCCTGATGTAGACCCAACTGATAATCACACCCATCGGGATGATGCTCACGAAGAAGTTGACTCCGAACCAGATGTTCTGCTGAACAATCTCGTTCTGGTAGAGGCCATCGACGAACACGAGGGGCAGGTGCCACAGCGACCACAGGACGCTGAAGAGCATCGCTGCCTTGAAGAGGGTAAACCGGCTGAGCAGGCTGCTGAACGCGTAGCCTCTCCACCCGAGTTCCTCGAAGGTTGCGGCCAGCAGGAGGAGCACCAGTACGGGCATGAATCCAGACGAGAAAGAGAATCCCTGCGCGAGCTGGAATTGCGAAGCCGCCCCACCGAAAGCCACGGAAATCGCGGCGGACGCCAGGACGGACAGCGGCATCAAGAGGAAGAAGACCGGCAACATTCGTGGCTGCACGAGACGAAGGCTAAACAATCGATGGCGAAAGTCCCGTCGCAACTCTGTGCCCGATGGTCCTGCCATCATCGCGAAGGAAATCAGGCATGGCGCCATCATTCCGGGCAGAATCAACAGCATGAAGACCTCGCGCAACTCGGGCCGGTGACTGGCCCATGCACCAGCAAGGCAGGACACGTAGGTAACGAGAAAGGTGATGAGGTAGTACCGGCGCGGATTGTAGGTGTCAGGCGAAATCATGTAGTGCTCCTTCTCTCGTTTACGACAGCGGGTGCGGTTGCTGCTAGCCCGCAAGGAAATCGAACGTACCTCGCGGTGCGCGAAGCTGCGCTTCGACGATTGACGGCAATGCTTTCGCCCGACGAAGCAGGTCTACCTCGGTCCACGGGTAGAATCCCACGTCGCTGATGAACTGGACTCCTGCCAGCAGGAACTCGGCGGCCTCCAGGGGGCAATCCACATGAAAGGTCCCCTGCTCGCATCCTTCACGGATAACCTCGGCGTACATCGGCGCCAGAAGGGACAGGTATCGGCCCAGCTGGCGGGTATGCATGATGGTATTGCCGGGGCGATGCAGCTCATCAAGGATGGGAGCGCTGTCCTCAGCGATGGTCGGTGCAGTGACGAGCACACGGAACTTGCCCACCGCATCCATTGCTTGAACCTCCGGGCTTTCCATCACCCGCTGCTTGTTCTGCATGTCCTCATCGATAAGGTCGGCCACGACCGCCTCAAGCAGGTCCTCTTTCGAGGTGAAGTAGTGATAGATGGTCCCTTTCCCGATGTCGAGCCCCTTCATAAGCGCATTCATCGTCGTGCTCTCGTAGTCCTGCTCGAGAAAGAGCTTGCGGGCGGCATCGACTATCTCTTTGCGACGCACATCCGGCTTCTTCACTATCCGTGTCATCTTCACCTCCAGGCCCTGTCTGGTGGCTGCCATTCTTCAGGCCAACGGTCGTATTGTAAGTGATTGACCGACGGTCGGTCAATACTTTCACCATGACAATTCCCCTCTTTCTGTCGCAGGAATGGACGCTGGCCGCGTCGCAGTGTGATACATGGCGTGCCCGGGAACCTCTGGTTGCGAGGCAAAGAAAGAACAAAGGAACCCTCCACACGGGAGCATCTTCTGCCGGTGTTCCCGTGATGGTGCTTCCATCAAGACAGGGATGCCACAACCCACACTCAGATTACGTCTGCGCGGCATCCGTCCGCTGTAACTTCTACTCGAAGTCCGTCTGGGCAGGTGAGAAGACGTCCAGTACTTTGCAGCCTTCACTGAGCGTCACTGCGCCATAAGGCACGCCAGAGGAAATCGCGACCAGCTCCACAGCGTGTGCACTGTAGAGTCCACCTTCGTGGGCCCACTCCATTTCCACCACAAGCACGACCACAACTCCGCTCTACACTGCCGCTCAACACTGCGTCCAACGGTATGAGTACCGTAGTAGGCGTACCGGCCGCATGAAGACCGCGACTGATGAGACACAGACAGCGTGGCCGACGCCGCGTTGTTCCAACACCTCGCCTCGATTCGAACGCTGCCACTTGATAAGAACGCAGGCGGCTTGTAGCATCATGACATCAGTGATTTGGGACAAGACGAACTGAATCGATACGGGGTGAGCCAGCGGGCACCCGAAGGGGACTGAGATGAAAGTAATCGACCTTCGCAGCGACACGATTACATTACCCACTGACGAGATGCGGAAGGCCATGTTTGAGGCCGAGGTGGGCGATGACGTCTATGGTGAGGACCCGACGGTGAACCTGCTGGAGCAGAGGTCAGCGGCTCTGCTTGGCAAGGAAGCCGGCTTGTTCACTGCCAGCGGAACCATGAGCAACCTGCTCGCCCTGCTGACGCATACACGGGCAGGCGATGAGGTTATCCTCGGCAGCGAGGCCCACATACTGTGGTACGAGGTCGGCGGGGCCTCGGCACTGGGTGGCGCGAACCTGCGCACCGTGCTGAATGAAGAGGACGGTAGCCTGGACCTAGGGAGCGTGGAAGCAACCATCCGACCGGATGACCTCCACTACCCGACCACCTCGCTTCTCTGTCTTGAGAACACGCACAACCGCTGTGGCGGCACGGTGATTACCGCAGAGTACACCGCGTCCGCATGCAACCTCGCTCATCGGCACGGTCTCGCCGTCCACCTTGACGGAGCACGCATCTTCAATGCAGCAGTAGCACTTGGCGTGCCACCCGCACGTCTGACGGCGCCAGTCGACTCCGTGTGCTACTGCCTGTCCAAGAGCCTGAGCGCGCCGGTCGGCTCCGTGCTGTGCGGTTCAGGAGAGTTCATCGAAAGGGCTCGAAAGAAGCGCAAGATGATTGGTGGCGGCATGCGGCAGGCAGGCGTTATTGCGGCAGCAGGCCTCGTGGCGCTGGACACCATGCTCGACCGTCTTCCAGTAGACCACGCAAATGCGAAGAGACTCGCAGCCGGACTCTCAAGAATTCCGGGGATTGAGTGCTCGGTCGAGAAGACCGTCAGCAACCTCGTGATGTTTGGACTATCCTCGCACGTCCCAACCGACGCGTTTATCGACGGTCTACGTGAGAGGGGCGTGAAGATGGCCCATCGGGAAGGACCCAGGTTCCGCGCCGTCACGCACCGCATGGTGGAGGCCGAAGACGTGGACCGGGTGCTCGAAGAGATTCAGAAGATTGTAAGCAAGTTCACTTCACACTAGACTTCAAGGAGCCACGACGATGGACATTCCCTTCAAGCAGGTCGACGTCTTCACTCGTGTCAGGTTCAAGGGCAATCCCGTAGCAGTCGTACTGCGGGCGGACGGACTGACGATTGAACAGATGCAGCAGATTGCCAACTGGACCAACCTTTCAGAGACCACCTTTGTGATTCCGGCGGTGAACCCTGACGCTGACTATGGGGTGCGAATCTTCACGCCCGTCGGCGAGCTTCCGTTCGCAGGCCATCCCACCATCGGCACCGCTCATGCGCTGCTGGAGGCGGGCCTTGTCCATGTGAAGAATGGGGCTCTCATCCAGGAATGTGCGGCAGGTCCGGTCAATCTCACGGTGAAGCAGGAAGCGGACGGCACACGGTGGATATCGTTCGAGCTTCCACAACCAGCGGTGACACCCCTGGGCAGCACCGAGGTCGCTGAACTTGAAGCGATTCTGGGCGTTGAGGTGTTGCGGCGATTCACTCCGTGCATGGTTGACGTCGGTGCGCGCTGGATTGTGGCGCAACTGCCGGACGCAGAGGCGGTGCTGGCAAACCGGCCTGACCTACAACGGATGACATTGCAGAACGTGGAGGACGGAGGAACGGGAGTGGCCATCTTCGGTGAGTATCCGGCAGGGGCACCGGCGCGCATCGAAGTCCGCGCATTTGCTCCCGCGCATGGTATAAGCGAGGATCCCGTATGTGGCAGCGGCAACGGCGCCGTCGGCGCCTTCATCCGCCACACCGGACAGACCGCACACTTCGGAGGTGAGTTCCTTTCATCCGAAGGCGCCATACTGGGACGGGCGGGGTTGCTACGCCTGTCAGTGAGTGAACAGGGCATCCATGTGGGCGGAGCCGCAGTCACCTGCATCGATGG
>JAFGFT010000063.1 GCA_016930935.1 Dehalococcoidia bacterium | reverse complement strand
TGCCAGCGTGGCTCAGAGGTAGAGCAGCGGTTTCGTAAACCGCCGGTCGTCGGTTCGATTCCGACCGCTGGCTCCATTCGTAAACCACTCGTAGAAAGGCCCTCAGGAATGGGGGCCTTTCTATTGACATAACTGCGACATGCAACCACCCTGCAACCAGTTGATTCTGGCGATGCTGACCGGCGACGACCAACAACGCCAGTCACGCCGTTCGATGAGTGGGTCTGCAGGACCGGTGTGAAGCTGCACTTCATCGGTTCCGGCAAGCCGATGGAGAACGCCAACGCTGAGAGGCTCAACGGGAGACTGTGAGACGAGTGCCTCAGCGCCAATTGGTTCCTGAGCCTCGCGTACGCACGGAAAACAATTGAAGCATGGAGTAAGGAGTACAATAGCGCCAGGCCGCTCAGTTCACTTGGCGGTCTGAACTCCCAGGAGTACGCAGAGACAACGACAGGACTCCAATTGGCACTATATCAATCACGGGGCAAGGTCAGTGCTGACGAATGCGGATTGGGAAGCCTGGCGTGAACTCGCTATTTCGGCGCAGGGATTGAAGAACGCACTGATACAGTCAGTCCCAGGAGGGCATCATGGAATACCCGGAGCGACTTGAATCCGTCACCGAGAGCCTCAGACTTGATGGCAGGGTCGCAGTCGTCACTGGAGGCAGTCGGGGTATTGGAAAAGCCACGGCTCTAGGTTTGGCCGAAGTAGGCGCAAATGTTGTGGTCGTCGGCAGAAATCTGGACAGTCTTGAGGTCGTAGTGCAAGAGATAAGGAGCATGGGAAGGGAAGCCCTGGCGGTACCAGCCCATGTGGGAAAGACTGAACATCTTTCCGGTGTGGTTGATCACATCACAAAAGAGATGGGCAGGATTGACGTCCTCGTCAACAACGCAGGGACCAATCCGGCGATGAGTTCGATGCTGGATCTGGAAGAGCGTTTGTGGGATTCGACAATGAACTTGAATCTGAAGGGTCTGGTCTTCCTGAGCCAGGCTGTCGCAAGGGTACTCAAGGAGGGTGGTGGTGGCAGCATCATCAATGTTACATCTGCAGACGGGTTCAGACACGAGGTGGACGGTGGTACGTACGCAATCAGCAAGGCCGGAGTGATAATGGCTACGAAGGTCATGGCTCAAGAGTGGGCTCGGTACGGTATCCGGGTAAATGCGGTCGCCCCCGGTCACATTCATACACGCCTTGGCGACTCGGTCTTTGCGGTGCGGCCAGAGTATGAAGACCAATTGCTTGCAAGAGTACCGCTTGGGCGAATCGGTGAACCGAGAGAGTTAGTGGGAACGATGGTCTATCTTGCTTCCGGCGCGTCCAGCTATACCACTGGAGCCACCTTTGTTGTTGATGGCGGATGGCTACTGACCTAGAGACGTGACCTTCCCCCCGAAATCAGTGCGAATATGAATGGGAGTCCTCTGGCAGACCGACGACGCGAAGTCTGTCTCGATGTGGTGCGCCATCGGTGAACTGAGGAACTGAACCTCGCGGTACCGCACTGAACTCAGGGAGTCGCAGATGCGCGGCAATAGCAGTAGCGGCCAGGTTCAACACTGATTCTCCTCACACATGAGTACCATTCTGTGCGGTGTGGACCGACATACTCCTGGTGCCGCCCACTGCGTTGTGCGCCATGCGTCGTGTGACTGTGGACGGACTCAATTGACGGACACCACACGAACGCGGTAGTGCAGTTGACAGAGCGTCAGCGACACGGTATCGTGAAGTTCCACTCAATACAAAGTGCGCAGACTCACGACTGCGTCGACACAGGAGCGCGCCACGGTAATCCCGCGCATGCCTTGAGTGTAGGCTCTCCCAACGGTCACGCCCACTTCTGTGCCATCAGGTGTCAGTGCCCGCGATTGTGGGCAAGTCTGACCATCGTCTCATGAGCCATTGCGTCCGTTCTCGGGGTGCCTCCACACCACCTGCATCTTCATGACAGGCCATTGTCACAACCGCCTGTCACGCTGTAACAGCGGAGTGATGCCGGACATGCCATGTATGGAACGAGGTCTGGTGGACTGGTTGTGTTTAGCATGATGAAGCGAAGGAGGGGGACATGAACGACGAAGAGATTAGAGGACTGGAGGAACGGAGGATTCCCGAGGAACTCACGGCCCGGACGATATGCCAGGTCAAGCGTCTTGAGAAGGTTGTCGATGTCCTGCCCAAGCCGAAGTGGCGTCCGTTCGGCGAGCATTGCCCCAGGTGCGGGCGGAAGCTGCGCAAGAGCGTCGTCCTCGTCCAGTCTGCGACATTTCTATGCTACTGGTTCCAGTACACGTACTGGAGGTGTGGGCCGGAGAACTTCTACGCGGGTGGATGTGGCTATGAGTACGGAAAGGTGGAGACCAAGGTCAAGAAGGTGAAGTTCGCTGATGTGGAGGCGTTGCGTGGGCAGGGAAAGGGGCTGGAGTGAAGATGGGTGGGACGCTCGCGTCATGGCTGAGAGACTGCTCACAGTGCAGGCATTCTGGAGCAGCAAAGTAGTCCAGTTGAACGTCGCTGTGATAGACTCCGCTCGTCGTTTCGCGGCAGCGAATTCGCTTCTGCTGTTCCGGCAGGTGTTCTTACTGGTGTTCAATACATGACACACACGTACTCAGAACGAAAAGGTCTTACCTATGTGTCAATCTGCCATGGTCTGCTGCACGTTCTCGAATTGACCTATGGAGTCGTTCTGGTTTCGATAGCTGACGACCTTGGTGTGACGTTCCTGGTGATGGGCATCATAGCCAATGTATTCGGGTTCGCCTACGGATTGACTGCCTTGCCTGTTGGTGTGCTCGCCGATCGCGCGAGCGAGAGTCGTCTGCTGGGCATATGCGCTATCGGCATGGGGATTGCAGCCGTTGTTGTCAGTCTGGCGCAGGGGGCAGTCTCCCTGGGAATTGGACTGTGCGTGCTTGGTATTGCGTTGGGACTCTTCCATCCGGTGGGGTCCGCGTTTGTATCGAGAACTGCGACCAATACGGGCATCGGGTTTGCGTATCTTGGTGTTGGCGGAAACCTGGGTCTTGCACTTGGCCCAATCATGGCGGGTGCCATTGCGTCCGGGTTCGGTTGGCGCATTGCCTACGCGACGTTTGCCGTGCCGTGCGTGATTCTAGGACTACTCTTTCTGAGACTGCCTGCGCGACATAAGGCTGTGGCAGCGAAAGCCGATATAGTGTCGGATACTGGCTCGGACTCACTTCGGCCCTATATCGTGCCTCTTGGCCTTGTTCTCCTGGTGACCGTTATGATAGGCCTCGTCTACCGTGGAGTGGTCACGTTCCTGCCTTCCTATCTGAGTGGTCAAGAGGGATTGAGTATTGCTGGCTTGGACCCCGTCATGCTCGCCGGCTCATTTACCACAGTGGCACTTCTGTTCGGTGTTGCGGGTCAGTTCGTGGGAGGGTATCTCTCTGACAGACATCGACGTGAAGCAATTGCCCTTGTCTCGTCTGCCGTGTCGGTACCCGCTTTGCTCGCCGTGTGGTATTTTGGGGGCGTCGCGTTGCTGGGCGCTGCCGCCGCTTTTGCGTTCTTTCATTTCATGTCGCAGCCTGTCTTTAATGCGCTCATCGCTGACTATAGTCCGGACCGCTGGCGCGGCCGTATGTATGGGATTTATTTCTTCTGCGCTTTTGGCGTGGGTTCGTTTTCCGCAAGCCTGCTTGGATTTGTGGTCGAGAGCTACGGTGTAGAGACCGTGTTCCTTGTGTGCGCGGGGATTGCTGCACTTGCGGCTGTCTTCACGATTCCACTACTTGCGAGAGCGATTAGAAAGAGCACCCTTCATCGCGATGCAGGTGTCGGCCAGGCGTAGTGTCCGCTACGGATTCTGCTCAATCTTGTTGTTTCCCGGAGGTTCATAGTGCGAATCAATGTTGAATGCTTGCCATGCTTTGTGCGCCAGGCGCTGCTGACCGTGCGCTGTGCGACAGTTGATGATGCTCTGCAACTGCGCGTCATGAAGGAAGTGGGCCGACTGGTAGCTGATGTCTCGCCTGACATGTGCCCGCCGGATCTTGCGGAGCAAATCTACGGGATAATCTCGTCGATGAGTGGCAACGCCGACCCCTACGTAGAGGAGAAACGAAGCGCGAACAACCTCGTGCTTGGTCTCGAACCTGAGTTCAGAGATGTACTTGAGAATTCGGACGACCCTCTGCTTTCGGCCGTGAAGCTGGCAATCTCGGGCAACATCATCGACCTCGGAATCACCTCCGACTATGGCGACATCGGGATGAAGGCGAGGGCAGTACTCTCAGCGGAATTGGGAGTCAACGACTACGTGTCGTTCCGGCGTAACCTTCAGCAGGCTGACCACGTGGTAATCGTCGGTGACAATACAGGGGAAATTGTGTTTGACCGGATGCTCATCGAGGAGATGAGCAAGGTCAGCGACTGCCGTTTTACCTATATGGTTCGAGGTCGACCCGTGATAAACGATGTGACAGTTGAAGACGCTCTGGCTGTCGGAATCGACCGCCTTGCGGCTATTGCGGATACCGGTGGAGGGGCACCGGCACTCGTGCTGGCGAGATGCTCGGACGAGGCCATGAACCTGTTCATGTCAGCCGATATGGTTATCTCCAAGGGCCAGGGCAACTATGAGTCCCTCAGTGACGCACCTCGAGACATCTTCTTTCTGTTGCTCTCGAAGTGCGACGTTGTGTCGCGCGAGCTTGATACTACTCTCGGCGCTGCGGTTCTGAAGCACCACGTGGCCATGTGAATGTGCCCGGCGTCTTTCCTCTGCGCGGTCTCTTGCTTGTGGGGCGCTGCTTTGGTTGCTGTTCGACCCCCGATTCGGTAGCTGGCGCGGGTCGCCGTTCTACCGTGTCCTGGACACTCTGATGCGTGGTAGCGCGTAGTGATTCAGGCTGGTGCGAGATTCGCGAATCGTCGAACTGCCTGCGAGGCCTGTCCTCGGAGGGTCTGTCATCCCGTCGTGCACCCTCGAATCGTGGCTCGGGCCTGCGTTGGGGCCGTGA
>JAFGFT010000062.1 GCA_016930935.1 Dehalococcoidia bacterium | reverse complement strand
TTCGCCTTCCTGTGTCTTACTGTGTGCATCGGCTGCGGCTCATTCTCGTTCAGCCTCTTCGTGAAGCCTCTTCAGGCATCTCTTGGCTGGAATCGAGCTGAGATAATGGTCGGTTTCACCATCTTCTGGGTGATGATGGGGGTGGGGTCTCCTCTCGTTGGTCGACTGCTTGATAAGCAGGGCGCGCGCAAAGTCATCCCTATGGGAGCCGCCTTGATGGGCCTCGGTTTCGTCATCTTGAGCATGGCTCATAGCTTGCCCGTGTTCTACCTCGGGTACGTGTTTGTCGGTACAGGGGCCGCAGGTATAGGTCCGGTCCCGTCGAGTGCCGTTGTCTCGAACTGGTTCAAGAAGAAGAGAGGCTTTGCAATCGGTTTGATGTCTGCCGGTATCGGCGCCGGTGGCGTGGTCATGGCACCTGTGGCCAACTTCCTGCTGGAGTCGTATGGTTGGCGCACCGCCTATCTGGCGATTGCCGTCATCGTGTGGGTTGCCATCATTCCCCTCTCATGGCTGGTGGTCCGAACACGACCGAGCGATATGGGGCTCAATCCTGACAACGAGCAGACCGTGGCTGGTGAGAATGATGCGGAGGCAAAGGCCAGGGCCATGGCTTTGCCGGGCCTCAGTCTTAGACAGTCCGTTGCCACAGCTGCGTTCTGGTTGATAGGCGTTTCGTACTTTCTTGGCAATTTCAGCAGTATGGGGGGATTGCAGGGGCAGGTTCCAAACCTGAATGACATAGGTTTCCCCACTGCCACCGCCGCAGCCGCCCTTGGAGCAATCGGGCTTGGCAGTGGTGTCGGCAAGGTCGTTTTCGGGTGGCTGTGTGACCGGATGCAACCGAGACTTGCCAGTGCCATTGGGTTGAGTCTACAGTGCGCTGCTCTGTTCATCTTGTTGCAGCTACAGTCGGATTCCCCCGTCGCGCTCATCTGGGCCTATGCGCTTCTGATGGGTTTTGGCGCAGGCAGTTGGCTTCCGACCATGTCGATGCTGGTCAGCAGAACTTTCGGCCTCAAGCACTACGGCGCCGTGTTCGGCGTGGTGAATTTCGCGCAAAGCGTCGGCACAGCCACAGGACCTCTCATCGCCGGTATGATGTACGACTCGATGGGGACATACTACTGGGCGTTTGTCCTGTTTACCGCACTCTACGCGATATCGATACCTGCGGTCTTGCTTGTCAGGCGTCCCAGGGCGAACGCCTGATTCGCGTGCCGCCTGATGCCGTACCATGCGGCAGATTAGCTGGCCTTGAGGTCAATCGCTAGTCGCCTATCAGTACCTTGAAAACCACCTTCTTCACTTGAGATGGGCTGTCGCACTGGCATTGCGGCATGTGCGCTTCGCCGGGGAAGAGCACCACGAATTCCTTCGCCGTGAGTCTGAGCGGGGTGTATGCATCGGGAGTCGTGTAGAAAACGATATCCTTTGCCTCGTCGTAGGGAGTTGTGACTTCAAGCCCGGTTGCCTGGGTGTAGCCCATCATCTCGCAGCCGGAATATACCGCCTGGATATCGGCATAGCGTACATGTGCCTCAAACCGCCGTTCCTCAATCGGTTTCGTTACGTAACTCTGAATCATGTAGTACAGGTCTCTGCCTTCCAGTTCGTAGGTCCCGTCCTTTGCACTGTTGATGTCGAGGTTCTTGAGCACGTCGAAAGCGCGGGCAAACCTGGGGGAGAGACAGGAATAGGCCTTTCCTTTGTCAATCATATCGACAATCATGGTTTCATACCTCCGTGCGTGAATAGTCAAACCCTACAGCTCATTGCAGCGCACGCTACCATGCGCCTGAACGCAAGTCAACATGTCGAAGGGCACGGTCATTGTATTGCCGAACAACGAGGGGGCGGTTGCCGCGATGAACGCGCTTTCAGGTTTACACAATTCATGCGGCGTGAGTAACATAGCGCAGGGCATTCAGATTCCGAATGCTGGCGGAGGTGAAATATGGAAATGACATGCATGTCTTTGTCTGAGGCGATGCTTAACAGGAAGAGCATTCGTGGCTATAAGCCTGACGGAGTGCCTCAGGACATCTTGCGGCAAATCATCGGCTTGGCCATACAGTCTCCTTCGGCGTCTAATGCACAGCCATGGGAAGTGGCGGTGCTGACCGGTGAACCTCTCGAGGAATTGAAGCGCATCAGCGTTGACCTGTGGGATCGCGGTGTTCCGTCCAATCCTGACGTCGCCCCTCCTGACCTCTTTGGTGACTACGTACGACGCAGGAAAGAGGTTGGCAAGCAACTATTCCAACTACTCGGCATCGAACGGAACGACTACGGTGCTCGGAAGGAATGGAACAGGAAAGCGCTGCGCTTCTTCGACGCCCCCGTGGGGGTCATAATCTGCACGGATGCTTCTCTGGAGCGCTCTCGTACAGACTTCGACCTCGGGATAATGACTGACGCGTTCTGCCTCGCCGCCATGTGCTTCGGTCTCGGAACCTGTATCGACCAGCAGGCTATCAGCTATCCGGACGCTATTCGGCAGGTTACGGGACTGGACGAGTCGAAACGCATCACTGCCGCAGTGACTATCGGCTATCCTGACTGGGACTTTCCGGCCAACAAACTCGAGAGTTCTCGTGAACCCGTTGATACCGTGGCCTTGTGGCGTGGTTTCTGACTGATAGGCAGTGCTCAGCGGTCCATCCATCGCTACTCGAGTACCCGGGGCATGATAGGTCCTGCCGCCGTCGCTGCGTGCGGCGGATGGTTGGCATGTCCGGGTTGGTGTTATAGTGGGAACGTTTCGCGTATCGCTGGCAGGCAAACGACTTGTGAAGACTCCAACATTGCTCTTTCTCCACGGGATGTGGGGCGACGCTGCCTTCTGGAATCGCTTCCGCAGAAAGTTCGAGGGAGGCGGTTTTCAAACCGAGGCTATCACTTTTCTTCATCATGATAAGCCTCAGGACAGTTCGCGACTGAGACATGTGGGCATTCTCGACTACGTGGCACAGGCGACACGTGTGATTGAGGCTCTCCCTGACAGGCCGGTGATTGTCGGTCATAGCATGGGGGCTCTGGTGGCTCAGAAACTGGCCGAATCCGGTATGGCCAAGGCAATGGTGCTTGTGGCTCCGGTTGCGCCCGCGGGTATCTCCTGCAGCACATGGTCATCGTTCCGCTGTATCTCGGGAAACCTGCACCAGATCGCACTGCAGCAACCGTTTGTGATTCCATGGCGGCAGTCCTGCTACGGGCTGCTCAATACGCTGTCACCCCGGGAGATGGCTGCTATCTATGGGTCCTTTGTCCATGAGTCCGGGAAGGCGATGCGCGAGATAGTCACAGGTGCGGTTGCTGTTGATGAACGCGAAGTGTCGTGCCCTGTGCTTGCCATTGTGGGGAGTGAAGACAGGTCGACTCCCCCATCTGTAGTGCGGAAGATTGCGGCCAAGTATCATGCGGACTACCGGGAATATGAGGGATTGTGTCACTACCTTGGAGTGGCCTGGGATGCGATTGACGATGTTGTCGAGTGGGTAAGCGCGCAGGAGTTGCGGTGACCGCGATGAAGCGACTACTGTCGCGTGCGGCATCGTCTTTGCCGCCAGGCCTTGGACTGGTCTTGCTGTTTGCAGTTGCGCATTTTTCTCATCATCTTGTGACGGCTCTCCCTGTGCCCCTGCTTCCGTTCATTCGTGATGAGTTCAGTCTCGATTACACTCGTGCCGCACTTGTTGTATCCGCCTTCTCTGTACCGTATGGTTTCGCACAGTTGCCTTCCGGTTGGCTGGCGGACAAAGTCGGCCCGCGGCCCCTTCTCTTCGTGAGTACAAGTGGTGTTGCCTTTGCAGGGCTACTGGTCGGAGTATCGACACAGTACATGTTGCTGCTGGCGTTCCTTGTCTTGATGGGAACACTGGGTGGTGGTTATCACCCTTCTGCCCCCTCTGTCATATCCGGTGTGATAGCCCCTTCACATCGTGGGAGAGCCCTGGGATTTCACATGATTGGAGGCAGTGCCAGCTATTTTGTCGCGCCGCTGATTGCGGCGGCGGTGGCCACAGCGTGGGGATGGAGAAGCTCGTTCATAGTGCTGTCTCTTCCTGCTATCGCCTTCGGATTCTTGTTTGCCGACGTGTTGAAACGCAGAGCCAGGAGGGAGGTTGTGCAGACCTCCTCTGCCCCGCCTGTGCCTGGTAGTGACGAGACGAGCGTTGGCTGGCTCCGGCTCGCCATGTTCCTGGTATTGAGTTGCTTCACTGCTGGTGTTGTAGTCTCTTGCATTTCGTTCATTCCTCTGTATCTGGTGGACATGTACGGACAGGGGGAAGATATTGCGGCAGTAGCTGTCTCTGTCTTCTACTCGACCGGTCTCTGGGCGGGAGTTGTGGGTGGTCTCGTGTCGGACAAAGTCGGAAGAGTCCCCGTCGTTGCCGCGATGGCCCTGCTTTCGGGTCCCGCTCTGATGTTGCTGAGTCTCGGAGTATCAGTGTCCTTGATTATGGGACTACTCGTGCTTCTCGGCATGGCTCTCTATGCCAGGGCACCCGCGACTGAGGCGTACGTAGTTGCTCACACCACTCCACGAAAGCGCTCAACGGTTCTGGGCTTGTACTACTTCGGTGGAATAGAGGGGAGCGGCGTTCTGGCGCCGGTCGTCGGGTTTCTCATCGACCGGTTCGGTTTCTCGTTTGCGTTCGCCGCGAGCGGCATGGCTCTGCTGTGCGTCGCTGCTATTTGCTCGCTGGTTCTGTTGCGTCTTTCCAGGTCAACCGGCGCAACTGTTGCGTGAGGCTGTTTCAGAGGAGACGTCGTCTGAATTGGGGCGAGAGTGTGGTTGAGAAGAACGGTCGTGGAAGCCGCGGTGTCTGCAATCCTACCACTTGACTTCGTATGAGCCGAGCATGAAGTCGATGTCGCTCTTGAGCGCCTCAAGGACGTCTGGAGCGAGATGTTGCTCGTCGAGGTCGAGTGTCATTCGCACATCACCGCCCGCTGAGCCGAGGATGTGAATCGTCCCGCATTCATGGTTGTCCGTGGAGAAGAGAGGGACTGTGACACGTGATTGTGTGGCTCCGCTCTGTACGGAGTATGTCTGCATCCTGGTATCGGTGAAGGTGATTCCACGGTGTGACAGAAGGTCACGCACCTCGTCATAGAGCATCTCGGGGTTGAGTCCGCGGTATGTCTTCTTCATCTGCGTCACGCCTCTCATCTGCTTCCTGCGTCGATTATAGCACCCGGCGAAACGAAGCCCATACGGGTCTGATACTGCTATAATCCCCTTCAAGAATATGAAAGACGAACTGATGGAAATCCTGGCATGTCCTGTGTGCAAAGGGTCGCTTGAGCTAACGGTCACTGAGCGTGACGAGAACGAAATAGTGACTGGTTCAATCTACTGCGAGAAGTGCGATTTTCACTACCCCATTCAGGACACCATACCCAACCTGTTGCCGCCGGATATGCAGTCCTAGGGACTGTAGCTGACACCCGTGGTTGGCGATTCCCACACTTCAACGTGTGTCAGGTGGACAGGTGACTCCGCGAAGCGCGGTTGCAACTCATCATAGAGCCATTGGGCGATGTTCTCGCTCGATGGGGTTCTCTGTGAGAATGGTGCAACCTCGTTGAGGCACGTATGGTCCAACTGCGAGAGAATCTCCCGGAGTGGCTGTTTCATCCTGGCGAAATCGTAGACCATCCCATCGTGACCGACTGATTCTCCCTCCACTCGGATGACCACCTTGAAGCGGTGACCGTGCATCCGTTCGCACTTGCCGTTGTAATCAGGAAGGTAGTGAGCAGCGTCAAAGTGTTCTTCAACGAATAGTTGGTACATCATGGCCTCCGTGGGTGCTTCTCACCCAGTGATTGTCGGTTGATTCCGTGTACAGCGAACGTATGGTCTTGCCCAGTCCAGGGTGAATGAGGTCCGGTGCGATTTCTGCAAGCGGGACAAGGACGAACGCCCGTTCGCTGATACGAGGGTGGGGGATGTCGAGTCGTGGCGTATGGATTGAGGCTTCTCCGTAGAGAAGAATGTCAATGTCTATGGTGCGGGGACCATTTCTGAAGACTGGAATCCTTCCAAGCTGCATCTCTATGCGTTGAGTCGCATCGAGCAACTGGAGTGGTGGCAGCGCTGTGAGTACATGGCATGCCATGTTCAAGAATGGTTCCTGGTCAGAGTATCCCACCGGTTCAGATTCGTAGACGCTGGAGCGCTGCACGAGTTGCACATACTCCAGAAGCGATTCGATGGCTGCCTCTAGATTGTCTTCCCTCTTGCCGAGATTGGACCCAAGTGAGAGGAAGACGTGCTCAGGTTGCATGTATTCAGTCGCGCGTGATTGCATCAGTCACTCTGCAGACACGCCACATTTCCTTCACGTCGTGGACGCGGACTATATCGGCTCCCCTGGCGATACATATCGCTACTGTGGCTGCTGTTGCCTCCAGTCGTTCGGAAGGAGGGAGGTTCAGAAGATGTCCGAGGATTGACTTCCTCGATGTGCCTACGAGCAGGGGATAGTTGAGAGCCTTGAGTTCCTCCAGTCTTCGCAGTATCTCCAGGTTCTGAGGTTGGGTCTTCCCGAACCCGATGCCAGGGTCGATTATCACGTGGGTGGACGGTATTCCCTCCGATATGGCTTCGTCAACGGCATGCCGCAGGTCATCTGCCACCACTCTTATGACATCATCGAATACCACTTCGTGCAGGGGGGATATGTCGCGCTGGTTGCTCATGAGGATGATGGCGGCGTTGGCCTTCGAGGCGAGTGAAGCCAGTCTGCGCTCCTTCTTCAGTCCCCAGATGTCATTGATGATATCGACGCCCCCATTCAGGGCTTCGTATGCGACCTCATACTTGTAGGTGTCCACGCTGAGAGGCACGTCCATTTCCTTACGGAGTAGCGTGATGACAGGAATCACCCTGTCGAGTTCTTCGGCCGCACTGATGCCTTCCGAGCCGGGTCGTGTAGACTCCCCACCGATATCGATGATGTCAGCCCCGCTCTGGACCATCTGCTGTGCGCATTCAAGCGCAGCAGTTGGTCGTGCGACGCCATCGCCGGAGAAAGAGTCAGGGGAGACGTTGAGGATGCCCATCACATAGGTTCGCGTGCCCCAGGCAAAGGTACTGTTCCTGATACGAAGTGATGGTGGAGGGTTGAGGGTGCCTCCAGCTTTGCCTGTTGCCATCGCGTTGATTATAGCAGCCGTTTTCAATAGAATATCCGTTCTGCCTGTCGGATTCTAACAAGGAGTCACTCACTTCATGTACGAAATCACCCCCGTAAAGATTACGGATTTGACGCTGCGCGATGGTCACCAGTCGCTGCTTGCGACGCGTATGAGGACTGAAGACCTGCTGTCTCTTGCTCCGGATATGGATAACCTTGGTCTCTGGTCGATGGAGGTGTGGGGAGGCGCGACGTTTGATGTAATGACACGCTTCCTCAACGAGGACCCATGGGAGCGGCTGACGCTGCTGAGGAAGGCGGCTCCCAAGACACAGTTGCAGATGCTTTTGCGAGGTCAGAACCTCGTTGGGTATCGCAACTACGCGGATGACGTGGTGAAAGCCTTCGTTCGTCATGCTGCGGAGTGTGGCATCGATGTGTTTCGTGTCTTTGATGCACTGAACGATGAACGTAACCTGCGGGTTGCAATGGAAGCTGCCAAGGAATGCGGCAAGCATGTGCAGGCTGCCTTGAGCTACTCCCTGACAGAGGAGAAGCTTGGTGGTCCTGTGTTCACGATAGACTACTTTCTTGACAAGGCTCTCATCCTGCAGGACATGGGGGCGGATAGTCTCTGCGTAAAGGACATGGCTGGGCTCATGTCTCCGGATGATGCATATGACATCATCAGTTCCTTGAAAGATGCGCTCGATATTCCTATTGCGCTGCACAGCCACGCAACCAGTGGTATGGCTCCCATGAGCTTCCTTAAGGCAGTCGAGGCGGGCGTGGATATCCTGGATACGTGTCTCGCTCCTTTTGCCATGCGAACCTCTCACACGGCAATCGAAACCATGATAGCGGCCCTTCATGGCACGCCCAGGGATATCGGCATTGATCTGGATACCGTGCTTGCTTTGGATGAGAAGCTTGAGGCTATTGCCCCGAAGTACAGGGACTATCTGGCTCAAACACGCATGTCGGTTATCGACACTGCGGTATTGCAGCATCACATCCCGGGCGGAATGTACTCGAACATGGTTTCTCAGTTGAAGGAAGCAGGGTCTCTGGGACGCCTCGCAGAAGTTTGTGAAGAACTGCCACTCGTCCGCAAGGACCTTGGCTATCCCCCTCTCGTCACACCGACAAGTCAGATTGTGGGTACGCAGGCAGTCAGCAACGTACTCTTCGGACGATATAAGGCCATTTCTGAACAGGTGAAGGCGTACGCGTACGGACTCTATGGCGAGCCTCCTGCACCCATGGATGCCGCCGTACGGGAACTGGCGTTGAAAGGCTATGAGCGTGGGGAAACGCCGATAACAGGCCGGCCTGCCGACTCTATCGAACCCGAGATGGATGCTGCCACGGCAGAGATTGGAGAACTGGCGGCGGATATCGGAGACGTCCTTACCTATGTGCTCTATCCAACGACAGGTAGACAGTTCTTGCGCTGGAAGCATGGGCTTGAAGTGCCTCCACCTGAAACAAGGGCAAAGACTCTTGAGGACGTCAAAAGGGAGGATGAGCTTCTGGAGCAGGTGCGTGCCGGCCGTGTGGCCGCTCTTTCACCTGTGGAACCCGTTGAATCGTCCATCGATGAAGTGGGGCTGGCATCTACCGGTGCTGAGGTTGACGGGACGCCGTTGCTTGCTCCGATGCCCGGCACGGTCATTCGCTATCTGGTTGCTGTGGGAGACGAAGTGCAGATGGGCGATGGCGTGTGTGTTCTTGAAGCGATGAAGATGGAAAACGTGTTGCCTGCGCCTGATGATGGCAGGATTGTGGCTCTGAAGTGTCAGCCAGGTGACAAGGTGCAACTGGATCAGACGCTGGCGATAATAGGATAGGTGCATGGGAAAGACCATAGCTGAGAAGATTCTGACGGAGAAGTCCGGAAGTGATGCAAGTGCCGGCGATATCGTAATCTCCCGTGTTGACCTTGCGTTCGTGCAGGACACGACGGGGCCGATGACGATTCGTTTGTTCAAGGACGCCGGATTTGGGGCGCTCGCTGACCCATCAAGGACGGTGTTGTTCATGGACCATGCCGCTCCGAGTTCAGCACGGCAACTGTCCACAGACCACATGTTCATTCGGCAGTTCGGAAAAGAGACTGGCGCAATAGTGAGTGATGTGGGTGATGGTGTGTGTCATCAGATTGTTGCGGAACGGTACGCCAGACCGGGAGATGTTGTGGTGGGGTCCGATTCACACACCGTGACGGCGGGAGCGCTGGGGGCGTTTGGCACGGGTATGGGTTCAAGTGACGTGGCGGTTGCTATGGCACTGGGCAAGAACTGGTTTCGCGTGCCGCAAACGCTGCGTGTCTGGCTGACTGGGTCCTTTGGCCCCTTCGTGTCTTCAAAGGACCTTATTTTGCACCTGATTGGGACGATTGGTGCGGATGGTGCGACGTATATGGCGCTCGAGTTTGCCGGCCCCGGAGTGGATTCCTTGTCTCTACCTGAGAGACTGGTGGTGTCTAATATGGCGGTGGAGGCGGGAGCAAAGGTCGGCTTGTTCCCGAGCGATGAGAGAACCAGGGAGTACCTGGAAGGCATGGGGCGGGGAGAGGACTATCGCGAGATGGTGGCGGATGCCGATGCTGTGTATGACCGTACGATAGAGATTGCGTTGGACGCGCTTCAGCCTGTTGTTTCCTGTCCGCACGCCGTGGACAACGTGAGTCCTGCTTCAGACCTCGGCGACACACACGTGGACCAGGTATTCATTGGTACGTGCACGAACGGTCGTCTGGAGGACCTTGCACTTGTTGCAGGGATGCTCAAAGGCAAGAAGAAGGCGGACGGCACAAGACTGATAGTTGCGCCCGCGTCGCGAACGGTACTGCTTCAATCAATTGAAAGAGGTTACATAACCACACTTGTTGAAGCGGGGGCACTCATTCTGCCCCCTGGTTGTGCCGCTTGCCTCGGGTTGCACCAGGGAATCCTGGGTGACGGAGAGACGTGTCTCTCCACTGCGAACCGAAACTTCAAGGGGCGCATGGGTAACCCGGACGCCTTTGTGTACCTTGCGAGTCCTGCGACTGCAGCAGCAACTGCGCTCAAAGGTGTAATCACTGACCCCCGGGAGACATGCTGAATATGGAAGACACTATGTTGAAGGGAAGGGCCATCATCGCCGGCGATGATGTGTCAACTGATGACATAATACCTGGCAGGTTCGCTCACCTTCGCAGCAATCTGCCTGAGTTGGCGAAACACGCATTCGAAGACCGTATCCCTGGGTTTCAGGAGAGGGCGAAGGAAGGGGATGTGCTTGTTGGCGGGCGGAATTTCGGGCTTGGGTCAAGCAGGGAGCATGCTCCTGTCGTTATCAAGATGTCCGGAGTAGATGCCATACTTGCGAAGTCAGTTGCGCGCATCTTCTACCGCAATGCTATCAATCAAGGCATGGTTGTGCTCATCTGCGACACGGATGGCATTTCTGACGGTGATAGTCTGGAGATTCGTCTCCGCGAAGGCATCGTGTTCAATCATACTACAGGCGCAACCCTCGTCTGTGGGAAGATGCCGAAACTGATGTCGGATATCCTTGCTGCCGGCGGCCTCGTGCCGTACATCAAGCAGCATGGCACACTGGACGTTGACTCGTAGATGGTGAGTCGCGTTTTCGATTCCAAGGAGGTTCTGTGAAGCACAGAGTTACGTATATTGCCGGTGATGGTGTGGGTCCCGAGGTCTCGGAGGCGACTCGACGCGTACTTGAGGCCACGGGTGTGGAGTTCGAGTGGGAGGATGTGGTCATTGGGGCTGAGGCACAGGAGAGGACCGGCACGCCGCTTCCTGCTGCGGCGCTGGAGTCAGTTCGGAAGAACGGTATCGCCATCAAGGGACCCGTGACGACACCCATCGCGAGCGGTTTTAGAAGTGTGAATGTCGCCCTGAGAAAAGAGCTGGACCTCTATGCATGCCTGAGGCCGTGCAAGAGTTACCCCGGGGTACAGGCCCCGTATGAAGACATCGACATCGTGGTTGTCAGAGAGAACACGGAGGGACTGTACGCGGGCATTGAGTTCGACTGTGGGGGGGATGATACCGCGCGGCTACGCGGACTGGTTGCGGAGACCCTCAACAGACAGATACCGGAGGACGCCTCAGTGAGCTTGCGGGTTATCTCAGATTCCGCCAGTGAACGCATAGTGCGTTATGCATTCGACTACGCCAGGACCAACGGACGGAAGAAGGTGACGGCCGTTCACAAGTCGAATATCCTCAAATTCTCTGATGGCACGTTCTTGAAAGCGGCGCGGCGAGTCGCGTCGGAGTATCCGGACATAGAGTTCACCGATGTGCTGCTCGATGCGTGCTGCATGCACCTCGCCAAGAGACCACACCAGTTCGATGTGCTTGTCACTCCCAATTTCTACGGAGATCTGCTCTCGGACCTGTGTGCAGGTCTTGTCGGGGGCCTCGGTGTTGCGCCTGGGGCGAACATAGGTGAGCGCATCGCCGTCTTCGAGCCCACTCATGGAAGTGCGCCCAAGTATGCAGGACTGAACAAGGTGAATCCCATCGCGACCATGCTCTCAGGTGTACTGATGTTGCGCCACCTGGGAGAGACAGATGCGGCTGATAGAATGGAGACGGCGATAGCGGCGGTGATTGCAGAGGGGGCAAGTGTCACCTATGACATGAAGGCGGACCGCGATGACCCGTCTTCTGTGGGCACGAGTCAAGTCGCCGATGCAATAATCGCAAAGCTACGATAGTAGCTTCTGGCGTGACAGGTAGATGTGAAGTGCCGCGATGCTCTTGGCATCGCATATCTTCCCGGACTCAATCAGTTCTGGAATATCCTGCAGTGGCACCTTGATGACCTCTATCTCGTCAGTGTCTTCTGCGACGAGCCTGCTGGGTTTCAGGTCATGTACCGCGTAGGCATAGAGGTACTCAGTTCCGTAGCCGGGGATTGAGTAGAAACCGCCCAGCGTCTCTATCCTGCCGGGCATGAATCCTATCTCTTCCTGCAACTCTCGCCGTACACAGTCAACGGGTTCCTCTCCTTCTTCGATGCCTCCGGCTGGAAGTTCAAGCAAGAGGGTGCTGACGGGATAGCGATACTGCCGCACCAGCAGCACATTGTTGTCTTCATCGACTGGTACGACCACAACGCAGTCACTGTGAACTACTACATCGCGCGTGGTCGTCCTGCCATCAGGTTTTCTCACTTCGTCGACTCGAATCGAGATCGCTCTGCCCGCGTACACTTCCGTGGTGGATAGCTGTTTCTCCATGGCGTCCTCTCGCATCGCCGGTCTCCTGTGGGTTCAGTCGCCATTCGCGGTGCTGCGAATGAGTGCGACCTCGTCGCAGTCGGGAAACTGGGGGCAGTAGTAGCATTCAGCCCACACTTTGTGTGGCAGTTCTGACTTGTCTATGAGACTGAACCCCTGCCTCTCGAAGAATCCCGGTTGGCGTGTAAGGCAGAACACTCTTGGCAGCCCAAGTGAGTGGGCGTCCTCGATACATGCCTGCACGAGGGTTGCGCCCAACTGCTCGCCCTGCCTGTTCTGTTCGACTGCGAGTGAGCGTATCTCGGCCAGGTCCAGCCAGTTGACGTGGAGTGCGGCACATCCGACGACCTTCGTTCCATCACGGACTACGAAGTAGTCGCGCAGATTCTCATATATCTGGCTGAGAGCTCGCGGTAACATCGCGCCTTGATTGGCGAAATCGTTTATGAGGCGATGCATTGCCGGTACGTCGCCGATTCTTGCCTTGGATACATTCACGTCCTCTCACCTCCGAGCTTCTCCTGAAGCGACTGATAGAAATATTCGTGCGGTCTGAAACGGAGGAACCGCGCCTTGTGTTCACTCGTGGTTACCGAGACTCGATGGTCACTGTCGAGCGGGTAATCTACTTGTCCATCCATGCTGAGTACTGCGCCGTCTCGGCCTTCGACAACCAGGCGTATGTCGGCGTCGCCGGGCAGCACGAGCGCTTGACGGAGACCAAGATGGCTGGAAATCGGTTGAATCACGATGCCGTTGTTCTCCGGAAGCAGGATGGGGCCACCAGCGGCGAGAGCGTAGCCTGTGCTCCCCGTGGCCGTGGCTACTATCACTCCATCAGACCTGTACGTCGTCACCCTCTCGCCATCAACATCAAGCGCAACGTTGATGAGCCGCACAGCGGTGCATCGGACTACCGCGTCGTTCAGTGCCAGGAACTCGCGTCCTCGCACTGTTGCACACAGCATTGAGCGCTCTTCTATCCAGCCTTCTCCTGCGATGACGCGGGGCAGTTCGCCTGCTATCTCATCCTCCCCGAACTCCGTGATGAAGCCGAGCCGTCCAAGCTTCACGCCGAGGAGTGGTGTCTTTGCGCGGCAGGTGACGCGGGCGCAATGCAGTATGGTGCCGTCCCCGCCGATGCCGATGATGAGGTCGGTGTCCGGCAGCAGCGGTAGCGCTGCCTCTTCATCCCACGCGGAGCATTGCCAGACTGCGATGCCTGCAGACTCGAGGGTATGCCGGATAGAGCTGACAAGTGAGACCGCTCTGTCAACGTGGGGACGAAAGAGAATTCCGACGCGTTTCATGCGAAGGGCAAGTGTAGCATCGGTCCTATTCGGGGTCAAAGGAGACATCCGCGTTGAAGGAGGAAGGAGTGTATTGCTTGATGGCTCTACCGGAGGAGTTGCGGAGCGAACACCAGCAGTATGCCCAGTACGAGCAGAATAACGCCACCGACCGGCCTGCAGTATTTCATGTAGCGGTCGGCCAGCGATGTGTTGATGGCGAGCGCGGCGGCACTGAAGATGACGAGATGGTCCAGCATCAGAAAGAACACGTAGAGGAAGATGTACAGGTAGTACTGCACGGTGGTGAGGCCTGCAATTGTCAGCACCCTGGTGAAGATGGCGGGGAGTGCGGCCGAGCATACGAATTCGAATGAGTTGACGACGAAAGCGAGTGCCGTAACGGCAATCACCACACCGAGGCTGATGGGAGATGCAACGATGGATTCTATGCGGGACATCGTGCTCTTGCGTGATTCAGAGTCGATTACCTCGCACACGACCTGCCCACCTGACTTGACGTAGTCGTACAGGTTGAATGTGCCTGCACCAAGGGCGATTGCGCCAATCATTACCGTGATTGGTCCTGAGTAGCCGATGAGCAGGAACGCATTCAGCCATGCGGTCATGAACAGATAATTCAATACGAAAGACGCGAATACAAAGGCTCCGACGATGAGCCATGCCTTGCGGCGGTCATTCAGGACGAAGAGGAGCGAGATGAGGTAGGCAAGCACCCACATCGCGCACGGGTTGAACCCATCGACGAGCCCCAGAGTGACGGCCAGTGCAGGCAGTGAGTAGTCCGATATTTTTATGGTGCCGAAGATGGGCACATCAAGTTCTTCGGGGAGTCCTTCTTCCTCGATGGGGGCACCACTCTCGCCGTCTCCCTCAAGATAGGACACAATGGTCTGCTCCAGTTGAGGACCGTTGATTTCACGAGATTCCCATCCGACGAACGCATGACTGCCGATAATGGTTGCGGGGAAGTCCAGTTCGTCTTCAGATATATTCGTTCCTTGGATGAGTTGGACAAGGACGTCATATTCGGCAGGGTCGGCACCATCGTGGTACACGAAGTACACATCAGGGTATTTCGCGGCCATCTCTTCATTGAAGGGTTCCTGGTCCCGGCAGTGCGGGCACCCGGAATGGTAGAAGAAGTGGACTTCGACTGTAGCGTCGGTCTCAGGCGGTGGAGGTTCTTCAAACGCGGTGTCGGGCGACACCACGAAAATCATGATTGCAGCGAGCACCGCGAGGGCTATGCTGACATACCGCTTGAACAGGTTGTTCCAGATACCGCGAAAGTAGTTGGTGAGCGTACTCATTGCTATAGGTAGATTGTCTTCCCGCCATCAACCACAACAGCCTGGGTTGAGGGCTGAAGAGCAACTGTCTACATTGTCTGTCCGCCGGTGGTCCGTGCCTCGAAAGTCCCTTGCTACTCGGAAGTGCCTTGCTATTTGACACCCCTCGTACCTGCGACTACTATTAGCGAGACCCACGCTGACTGCGAATCCTATCAGAATGGTACCTGTTGCGTCAAAGAGAGTTTGGCGGAGTAGGGTGCAGGGAATATGGAAGAGTGGGATGGGTGATTGCTCAATCCGGTGGCGCACACGTTGTCCTTTTGAGCATTCCGGTCGTTATACGCTGTGTGATTGAGTCTATGGGTGACTGTGGCGTAGTTATGCGAATCGCTGGCAATCGACTGTTCGAATGTGCTAGTGTGAGCATCGGATTCATCTATGGGCGTGTTGTCTCAATCAGGCGGACAATAATATGGATGATCTCTATTACTGGGTCCTGCGTGTCTGGCACGCCTTAACTTCAAACAAGAAAGTCCTCGTGGGCATGGCTGCTGCAGTTGCTGTCGTGGTCACTGTGACCACGGTATTCGCGGCTCCTGCTCTTTCCGAAGGCGAGAGCGTTGAGTCGTCGGGAGTGGCATCGGTGGCGGTGCCGGTCGTGACGTCATCTGAGGTCCCTGTTGGACCCATCGTGGAATTCACCATTGGCGAAGTGACTGACTCCGGAATGTTGCCTTCATCGCCATTCTATTTCCTTAAGGAAGCCGGCCGAAGTCTGGAGTACGCGTTTACTTTCGATTCGGTCAAGAAAGCCAATCTGACATTGCGATTCGCGAATGAGGACGCGCTTGCCATCCACGAACTCTGCCTTGACGATGAGTACCTGGATACCGCGCAGCAGTGCATCCGTTATCAGGATCATTTCTTCACAAGTCTTGCGTGGGCTGTGAAGGCGAAGAAGGAAGGGGCCGACGTTGACGCGTTGATGACCAGTCTCCGAAATGCTCATCACACGCATCGCCTTATTCTGGCTGAAACGCTGACACGTTTGCCCAAGCAGTTCGGGGAAGCCGCTATTGGGGCGGTGGCATTCACGAGTGC
>JAFGFT010000061.1 GCA_016930935.1 Dehalococcoidia bacterium | reverse complement strand
CGCTACAACGTGACGCAGGGAGATGAACTCGTTGCAGCCATCAAGCGGGCGATACAGATGCCCGGGTTCACCTTTGTTGAGGCAGTGTCGCCGTGTCCCACTCAGTTCGGGCGACAGAATCGGTTGGACAGCGTCAAAGAGGCGTACCGCTTCGTTGAGTCTATGACCATTCCGCGCGAAGATGCTCCAAACCACACGGACGAGGAGTTGGCTTCTCTACTGCTGACGGGTGAGTTTTTCAATGAGTGACATCAAACAAGTCTTGCTCTGTGGCCTTGGAGGACAGGGCGTGGTAACGGCAGGTAAGTTGCTTGGTGGAGCTGCCTTCTCTGAGGGGATGCACGTATCAGGGACCAGTTCATACGGGGCGGCCGCCCGTGGAGGCGAATGCCGGGCTGAGGTAGTGATTTCTGATGCACCAATTGCATTCCCTTTTCTGACGAAGGCGGACATCCTGGTGGCACTTTCGCAGACGGCGTATGAACGGTACCTTGAGTGGACGGCGCACGAGACAGCTCTTGTTTTCTTTGATACGCTTCTTGTGGAGCCTGTGTTGAACCCGGATAGACGGCACGTGGGCATTCCTGCTACGAAGAGTGCCGATGAGTCGCTGAGGACGAAGCTAGGCGCCAATATCGTTATGCTGGCGGCGGTGGTGCAGTATGGTGGGATCGTTGGCAACGAGTCACTGGTGAGAGCGGTGGAGGACATATCTCCGGGCCGTTTTCGTGATCAGAATCTGCGCGCTCTGGAATTGGGATTCCAGATAGGGAGTGACAGACTGCGGGACGGCTAGGCTTCTTTCGCGTGGTCCACAGAGCGGCGCAAAAATCTCTTGTGAGGATTGAGAACACATGTCAGGACATTCCAAATGGTCAACGATTAAACGACAGAAGGGCGTCGCCGACGCGCGTAGAGGCCAGGTTTTCACGAAGATCGGGAGAGAGATAATGGTCGCTGTTCGCAGCGCAGGACCCAGCATGGAAAGCAATTTCCAGCTTCGCCTTGCGGTTCAGAAGGCGAAAGACAACAACATGCCCCTCGAGAATGTTGAGCGCGCAATCAAGCGGGGTTCCGGCGAGGGAGATGGGGCTGCGCTTGTGGAGTTCTCTCTTGAGGGATATGGCCCGAACGGCGTTGCGGTACTTATCAATGCGTTGAGTGACAACCGGAACCGGACGGTGCAGGAAGTTCGGAGTCGCCTGTCCCGGCATGGCGGCAGCCTCGGTGAGACAGGCTGCGTTGCGTGGTTGTTCGACACGTTTGGCGTCGTCACCGTCGAAAGTACGGAGGAGGAAACTGACGATGTTGCTCTTCTTGCTATCGATGCAGGTGCCGATGACGTGAAGACGGACGGTGGCTGGGTTGAGGTGTATACAGAGCCCTCGAAGATGGAGGATGTGCGGAAGGCCCTTGAGGAACAGTACAAGGTTGTATCTGCCGAGGTATCGATGATTCCGAAGACGACGGTGATGCTCGAGGAATCCAAGGCCCTTCAGATACTGCGCTTCATCGACCAACTCGAGCAGTTGGATGACGTACAACGTGTTTATTCCAATGCTGACTTCCCTGAATCCGCACTAGAGCAGATGGAACAGGAATAACCGCATGCGCGTTCTCGGTATCGATCCAGGTACCGTCATGATGGGATACGGTGTTGTCGAAGGGTCATCGCACGTATCGTTTGTGGATTGTGGAACGCTTCGTTGTTCAGCGCGCAAACCTGTGGAAGAGCGGCTGTGTGCGCTTTTCGAAGGAATCAGCGGCGTCATTGCCACCCACTGTCCTGATGAAGTCGCTATCGAAGAACCCTTCGTTGGCGTGAACGTGCAGTCTGCCTTCATGGTTGGCAGGGCACAGGCCATCGCAATCCTTGCGGCTTCTCGCTGCCATCTCCCTATTACGTACTATTCACCTGCAGAAGTGAAGCGGCAGGTAAGTGGGTACGGGAGGAGCGACAAGACCCAGATTCGGACCATGGTGATGCTCGAACTTGGCGTGAAGGACCAGACGCTCGGGGCGGATGCCACTGATGCGCTGGCGATTGCGCTCTGTCATTTCCACAACTCTCTCGCCACAACACGGATGGCCGGTGGTCAATTGTGATTGCGTCTCTGGATGGAATAATCGACCTCAAGGCACCGGGCCACGTGGTGATTAATGTGGGCGGCATCGGCTTTCTGGTGTACGTTTCTGCCACCACGTTCGATGGTGTGGGCGAAGTGGGCGAACGTGCAGTAGTGCAGACGCACTTCGTGATGAGGGATGATGCGCCGGTGCTCTTCGGGTTTGCCTCGAGTGAAGAATTGAGCCTCTTTCAGCAACTCATCAGCGTGAACGGCGTGGGGCCACGTGTTGCACTGGCACTTCTCGGGAGTTTCAAACCGGAGGACCTGGCCGCTGCCATTCTTCGAGGTGATACCACCCTGATAGCACGGGTGCAGGGAGTCGGGAAGAAGACCGCGGCGCGTTTGTGTGTTGAGCTTGAATCGAAGATGGAGCCTTTCATCGGCACCGGTTCGGGTCCGCTGCGCGAGGGTGACGGAGAACTTGTGGCGGCTCTCACCGCACTCGGGTATACGCTCAGGGAGGCTACCGAGGCGGCTCATACCATTGCAGCGAGCGAGGGTGGGGCTCTGGAGGAGAGGCTGAGGCTCGCGCTGAGGGCGCTTGCCAGTCGCTGACGCGCAGATGCCTTCGCGGTGAGCACTCCCTTCACTTCTCAGTAGTACTGAGGCTGTATGAGTCCAGAACTGAACGTCATCTCAGACATGCGTCTCACAGGAGACCAACCCCGTGCTGTCGACGAACTGGTGGACGGTCTTTCAAAGGGGTTCCGCGAGCAGACGCTTCTCGGAGTGACCGGCAGCGGGAAGACGTTCACGATGGCAAATATCATCGCGCGGGTACAGCGGCCAACGCTGGTACTCTGCCACAACAAGACACTTGCGGCGCAACTGGCTGCGGAGTTTCAGGAGTTCTTCCCGGACAACGCGGTGGGGTACTTCGTCAGCTACTACGACTATTACCAGCCGGAAGCCTATATCCCCAGCACCGATACGTATATCGAGAAAGAGACGGACATCAACGATGAGATCGACCGTCTGCGGCATGCCGCAACGCGCTCACTTCTTTCGCGGCGTGATGTGGTCATCGTCGCGTCTGTCTCCTGTATCTACTCGCTCGGGTCGCCTGATGAATACCGCGAGTTTGTGCTTCCTGTTGTTCGTGGCAAGCAATCCGGCCTGCGCCGCACCATCAACAAGCTCATTGCCATGCAGTATGAGCGGAATGACATCGACCTGACACGCGGCAGGTTTCGTGTTCGGGGGGACACGCTTGAATTGTGCCCTGCGTACGAAGAGACGGCGGTTAGGATTGAGTTCTTCGGTGACCAGGTTGAGCGAATCACCGAGTTGGACATCGTGACAGGAGAACTCCTCGCCGAGGTTGAGAGTGTGGACATCTACCCGGCAAAGCATTTTGTGACCCCGGACGACAAGTTGCGCGCCGCAATAGACGCTATCAAGGTTGAATTGGCCGAACGCCTTGACGTTCTTCGTGCTGAAGGGAAACTACTTGAGGCCCAGCGTCTGGAAGCGCGAACCAACTATGACATGGAGATGCTCGCCGAAGTCGGCTACTGTTCGGGGATTGAAAACTACTCCCGGCAGTTGCAGCAACGCCCTCCGGGGAGCACGCCGTGGACGCTTCTCGACTACTTCCCTGATGACTATCTGTTGTTCATCGATGAGTCGCACATGACGCTGCCGCAGGTCCGGGGTATGTACTACGGTGACCTGTCGCGGAAGCAGGTGCTGGTGGACCACGGGTTTCGTCTTCCCTCTGCGATGGACAATCGTCCACTCAACTTCTCGGAGTTCGATGCACATATCAACCAGGTCATCTACGTCTCCGCGACGCCACGGCCCTACGAGCTTGATCGAAGTGCCCGTGTGGCTGAGCAGTTGATACGTCCTACGGGACTGTTGGAGCCGACCGTCGAGGTTCGCTCAAACAAGGGGCAGATTGATGACCTGATAGCTGAGATTCGTACCAGAGTGGCACGGCAAGAACGGTGTCTTGTGACGACTCTGACGAAGAGAATGGCGGAAAACCTGAGCGAATACCTCGCGGAGATGGGAATCAAGACGCACTACATACACTCCGAAGTGGATACTTTTGAGAGGGTCCAGATACTCAGGGATCTGAGACTGGGAACGTATGACGTGGTTGTGGGAATCAATCTCCTGCGCGAGGGTCTGGATCTGCCCGAGGTCAGCCTTGTTGCGATATTGGATGCTGACAAAGCAGGCTATCTTCGTACTGCTGAGGCGCTGATTCAGACCATCGGTCGTGCGGCGCGGCACGTGAATGCACACGCAATCCTATATGCGGAGACCATTACAGCCGCGATGCAGACGGCCATCGATGAGACTGGCAGGCGGCGAAAGATGCAGGAAGCCCACAATGAGGCAAATTACATAACGCCACAGAGTATATCGAAGGCGATTCGTGACATAGCCAGACAGGTGGAGGAAGTGGCGGAGCCGCTTCGCGAATACGGGACGCGTCCTGCAACGGCACGGGAAATGGCCGCATTGCTCAAGTCTCTGGAGACGGAGATGAGACTGGCGGCGCGAAGTCTTGAATTCGAGAGAGCGGCGCTGTTGAGGGACAGGATAGTGGAATTGCGGAAGGAATCTCAGGGCCTCCTCCAGAAACGCTGAGGTTCATTCATCGGTGCTTTTGTCCTGTTCCGTGCCGTTTCTTCTTGAAATCATTGTCTCTTGGGCCACGAGTGGGCGGCGCATCATTTCCGGTGCATACCCCTTCTATTGAGGCCGTTTACGCGCTAAAATAGTAGGTTACACGGCAAAACAAGGAGCGTTACTGCGTGAATATAGAAGTAATCCAGGGTGATATCACCACAACGGCGGCTGACGGCATACTTGTCGGCATCTGCGAGGATGCGGAAAACCTTGCGTCCTCCGCAACAGATGTTGCGGTTGTGGACAAGCTGATGGGTGGGGCTATCAAGAGTCTCGTAGACGCGAAGGGCATCAAGGGTAAGCGCAACGAGGTCACGGTGCTTCATACCGTCGGTCGTTTGCCATCCAGGCTCGTCGCAGTGTGTGGTATGGGAACACGGGACAAGATCTCGACGGAGGCGATACGCGATGCATGTGCGGAGGGCTGTCGTGCCCTGCGCAAGGCTGGCTGTTCGTCTGTCGCCGCAGGGCTCATGGCTGATGGTGATGCGGGGCTCAGCAGCTCTCAGGTCGCTGCCGCGATGGCTGAAGGGGCCGTTCTTGGACTGTATACGTTCTCACACTACAAGAAACCGGAGATGGTTGGAGTGGAAAGTGTGTCGCTCCTCGTGCAGGATGCGAATGACCTTACGGCGGTTCGCGATGGCGTGATCACGGGCACCGCGCTTGCAGAGGCTGCAAACATGGCGCGCGACATGGTGAATGAACCCGCCAACTATATGACGCCGTCAAGGATGGCGGAGATTGCGGTTGAGTTGGGTGCTCAGTATGGGTTCAAGACCACGGTTCTCGATACCGAGGAGATGCGCACGCTTGGCATGGGGGCGCTTCTTGGCGTTGCGAGTGGTAGTGCACAGCCTCCGAAGTTCATCCGCATGGACTACAGGGGGGGGGCGGATACCTCTGCCACGATTGGTCTGATTGGCAAGGCGATTACCTTTGACTCCGGCGGGATATCCATCAAGCCATCCCAGGGCCTTGAGGCCATGAAGGGTGACATGGCGGGAGGGGCTTCAGTCATTGCCGCGATGTCTGCAATCGCGCGCATGAAATTGCCTGTCAACGTGACGGGACTTGTGCCTGCTACCGAGAACCTTTTGGGCTCTGCCGCATACCGTCCCGGAGATGTGGTGCAGGCAATGAATGGCAAGACCATTGAGGTAATCAGCACAGATGCAGAGGGCAGACTGGCGCTGGCCGATGCCATCAGCTACGCGGTGAAAGAGGGACTCACGCCTTTGATTGACGTTGCAACGTTGACGGGTGCATGTCAGATTGCCCTGGGAAATTCCTACAGCGGGATGTTCAGCAACAATCAGGAACTCGCTGACCGTATCATAAAGGCGGCAGCCGTGACGGGGGAGCGGACCTGGCAGTTGCCGTTGGCGGATGAGTATCGTGAGCTGAACAAGAGCCTTATCGCTGATATTAAGAACGTTGGCAACAGGTACGGCGGCGCGATTACCGCGGCGCTATTTCTGTCTGAGTTTGCAGGTGATGTTCCATGGGTGCACCTGGATATCGCAGGTACGTCGGATAGCACCAAGGAGAGCGGAGTAATACTGAAGGGTGCGACGGGAGTGCCGATGCGAACGTTGTACGAGTTCGTCAGGTGTTCGTAGGCCGGTCTGTCTTCCTTTCTCCGGGGGTTGACAAGTGGTCGTTGTCTGAACTCAGAATTATGAATGAGGGGCTGGACAGAAGCTGTTGGTATCCTGGACGTGCGGGACGAGTGATGAACTTGAGGCTGTCAACACTAGTTCGGCAGGATTGAGAATAGATGGTAACTGTCTTTGATGCAAAAGGGTTTCACTTCACCCCGCCGGCGCAGATTGCGTGGGCACGCAGGGTGTTGATAAAGCCAAACGCGTGGTCTGGAAAGCCCTACCCTGCAACAACCAGCCCTGGTCTGATTGCGGCGATTGTGTCCGGCATCAGGTCTGTCACTGATGCTGAGATTCTCATTGCTGATGCGACGCCGACTGGTGAGCCCGTATATCCCAACTATCAGGCGTTGAAGTACAACTTCAACCGGGTGCTCATGCTGGATGCCAAAGATTCCATTTTCCTGGAGATGGAGAATCCGCTGCAGGAATTCTTCGCAACTCCTACATTCTGGGTGCCCAATCTTGTCCTTCGTAGTGATTTTCTCATCAGCGTTGCGCCTTTTCACGTGCAGCGGGGTTCCGGGAGATTCAGTATCGCGAACTATCTCGGGCTTCTTCCGCTTGCCCAGCAACGGCCCGGAGAAGCGCCCCAGTTGCAGGGTCTGAAAGACATGGACATCGAGAGAGTCCTGGCTGACCTCTACTTCGCGCTTCCGTTTGACATGGGAATCATCGAAGCGAGCCAGAGACTTGATTATACGGACACGCCTGACAAGGGTGAGATTACGGAATTCGGGAAGATTATCGTGGGGGAACCGTTTGAAGTTGACATGCTCGCGGCGAAGCTGGTTGGTACATTGCCCGAGCATCTGACTCTCATCGACCGCGGGCGCAAGCAGCTTGCTGCCGTCTAGCGACGTTCACGGTCTTACTTCGAACCCCTGGTACTTTTCAGTGACTTGTTGCCACTCGCAGGTGACCTTGGTTACGCGCGCGTGAGGAGGGCCCTGCCTTATCAGTTCGAGAAACATGGACAGGCTTTCCTGTGGACCCTGTGCCAGTATCTCTACGGAGTCGCCTGTCTCCACGTTGCGCGCGTATCCAGATAGACCCAACCCAAGCGCGTGTTCCTGCGCATACTTCCTGAAGTACACGCCCTGAACCCGCCCGTATACGTTGAGCCGCATCGTAGGCAATAGCATATTGGCATGCATGCCGTGGTTGAGCGTTGCAGATGGTGAGCGCAATCCGGCGTAGTCACCCACCTACGTGGCTTCGTTGTCTTCGGTCTTTCGGTGCTTTCGTACGACCTCCACGACGGGAGCGATTTCGAGTTCACCGATGGCGATGGGCTTCTTCTCTCCCTTCTTGGGTTTCTTGGTCTCCCTGCGATTGATGTCTCTCTTAGCCATTGTTCATACCTCTCTTGAACGAAGTAGTGTCCAGGCTTCCCTGGCTGCGGCGGTTTCCGCAAGTTTCTTGGTGTGTCCGCTGCCATGGCCCATCGTCTCGCCGTCAACGGACACAGATGCGGTGAAGTGTTTATCATGGTCAGGGCCAACCGCACTGACCACGCGGTAGATTGGCAGTGGATGGTCCCCCGCCTGCAGACTCTCCTGCAATAATGCCTTGTAATTGGGTGCGGTTCCAGTCTGCAGTGCGGTGTCTATGTACGGTTGGAGGTGACGCAGTACGAATGCGGTCGCCTTGGGATAACCCTGATCCAGGTACACGGCCCCGGTGACTGCCTCGAAGGCGTCAGCCAGATTGCGGTCTTTGTCCCGGCCTCCGCTCGCCTCTTCGCCTTTTCCCAGTCGAAGGTATTCGCCAAGCCCCAATCGTCTGCCGGCTTTGGCGAGGGTTTCACGGCGTACCAGCCCTGCCCGCATGGCAGTCAGCGTTCCTTCCAGTTCGTACGGAAGGCGGGTGTAGAGTTCTTCTCCGACCACGAGGCCGACCACGGCATCCCCGAGGAACTCCATTCTCTCATTGCTTTGCACCTGAGTTCCCTGTGTCTCATTGATGTAGCTTCCGTGCACCAGTGCTTGCTCAAGGAGTCGTGGATTCTTGAACTCCAGTCCGAGCCTTTCCTGACAACTGGAGATGTCCTGTTCCGGAGGCGATACTTGATGTGGAGCGAAGTTCATTGTGCTAGTTACCCTTGTACGTCCTTGTCATCTGCTGCACTGAGGTGTTGACGAGTTGCTCTGCTGTCTTCTGTGGCATGCCGTCACTCGTCAGCTCTTGAATCACAAGGTTTCGGGCCGCTGTTAGCTTCTTGATTACCAGAATCGTGCCTTTCTCGAGTGATGCGCTCAGGTCGACACGTTCGGGGGAAAGTCTGGCTGCATCTGCCCTTCTTTCTTTGCCGCTGTGCCGGAGGGCTTCAAATGCGTTGTCCAACAGTTCCGTGGCGACATGTCTTTGCAGTCCTTCCTTGACCAGTTGGTCGGCGAGTTCTTCGCGGGCACGTGACGCCTTGCTCGAAACGATGCGCATTGCACTGTCATAGGAACCGTTGACGTCGAGAGGGGTGGACGACGTGTCGATTTTGGATTTCTGAGGACTATGTTGGATGCCGATGGAGTCTTTCAGTGCCTTGGTTACGAGAGCCATGGTGATGTCTCTCGGGAGACCCTGTGACTGTACTTCCGCTATGACGCGTTCACGCGCAACGGCCAGTTTATGGGAAATTATATCGGTAATCTCTTCAAGCGAACCGTTGGGGTCAATTATCTCAGGTGCAAATGCCTCAAGGTTGTCAGTAGGCGAGTCACCCGCTGCATCGCCGTTGGCTGTGCCGATCCTGGAGCGGATGACCTGATAGGCGACGTTCAGGCGAGCCATTCTGTTCATGGCATCGGGTACCGATGACCGGTCGGGATGGTACTTCTTGGCCAGCGCCCTGTACGCGGCGGCGACCACTTCCGGTTCTGCCTGTGAGGTCACCTGGAGGGTCTCATAATGGCGTTTGTCAGAGTTTTCGGTCATGCTGTACTTCCGTACTTCCGTGCGTTCCTATGCGTTCGTAACATTATCATATCTTCTACTCCGAAGCATGGCCACTATTGTGCAAGCTCTGCCGCTTTCAGGTTCTGTGATGGGTGACCTGTGCACGTGTTGACATCCAGAGGGGTGGCAGCTAGAATTCCTGAAGTAACTTCTCCCCGTTTTGTTAGGCTATTCCTACGTCGAAGTGTTCCGCAGATAGTATTGTGTTGTCATGGCGAAGTACGTTTTCGTCACCGGTGGTGTTCTAAGTTCAGTCGGCAAGGGAGTATCTGTTGCCTCCATTGGCAGGATACTGAAAAGCCGATCGTACGTTATCGGTGCACAGAAGCTTGACCCCTATTTGAATGCTGAGCCTGGAATAATGTCTCCGGCCCAGCATGGTGAGTTGTTCGTGACCAAAGATGGAGCGGCGACTGACCTTGACCTCGGGCATTACGAAAGATTCATCGGTGTTGAACTCAGCAGGTTCTCCAGCGTCACGGCAGGCCAGGTGTACAGGTCGTTGCTGGAGAAAGAACGGCGTGGTGATTACCTCGGCGGTACCATTCAGGTAGTGCCGCAATTGACCGACGAAATCAAACGCCTCATCAGACGCGGTGCTGATGCGAATGAGGCAGACATAGCCATCGTCGAGGTGGGTGGGACGGTTGGAGACATTGAGGGACAACCGTTCCTTGAGGCCATCCGGCAGATGCGCAACGAAGAGGGCAGGGAGAACGTGGTGTATGTTCACGTTACCTTTCTGCCGTATATTCGGGCGACTCATGAACTGAAGACGAAGCCCACCCAGCACAGTGTGAACGAACTGCGCCGCATCGGAGTGCAACCGGACGTCATCCTGTGTCGAAGCGACTATCCGATTTCCGACTCAATACGAGAGAAGATTTCACTGTTCTGCGATGTGGACCAGGAAGCCGTAGTCCCTCTCGTTACGAGCAGCATCATCTATGAAGTGCCACTTCTGTTGGAGGAAGCAGGTCTGGGCGAGTTCTTGTGCGAGAGGCTGAACCTGGTATCGCGCGAACCGGACCTGAATGGTTGGAGCGTGTTGGTCGAGAGACTCAAGGTGGATTCTGAGCCGGTTCACATCGCCGTTGTGGGTGAGCACGTGCAACTGCAGGATGCCTACTATTCGGTGCGGGAAGCGTTGCGTCATGCGGCACTGGTTCATGACAGAGGGGCCATACTGCACTGGGTTGATTCACGGTCCGTCTCTGGTGGTGACTGCTCTCTGCTGAAGAACATGCAGGGAATCGTGGTTCCCGGGAGTTCCTACTATCAGAACATGGACGGGATAATAGCTGCGGCGAACTATGCCAGGACATCGGGTGTGCCGTTCCTGGGTCTTACGACAGGAATGCACGCAATGGTTGTCGAGTTCGCGAGAAATGTGGCGGACATCGATGATGCCGTTTCAGCCGAGTTCTGTGCTGATTCGTTGAACCTCGTTGTCGACCGTACGCTCGATACTGACGTGTCCGGGCTTCGAAGAGGGACATATCCGTGTAAGCTTGTTGAAGGTAGCAGGGCTGCCGAAGCGTATGGTGAGGGGCTTGCCTTCGAGCGTCACAGGCACGGCTATGAGATGAATGTCCGTTTCCGGCGGAGGTTGCGCGACGCTGGGCTGGTTGCTTCCGGAGTGTCAGCGGACGACGGGTTCGTGGACATCGTTGAGGTAGCAGACCATCCGTGGATGCTCGGCTGTCAGTTTCACCCTGAATTCAAGTCCCGGCCTGACAGTCCTCATCCGCTTTTCGTGGCGTTCATGGCGGCTGCCAAGGAAGTCCTTCTGGAAGGCGCTCAGCCTTCTCTCCCCATATCCTAGGAGGTGGTCATGCAACTGTTTCTTGATACCGCAAACACCGAACATATCCGTCATGCATCTCGGCTTGGCCTTATCTCCGGCGTGACGACCAATCCGAGCCTTGTTTCCAAGGAGGGAAAGGTTGATTACAAGGCGTTGGTCAAGGAAATCTGTACCGTGGTGGGCGGTCCGGTATCGACCGAGGTCTTGAGCCAGGATGCCGAGGGGATGATTGCGGAGGCTCGTGAAATAGCGACGTGGGCGGAGAACATCGCCGTCAAGATCCCCAGCACGCTCGCGGGGCTGGAGGCAACGTCCGTCCTTTCAAAAGAGGGCATTAAAGTGAATATGACTCTGTGCTTCTCGTTGAATCAGGCAGTCCTGGCTGCGGCTGCAGGGGCGGCATTTGTGAGTCCGTTTGTGGGAAGGCTCGACGACATCGGAGAAGACGGGATGCAACTTGTAGTTGACATCGTTGAGTACCTTCGCTATTATGATATTCCCACCCTAGTAATTGCCGCCAGTATCAGGAACACCTCTCACTGTCTCTCTGCGTCAAGAGCGGGAGCTCATATCGCTACAGTTCCATATAAGGTTCTGCTTCAGATGATTGAGCATCCGTTGACAGACTCAGGGGTGCGCCGGTTTGCGGAGGATTGGAACAAAGTAATGGGAAATGCTGGCATATTTTCGTAGCACAGGCACAAGCTGCTGTGACCTGTAGCTGACCAGGGAGAACATGATGCTCACGATGGCACAACTTGAAGCGAAGACTCGCGACGAAGTCGAGTCTATTGCAAAAGATCAGGAGATGGCTGGCTATTCTGGCCTGAAGAAAGCCGACCTTATCGTCCACATATTGAAAGCACAGGCTGAACGGCAGGGCAACCTGTTCCTCGAAGGCGTGCTCGAGACCATGAGCGAGGGCTACGGGTTCTTGCGGCAGCAGAACTTCCTTCGTGGCGCAAATGATGTGTATGTTTCCAACTCTCAGATACGACGGTTCAACCTCAGAGATGGTGACTACGTGTGTGGGCAAGCCCGTCCTCCCAAAGAGGGTGAGAAGTACTATGGTTTGCTACGTGTTGAGAGCATCAACGATGTAGACCCTGATGACGCAAAGAAACGTCCCAACTTCGCCTCGCTCACGCCTCTCTTTCCCGACAAACGGATAACGCTTGAGACGACTTCAGAAGAGTTGTCGACGCGTCTTATCGACATGATTGCTCCTGTCGGTCGTGGGCAGAGAGGTCTCCTGGTGTCTCCCCCGAAGGCGGGCAAGACCGTGCTTCTCAAGAAAATTGCCAACGCGATGATGACCAACTATACGGACCTTCATCTTATCGTGTGTCTTATCGGTGAGAGACCTGAAGAAGTCACGGACATGCGACGGTCTGTGAAAGCGGAGGTCATCGCGGCGACATTTGATGAACCCGTGGAGACACAGACCCATGTGGCCGAGCTTGCACTTGAGCGTGCGAAGCGACTTGTTGAAATGGGTAAGGATGTCGTAATCCTTCTCGATGGTATTACACGGCTCACGCGAGCCTACAATCTCGCTATGCCGGCAAGCGGCCGTACTTTGTCAGGTGGTATCGATTCCGCAGCCCTTCATCCTCCAAAGCGGTTCTTCGGTGCCGCCCGTAACACCGATGAGGGTGGCAGTCTGACCATCCTTGCCACCTGCCTTGTCGACACCGGCAGCAGAATGGACGACCTCATCTATGAGGAGTTCAAAGGGACAGGCAACATGGAGTTGCACCTGGACCGCAAGCTTGCCGAACGGCGCATGTTCCCTGCCATCAACATCACTCCGAGTGGCACGAGAAGAGAGGAACTGCTCATCGACAGTGAGTCTCTCAAGCAGATATGGCTTCTGCGGCGTATTGTGAGCATGCTGAATGATGACGGGCCGAACCATGAGTCAACCGAGCGGGTTGTGAGCAGGCTGGCAAAAAGCAAGACGAATGCAGAGTTCCTCGCATCCCTATCCAAGGACATCTAGTCTCTGGTTGTCGGATAGAGATGCGCACGAGTGATTGTGCGACAACAGCGCAGAGTATTGAAGACAGGGCCTAACTGGCTGGAACGGGCGCGCATACGTTTCAGGACCGCGATTGGTCTGAACGTGGTGATTTGCGACAGTTGCAAGTGGAATTGGCGTAGTGCCTGTCACCGTCCGGAGAGGCCGAACGCAACGTGGTGTCCCGACTACACAAAGAAGGGCAGCTGATTCCAGCTGCCCCCTTCGCATAATCGATATTCGAGTGTTCTTTCAGCCACGCAGTCAGCGTATCCGAAACATAGCTGTTGCTATTTGCCTGCCTCAAGGATGGCCGCCATACCCTGACCACCGCCGATGCACATGCTGACTACTGCGCGTTGCAGTCCCCTGCGATTCATGTCGTACATCGCCGTGACTACCTGCCGTGCGCCCGTGCAGCCAATGGGATGGCCCAGTGAAATGCCGCTTCCATGTGGATTCGTCTTGTCCCAGGTGAATCCCAGTTCCCTCGAACATGCGATAACCTGAGAGGCGAATGCCTCATTCAATTCGACGAGGTCAAGGTCCGCCATCGTGAGGCCGGTTCGTGCGAGCGCCTTGCGAATGGCCGGAATCGGGCCGATACCCATGTACTTGGGGTCAACTCCGCCGGATGCGAATCCCTTGAGTGTGACCAAGGGTTTCAGTCCAAGTTCATCTGCCTTCTCTCTGGACATCATAACCACGGCGGCGGCGGCGTCGTTGATGCCTGAAGAGTTGCCCGCAGTGACGGTGCCGTTTGGCCTGAAGGCTGGCTTGAGTTTCGCCATCTTCTCTACCGTAGTGTCCATAGGGCGCTCATCTGTGTCGAAGATGATGGGGTCGCCTTTTCGCTGAGGTAGCTCAACGGGGAGTATCTCATCCTTGAACAGACCGTCGGCAATCGCTTTCCGTGCGCGCTGATGGCTCATCGCGCCGACCTCATCCTGTTCTTCACGCGTGATGCCGTAGCGTGCGGCTACTTCCTCGGCAGTGTTTCCCATGTGGAAACCGTAGAAGATCTCCCAGAGACCGTCGAAGACCATCAGGTCTCGCAGTTCGGCCTTTGCGTTCACGTCCATGCGGTATCCCCATCTCGCTTTGGGCAGCCCGTAGGGCGCGCAGCTCATGTTCTCCATGCCACCGGCGACGATGACGTCAGCATCGCCCAGCATGATGGACTGGCCGGCGACGGTGATGGCCTTCAACCCGGAACCACATACCTTGTTCACTGTGTAGGCAGGGGCTTCCTTCGGAATGCCTGCCTTGATTGACGCCTGCCTTGCGGAGTTCTGGCCGAGACCCGCCTGCAGCACATTGCCCATGACCACTTCATCTATCTGAACTTCGCGAAGACTGGCATCATAGTGGTAGTTGCGCTGCTCCAGTTCGATAATGCCGTCTTCCTTGACTTGATCGGGTCCGACAGCCAGGAGGGTCTCTCCTGACCTGGGTCGCAGGCCGGCCCTCCTCAGGGCCTCACTCATTACCAGGGCTCCCAGATCGATGGCTGGTTGATTCTTGAGACTGCCGCCAAACGCTCCAATGGCTGTCCGACAGCCACTTACAATAACTACTTCTCGCATATTGCTCCTTTCAACAGTACGTGACCGACGAACAATTTTGCCCGAAAAGGGTCATCCAATCAAGTTTGAGCGTGGGCAGGCTACTTGAAAGGCGGCTTCGTTGCGAGTGCCCATTCTCTTCACATACAATAGTCGGACGTTTCGCATGAATATCCTGTCTCACCGGTGAGACATCCGCTGCAAGGCGGCACGATAATAAGGAGGTCTTTCAATGGCATGGGATGGCTCCGCTCTTTCGGACGCAGTTCAGAACGGTGACGATAAAGCCGTTGTACAGATGGTCAGAGACGCACTTGGTGAGGGCGTTGCTCCGCTCTCCATACTCGATGAGGCGCTCATTCCGGGGATACAGAAGCTGGGAGAACTCTTCAAGGACGGTGAGGTATTTCTCCCTGAGATTCTTATCTCCTGCCGGGCCATGAACAGGGGAGTTGATGTAGTGAAGCCGCTCCTTGCTGCGGAGGATGTCCATTCCAAAGGGAAGGTCGTTCTTGGCACAGTTGAAGGTGACCTGCATGATATCGGCAAGAATATCGTCAAGCTCATGCTTGAATGCGGTGGCTTTGAAGTCATCGATATGGGAGTTGATGTTCCCGTGGGTGACTTCGTGTCAGCCGTGAAGGAGCACTCTCCTGACATCCTTGCGATGTCTGCTCTTCTGACTATCACTATGGTCAACATGACGGAGGTACTGCAGGCACTGGAGAAAGAGGGACTGCGGGACAGTGTTCGGGTCATGATTGGTGGGGCTCCCATCACGCGTGAGTACGCAGATGAGATTGGAGCGGAGGGGTTTGCGGAGGATTGTGCTTCTGCGGTTACCGAAGCAGAGAGACTTGTTGCCAACTAGAGCAAGGGGAGGACACCATAGTGGATTCGCTCAAGCAGCGCTTTCTTGATATCTGCAGGTTCAAGCGAAAGGGAGACCTGTGTCTGCTGGCTCCCTGGCTGAACGATTTCTGGGTTGAGACACCTGAGGTGTGGGTGAGCAAGGGTGCACCTGCGGCACTCGCCGATAGCAGGAAGCTTCGTGACTATCTCGGTTTCGAACACAATCGTCTCCTGCGGGAGATTCAGACCGGCCTCTACATGGACAAGCGGATGGATATACGTGGCCAGAGCTACGTGTATGCTATTCCACCCATTCTGCCTACGTTCCCGACGAGCATTGTAGGTGAGGATGAGAAGACAATCTCACTGGTGAACGAGGGGGGCCAGACAGTCCGCATCTACAAGGATGATCCCCAGAAGATGCCGATGTATCTTGACCAGCCTGTGAAGGATAAGAAGACATGGCTGGAGTACAAGAAGCGGCTCGACCCAAGTACACCAGGACGTCTTCCCGAAGACTGGGATGGATACGTGGCTAAGATGAATGCCAAAGACGAGCCCATTCTACTCAATGTGGGCAGCTTCTTCGGCTTTCTGCGCGAGTGGATGGGGCTCGAACCACTGTTGTTCGCGCTCCACGACGAGCCTGCACTTGTCGAGGACATGATGGACACTGTCTGCTTCATGGAAATGCAGTTGCTGGGCAAAGTGCTGGATGACATCAATGTGGATGCAGCCATGTTCTGGGAGGACATGGCTTTCAAGACAGGGCCTCTCATCTCACCGAAGATGTTCCGTCAGTTCATGATGCCTCGCTACAAGGCCATCACCGAGCTGCTTCGTTCCAAGGGCGTTGATATCATCTTCGTGGATAGTGATGGCAACCTGAATCATCTCATTCCGTTGTGGATGGAGAGTGGTGTGAACTTCTTCTGGCCTCTTGAATGCGCTGCCGGCAACGATGCAGTTGCATTGCGGAAGCAGTACGGAACAGATGTCATTCTTGGAGGCAACCTCGACAAGCGCGTTCTACTCAAAGGAAAGGAGCAGATACGGGAAGAGGTGATGTCCAAGGTCCCGTTCCTGCTGGAGACGGGAGGATACTTTCCGTCAGTTGACCACTTCGTTCCCCCCGACGCGCCGTTCGAGAACTATGTGTATCTCATCAACACGTTGAGGGAGGTGGGGGGTCTTCAACCGCTGCCCCGGGACGTGGTGTAGCCGGATATCGCTGTAGCGCTTCCAGCATCGCGTACACTCTGTCGTACGGATTGCCTTCCCTGTTGTCTGCTGCAGCGAGTTCCCCGCCGAGTGTACTGAATTCGTCGTACATCTCTGTCCGCGCGCGTGCTCTTACGAGCCCTGCAAAATGTGCCATGTTTGATTCGAGCGCATCTGCTATCGAAGGGGCGGTGGGCATAGCCGAGAGTAGGGTGCTATAGAGGTCGCTGCCTTCGGACAGCATGCTGTCCGTCAGGGCCATAAGAACCTCCAGGGAGGTTCCGCTCACGTCTCTCGATTGTGAGAGGAGGCCCGTGCCGACAATCGTTCTCGCCACTGTGGCGACAACCAGCGCAGGCATTCCGAGAACAATGGCCATTACTTCGTCGTGTCTTTCCGGCGTCATGGTGACGATGTGCGGCCCGTAGGGTTGGATGTAGCTTCTGACTTTTGCGGCGAGTCGGCGGGCACGGTTGTTTGCCGGTGCCAGAATCACGTTGTGTCCTGAAAGGCTATCGGCACCCGGGCCAAACATGGGATGCACGCCCAGGTACGTGGCATGCGGCAGGTGCCGGTCGGCCGCCTGCTGCGGAGCAACCTTGAGCGAACTGAGGTCAATCACAGCGTGCCTCTCTCGCACATGCGGAGCGAGGTCACGCATGACCGATTCGACCGCAACGATGGGAACGGACGTCACAATGATGTCGGTATCTGCAACGTCAGCAATTTCCCCTGCACTGCAGCGTTCCATGGTTGAAGCGAGGCGTACAACCTTGTCTTTGTGGGCCCCGATGAGCAGCAACTCGTGTCCGTGGGAATGCAGGAATGAGGCAAACCATTGGCCCATCTTGCCGGCGGCGCCGACTATCGCAATCTTCATAGTGTCTTCCATACCGGCTTGGCCTTGGGATATGAGCCAAGAACCCGCACGAACAGGCAATGCTCGCTCAGGCTTTCAATCGCCTCAGCAAACTGGGGGTCCGTGCGATGTCCTTCGAAATCGAGGTAGAAATTGTATTCCCAAGGCTTCTGCCGTGTCGGCCGTGACTCTATCTTCGTGAGATTGATGCCGCGGTCAGCGAGAACCCGAATGGCCTCGTAGAGCCTGCCTGGCTCATGCTTCACAGAGAAGACGATGGATGTCTTGTCCGCTCCGGACGGAGGAACATCTCGCTTGGAGAGAATGAAAAACCGTGTGTAGTTGTGTCTGTTGTCTTCGATGCCTGACGCGACGATTTGCATACCATAGAGCTGCGCAGCGCGGGCGCTCGCAATCGCTGCCGAATGGGGGGTATCCTGCTCGCGCAACAATTTGACGCTTCCCGCGGTGTCGTACGCCGGCACCATGGTGCAACCGAGATGCGTGAGGAAGTCGCGACACTGTCCCAGCGCCTGCGGGTGTGATGAGACATGGCGGATGTCGCCGAGTGTTGTGCCCCGCTTCGCTATCAGACAATGGCTGATGCGCATAGCTGTCTCTCCGCACACGCGAACATCGTACTCCAGGAAGAGGTCATAAACACGGCTTATGCTGCCCTCTGAGGAATTCTCCACGGGAACAATACCGAATGGAGTTCTGTCTTCCGCTACGGAAGTGAAGACTGCATCGAAGGTTTCGCACGGGCACGTAGTGACGGCCTGTCCGAAGAACTCTAGCGCTGCCTGCTCACTGAATGCCCCCGGCTCACCTTGAAATGCCACAGTGGTGAGTTGCACCGACTTCGACACCTCGATAATCCTGGTGTACACCTGTTCGATATCGTTGGGGTTGATGCCCATCTCATCGGCGAGTGCCCGGACCTTCTCTATGACCTTGCCTTCACGCGCAGCATCAAGGATTGGCAGGCTCTCACGCTGTTTTTGTTCGCCGATTGTACGGGCAGCGTTCAGCCGCTCTCCCAGCAACCGCACGATTTCAAGGTCAGCATTGTCGATGCGTTTTCGGGACTCCTCTATGCTCATTTCACACTTCCTGAGATGAATCCGCCCTGCAGGGCGAGGTCGCACAATACGTTCGCAATCATTGCCTCAATCACTACTACCGCTCGAGGGACTATACAGGCATCATGTCTGCCTGAGATAGATAGCGCTTCGGTCTCTCCTGTCTTCAGGTTGATGCTGTCCTGTGGGCTGGATATTGATGGTGTCGGTTTGATGCCAACCCGTACTGTCAGTGGCATTCCGGTGGTGAGCCCTCCGAGGACACCTCCTGCATCGTTCTTGCTGGTGACGACTGTGCCGCTGTCGAAAGTGAAGGGGTCGTTCGATTGTGAGCCTTTCAGGCTGCACAGCCCGAAACCTGCCCCAAACTCCACTGCCTTGACTGCAGGTATGGCGAAAAGTGCGCGTGCAATCTCTCCTTCGACAGTGGAGAAGACCGGTTCGCCAAGCCCCACTGGTAGTCCGACAACCACGCCTTCGACGATGCCTCCAACGCTGTCGCCTGCAGCTCTCGCCTCTTCAATCTCACGTTCCATGGCTGCTGCCGTGGCATCATCTGAGCAGGACAGGGTACTTCTGCGCCACGCATCCTGTGCAACGGATAGGTCAGTTGAGGGTGCCTCTATCGTTCCAATACGCGTGGTGTGCGCAAACACCCTGACGTCCAGCGTATTGAGTACGGCTTTGGCCACGGCTCCTGCCATCACGAAGCCGGCCGTGATACGTCCCGAGAAGCGGCCCCCTCCCCGGGGGTCGTTCATCTGCCCGTACTTGATGCGAGCGGGGTAATCAGCGTGTCCCGGCCTGGGAATATCTGCGAGCGGCGCGTACGCGTCAGAATGCGCATCGGTGTTGTCTATGAGCATACATATCGGTGCCCCTGTCGTGTGTCCGTCCAACACTCCTGAGAGTATCCGCACGGTGTCCGGCTCTTTGCGGGGAGTGGAGCCGGGGTGCGTAGAGGGGCGTCGACGGTCAAGGTCCTGCTGAATCTGTTCAGGAGTGAGGGGCAGACCTGCGGGACATCCGTCCACCACGATACCGACCGACGGACCGTGGCTTTCGCCGAAACTGGTTATTCTGAATAGCGTCCCAAGGCTATTGCTCATCGAGTTGTACCTCTATGCCGAGACGTTGAATGTCCGTCCAGAAGTCCGGGTAGGTCTTGCTGACGCAGCCCGCGTCCTGTACCACAGTTCCCTCTGTGACGGTTCCGAGCAGGCCGAATGCCATCGCTATGCGATGGTCACCTGCAGACGATACAACAGCCGCCGTGGGATTGCCACCAGTGATAGACAAGTGGTCTTCTCCCACACTTACTGCGATGCCCATGGCGTGCAGTCCACCCGCCATTGCTGCAACACGGTCCGATTCTTTGTCTCTCGCTCTTCGTATCCCTGTGAACGTGGTGGTGCCATGGGCCTTTGCCGCCAGGGCCGAGGCTACGGGAAGCAGGTCGATGGCCTCGGAGAGGTCCAAGGAAACGGCTCTCAAGTGAGCGTGTCTGACAGTGAGGCCGTCAGCGGACTCCGAGACGTCTGCTCCCATACCGCGAAGCAACTCGACCATTGCTGTGTCGGCTTGAAGACTGGTGGTATTCAAACCTGTGATAGTCACGCTCTCTCCGAGGGCGCCAAGTGCCAGGATGGCTGACGCCCCTGACCAGTCGCCTTCAATAGCGTACGTCTGCGGCTGATAGCCGCCCGGGATAACGTGGAAACGCCCGGAAGAGGTGTCGCCTTCAACTCTGGCTCCGAACGCGTGCATGCACTCAAGCGTCATGGCGACATAACGTTCCGATACCACCGATGTCTCAAGTGCTATGTCGAATCCTTGTGCATATCGTGGCCCTGCTAGCAGGAAAGCGGACAGGAATTGTGAACTGACATCTGCGGGGAAACGAACGGTGCCGTGCAACGCGTCTCTGCCTTTGACGGTGACCGTGCCTGTGTGAGGGTCGACGTCAACAGGCGCTCCGAGTTGGCGTATGGCGTCCGCAAGGGGCACAACAGGCCTTCGTGCAAGAGAAGGGGCACATTGCAGTACTGTCTTACCAGGGACAGTCGCGGCGAGAGCCATGAGAAATCGCAACGTGGCGGCTGACTCCCTGCAGTGTAGAGGGGATTGGCTCGCTACAAGGGAGCCTCCCATGATGTGTACGCCATCCGGCTGGTTGTTCACACGTGCTCCCAGGGAGGCAATGCAGTTGAGGATGGCCGCCCCATCATCGGCTTCAAGGGCGCCTTGCAGCACGCTCTCGCCTTTGGCCATGGCTGCACATAGCGCTGCACGAATCGTGTAGCTTTTCGAGCCGGGTGCACGGAGATGACCGTGTGCACTACTCTGACGTATCTGTGCTCTCATACTCACGCAGTGACTGAAGGATGGTGTGCACTACATCGCTCATCTGCAGGTTGGTGGTGTCGACGGTCAGGTGTGCGGCCCTCTCGTAGGATGGTAGCCGATATCGCAGAAGTGTGGATATCTTTTCCTCGGGGGAGGGACCGGCAAGCAGAGGGCGCAGCTTCGATGCAGGGCCAAGTCTCTCCAGCACTATTTCCTCGCTTACTTTGAGATAGATGACTGTGCTTGTGGCTCTGAGTTGCTCAACATTATCAGGCCTCAGTACGGCTCCGCCGCCACACGCAATCACAGTGTTTGTGGCAGTGCATGCCTCCCGGATTGCTTTCGATTCGAGGTCGCGAAATGCATCTTCCCCTTGAGTCTCGAAGATATGAGCAATGGTCATCGCTGTCTCTTCTTCAACAACCGCGTCGGTCTCGATGAACGTCCTGTTGAGCTGGTGTGCGAGGCGTCGTCCCACGGTCGACTTGCCGGCACACATGAAGCCGACCAGGGAGATGTTAGCCGCCGACACGGTTGAGTTCCTCCTCGACCGTAGCACGCATGATGTCGACGGGGGCTCGCAGCCCAGTCCAGAGTTCGAAGGCAATGGCTCCCTGCCAGACAAGCATGTCCACTCCTTCGATTGTCGTGGCTCCGCGCGCCGTGGCATGTCTCAGTAGTAGCGTACGACGGGGATTGTAGACGATGTCGCACACAGTGAGGCCGGGATGCAGAAGATGCTCCGGGCAGGGAGACTGGTCGATGTTCGGGGACATCCCCGCAGACGTGGTGTTCACAAGAAGGGATGCTGTAGGAAGCCATTCGCTCAGTGAATCTTCATCGAGCGTGCCATGGCTTACCATGGCTCCCATAGCCTCTGCTACTTCCATGGCGAGCGCCGCTGCACGCTCGGGAGTTCGATTCAATATCACAAGCTGAGCACCTCTGTCTGCCAGTGAGTAGGCGACGGCGCGTGCGGCACCTCCTGCTCCCATGAGCACAACCGGCTTGTGCGAGGCTTCGACACCGTGGGCATCAAGCGCCCTGACGAAGCCCTCAGCATCGGTGTTGTAGCCATGAAGCATGCCGTTATCGTTGACGACTGTGTTGACCGCACCGATGCGGAGTGCTCTTTCGTCAACCGAATCCAGAAAGGGGAGGATGTCTATCTTGTGAGGCACGGTGACGTTCAGTCCCCGTATGCCCAGTGCCCTCATGGCATGCGTACACGACTCTGCAGAGCCCTTCGCCACACGAAAGGCCACGTATACCCAGTCGAGATCGGTGGCTTCGAATGCTGCGTTCTGCATTGAGGGCGACATCGAGTGCTCGATGGGGTCCCCGATGATGCCACACACAACGCTTCTGCCCGAAGGTCTCACTTACTTCATCTCCATTGTTTCATATATGGCGTGCAACTGGTCCACGGTGAGCTGACCCGGCGCAGACTCGTGGCCGGTTGCGAGTGACGCATAGGTGAACCGGGCACCTGCGAATGGGGCAAGCACACGGGACGTCATCCCCATGGGGCCCATGGCAAAGGCCACGATTCCCGCATCCGTGAAGCGTCTCGATAGTTGCAGCATGGTGGTGCTGTCTTCCGAACTACGAGCGGTTGTTACTACCTTGCACACTGACGCGCCGGCGGCGCGCTCGCGCGCTACTATGTCTACCAGTTCGGCATACGGAGGAGTAACGGCTGTGTCATGGTGTGACACGATGACCTTCGTGTGGTGATTCAGTTCACGCACAATTGCGTCCAGCCCCGGCGTGGCAAGCTCTATGTCTACCATGTCCGCGCCCATAGCGGCTGCGCGCCGCAGGGTGTCGACACGGCTTGATTCGGGACCACTCGCTGTGCCGCCTTCACTCTGAAGACGGTTGCAGGCAATCCATGGCAGTGGAAGCGATACTGCCACCGTTGTCCATGTCTCCCCAATCAGGTCTATTCGTACCTCGTAGAGGGCGACCTTGTCTTTTGCAGCGAGGGCTGCAGGCAGGTCGTCTATCGAAGTGATACATGCACAGATATCAGGCATTGTCATAGCAGCTTAACAGTGTATCTTCTACAAGTTGCTCAGGTACATCCGCCCGCACTACCACTTCGCCGACACGGGTCGGAAGTATGAAGCGTAGACGGCCATCCAGGCGCTTCTTGTCTCGTGCCATTGCACTCATGACGATTGCAGGGTCCAAGTCAGCAGGAATGCGGACTGGAAGCCCCGCGCGCAGCAGGAGAGAACTCAGCCGCTCTGCGTCTTCTTCGTCAATCATTCCCAGAGTCCGCGCGAGTCGTGCGGCTGCGACCATCCCGATGGCCACACCTTCACCATGACATAATGCAAACTCTGAGGCGGTCTCGATGCCGTGTCCAATCGTATGGCCGAAATTGAGGATGTTCCTCAGTCCGCTGTCGCGTTCATCTTCCTGCACGACGGCTGACTTGATACGGGCTGTCAGTGCGACTACTTTCTCAAGGGCGAGACTGTCCTGGCCGAGCACCTCATCCATGCTCGCTTCGAGGAACTCGAAGAAGCCGGCGTCTCGTATCATCGCACTCTTGACCACTTCTGCGAGCCCGTTTCCCAAGTCCCTGGCAGGCAGGTGGAGCAGGGTTGACGTATCCGCGATGACCGAGAGTGGCTGGTGGAATGCACCCACGTTGTTCTTCAACATCCCGTGGTTGATGGCAACCTTGCCCCCTATGCTGCTGTCCACCTGTGCGAGCAGGGTGGTTGGTATCTGCAGCAGGGGAAGTCCCCTGAAGTAGGTGGCTGCCACGAATCCCGTGAGGTCGCCGATAACTCCCCCGCCCAGGGCAACAAGGGGAGTGGACCGTTCCGCACCCATCTCATTCAGGTGCTCATAGAGCACACTCGCTGTGGCGAGAGATTTCTGGTCTTCTCCGGGTGGGATAGTGATGACGTGGGGTGACAGGCCTGCGTCGGAGATGCTTCGCTCGATATCGGCTCCAAAGAGTGCCCCGACTGTCTCGTCAGTGACGACAACTGCAGTGGAGCGAAATCCCAGGCGTCGCAGCTCTTCCCCTGTCTGTTGCAGTGCTCCCGGGCCGACAGTCAACCTGTAGAGGTTGCCGGAGCACCATACGTGGGTTGTACGCATTTCAGTGTTTCCTCACCGTCCGATGAATGATACGGCACGTGTCGATAATCTCCTTCAGTTCATCAGGAGTGACCATCTGGGGGCCATCCACGAGCGCTTCAGCCGGGTTGTAGTGTGACTCAATCATCAATCCATCGGCACCCGCAGCGATAGCCGCGCAACTCATGTTGAAGATGAGGTTGCGGTGGCCCGTAGCGTGGCTGGGGTCGACAACGACAGGAAGGTACGTCTCATTATGGATGACGGGGACGGCGGAGAGGTCCAGCGTGTACCGCGTAAAACTCTTGCCTTTGCCCATCGGCACGATTCCTCGCTCACAGAGGATGATGTCCTTGTTCCCCTCTGCTGCGATGTATTCGCTGAAAGAGAGTAGTTCCTCGATACTTGCGCCGAAGTGGCGTTTGATCATGACAGGTTTGCCTTGCCGGGCCACCTGGACGAGGAGGTCCTGATCGTACATATTGCGTGCGCCGATGTGCATGAGGTCGACGTATTCTGCCACGAGTTCAACCACTGACTCACCCCGGGCCTCTGTGACTATCGGGAGGTCGAAGGCATCTCCTGCTTCTTTGAGCCATGTGAGTGCTTCTTTCGCGTCATCAATTCCGCTCGCGCCGAGTCCCTGGAACGCGTGCACCGAACTGCGGGGTTTGAAGATGCCGCCGCGAAGGACGTCTGCACCGGCCTTCTTGACCTCTTCGGCCATGCGCATGATTTGCGCGCGGCTCTCCACAGCACACGGGCCTGCGATGATGACAGGTTCGCCGTTTCCAACCTTCACGTCCCCTATCTTCACCGTTGTGTGTGCCCCCGCATCACCGAAGAACTTCGCGTACTCTCGACTGATGAGTTTGTAGGGTGTCTCCACCATCGATGCTTCCTTCACCCCTGCGAAGGTCAGAATCCTGTCGAAGGCGAGCTTGCGCTCGTCGCCAACGGGGCCGATCACGGTGATGAACTCGCCGCGCGACACGTCGGCTCGCAGGCCGCTCGCTTCAACCTCCGCGACAACTCTCTGAATGTCTTCCTCTGTGGCATCCGTCTTCATGACTATCATGTCTCTTCTCCTCTTGTCCGGGTGTTGCTGTGGGCTCGTCTACCCTGCCAGTCAGCACAAAAAGAAAAGGACCCTCCCGAGAGGGTCCTTCTTTCATTCTGATGATTCTTGTACTACATCACAGTGTCTAGACCGCTCTCAGGCGCACAGCTTGGATAGCTAAAGTAGTACTCAAAACCAAAGTATGCGCAGCGGCTATTCATAATCGTGTCGCCAGTGTATGGGAACGTATGAACGTTGTCAAGCACGCCTGTATGGGGTGCCATCGGTTGACGATGCCGTTCCTTCCCCGGGGCTTCAGCGTAGATGCGCGCATGGAGGAGATGCTGACAATGGACACAAAGGGGATGACGTGTCCGAGCCCTTTTCAATGACGCAGCTTCGGCATGACAGGGACAGAGGAGTGGCGAGCACGGTTGTGTACCTCGCCGCACACGGAGGGACTCTTGGCTTCCAGCAGGAGTCCGGAGAGGTTGTCCGCGGTTTCACGTGTACGGAATCGTGTTGACACAGGCACGAAGCGGCAAGTACAATAGCACTCTTGATATGGCAAATGTAAGATTGGGTTCAGGCGAAAGTTTTGAAAGCATGCTGCGTCGCTTTGGCAAGCAGGTCGAGCAAGACCGCATACTTGCCGAGGTTCGACGGCGCAGGTTCTACGAGAAGCCTAGCGCTACCAGGAAAAAGAAAGAAGCCGTCAAACGGCGCAAGAGTTCGCGCTAACTTTCACGATGAGCTTGCAAGACACACTCAGGGCTGACCTGAAGGTCGCGCTAAAGCAAGGGGATAAGTGCAGACTATCCATTGTGCGCATCTTGCTTGCAGAGTGTCGCAACGAAGAGAAGGCGAGGATGCATGCGCTCGATGACGATGGTGTCATCGATGTTCTGAGTCGCGAGGCGAGGAAACGGAAGGAGAGCATTGAAGCCTTCCGTGCGGGTAATCGGCCTGACCTTGTGGCGGAGGAAGAAGCGGCCCTCGCCATCATCACACCGTATCTTCCCGAACAGATGGGCAGAGACGAGTTGATTGTAGTGGCACGCGAGGCTGTGACTGCGTCTGGAGCGACCGGTCCGAAAGACCGGGGACGTGTCATGTCTCAGCTCATGCCGAAAGTGAAGGGCAAAGCCTCAGGCAAGGACGTCAACGAAGTTGTGACAGAGTTGCTTGCTGAGTTGTAGACCCTGAAGGCGGGCTCATTTCGGCTTTCATTGCATGTGCAACATCTATCCGCGTTTCTTGACGTAGGTCGGATGCCAATCTGAGGACAGTTTCAAGCATGTCAGATTCGGTCATCAATACTGATATTCAGCCCTTTCGTGGTATCCGCTATGACGTGTCCCATGCCGGCGCGCTTTCGTCTCTTCTGTGTCCTCCGTATGACATCATCGATGACCAGGAGCGACTGGACCTCTATGCTCGCAGTCCGTACAACATGATACGGCTGGAGCACCCGTTGCAGCCGTCTGGCGGGTCTCCTGACGATGAATCTCGGTACGTATCGGCCGCCCTTACCTTCGACGAATGGATGCAGGCGGGGATACTGCGGCTTGATAGCGAACCTTGTTTCTATGTACATGACCACGAGTTCGTGTTGCATGGTAAACGGCATGTGCGGCGTGGTCTTGTGGCACGTGTGAAGCTTCGGGAGTGGTATGACGGCGTGTATCCACACGAACTGACGGGCAGCAAGGCGAAACAGGACAGACTCGAATTGATGCGAAAGTGTCATGCGAGCTTCAGCGGTCCGCTTGGTCTGTACGAGGACAAAGAAGGGACGATTGCGGGTTGTTTGCGGGAAGGCACAGTGGAAGCCCCTGTGGCAGATGTGGCGGATGGGGAAGACAACCACAGATTCTGGGCAATCCATGACCCTGCCGTGGTGGCTGCGATACAGAGTGCCTTTGCAGGGTGCTCAATCTACATTGCAGATGGGCATCACCGCTACGAGACAGGCCTGGTATATCAAGCCGAGAGAAGAGCAGCGGAGATGGGACAGACAGTGTCGGCATCGTATGACTATATTCTGATGACTCTCACCGCATTTGATGATGCGGGGCTATTCATCAGTCCCGTGTGCAGGGTCCTTGACGGCATGGAACTGCCGGATGCTGCGGAGATCGAGGCGCGCCTCAAACAGTATTTCTCCGTGGATTACGTGCCAACCTGGAACGCACTTGCGGATGACGATGGTGTGGGCGAGATGGCGCTCATGGGTGTGGTGGGATTGAGGAAAGGCATGATTGCGGAACTACGAAAGAAACCCGGCGTTCTTCTTGGTGCTGAGGTACCCGGTGAGCACTCGAAGGAGTACCGCTCTTTCAACGTCAGCATCCTTGACCACGTCGTAATGGCCAAGGCTCTTGGTGTGGACCCCAACAGTGAGGGAGTGTCCTACAGCCCCGACATGGATGAGGTGGTACGAAGGGTGCAGGAGGGAGAGGCGCAACTGGCGTTTCTGCTGGCTCCTGCGCACACACTTCTGGTGAAGAAGATTGCAGACCAGAACGAACGTATGCCGAGAAAGTCTACGTATTTCTACCCCAAGCCGCCGTGTGGACTGGTGGCGAATCCTCTTGATTGAGATCTGTCCTTCCACGACTTGCGTTCCCTGCGTAGTGCCTCCATCGACCCAGCAGCATGCTCTCGCATGCATGTCTCTCTGAGACGTGGTGCCGACCTCCGCTCCAGCTTCGCGTTGTCATTGGTCGGCCAATGGCTGACGTTGATGCTTCCAGTGGTCGTGATTATCTCTCATGATGGTGTCGGGTGGAGGGACATGAGCAGGGAGCATTGGGCGCTGTGAGGAAGCCTGAACGGTCTTTCGGAGAAGAGACCCCGTTGCGTTGAGTCGTGCTTCAGACAGGTGTCACCCTGTACTGGAACTGGAGGCTGGTGGTTCAGTTACGCGGGTCTTGCAGTGACCGCAGAAGCTCGGTGACAGGTAGACGTCTGGGGGTCGATTCGGAGAACGAAAACACGGCGGGCATCCCTGAGGCGCCGACCGTGTTCCATGTTATTCGCTGAGCGATTGTCGACAGCTACTGCTTATGCAGCGTGCAAAGATGCAGCGTTCAACGATGCATCGTCATGGTTTCTACTCCACTCGAATCCTGACGAATGTGCGTTTTCCGACTTTGAGGACCGAGCCGTTCTTTACGACTGCAGTCATCTCGGAGATCTTCTGTCCGTCGACCTCGACGCCGTTCTGTTCAACGAGGCGTTTCAGTTCGCTGTTGCTACTGACTAATCCATTCTGGACAAGGTATCGCGACAGTTGCACGCTGAACTGGCCTTCGCCAAGTGGATTGCCTTCACACTGCATCTCGGGGATGTCAGTGGGAAGCTGGTGTTGCTGGTGAACTCGAGTGAAATGGT
>JAFGFT010000009.1 GCA_016930935.1 Dehalococcoidia bacterium | reverse complement strand
GCGCGCCGACTTGAGAAACTGCTGGATACGCCGGCAAAGATATTCTACAAGTACGAAGGCGTGAGTCCTGCGGGAAGTCACAAGCCCAACACGGCGGTTGCACAGGCGTACTACAACAAGAAAGAAGGCATCAAGCGGATTGTGACGGAGACCGGTGCCGGACAGTGGGGTAGTGCGCTTTCTTTTGCCGGCGCGATGTTCGGGATAGAAATCAAGGTGTTCATGGTCAGGATCAGCTATGACCAGAAGCCGTATCGCCGCATCATGATGGAGGCCTGGGGTGGGCACTGTGTCCCCAGTCCCAGCACCGAGACTAACGCAGGCCGCGCCATGCTGGCGGAGGACCCAGATTGTCCAGGAAGCCTCGGTCTTGCCATCAGCGAGGCGGTTGAAGAAGCCATGACCCGTGATGACTCACACTATTCGCTGGGCAGCGTGCTCAATCACGTACTTCTGCACCAGACCGTCAATGGCCTTGAGACCAAGAAATTGATGGAGGAAGCCGGAGAGTATCCAGACATCATCATCGGCTGCGCCGGAGGTGGTTCGAATGCTGCCGGTCTGTATCTCCCTTTCGTGAAGGACAAGATTGATGGTTTGAAGCCCGACCTGCGTGTCATCAATGTTGAACCGTACAGCTGTCCGACATTGACGAAGGGCCCGTTCGAGTATGACTGGGGTGACTCTGCCAAGATGGCTCCTATCGTCAAGATGTACACGCTCGGCCATGGCTACATGCCTCCTCCGATTCATGCGGGTGGCCTGCGCTACCATGGCATGGCCCCGATTATCTCCCACCTCTTGAAGCTGGGTCTCGTGGAGGCGAAGGCAGTCCATCAGCTTGCGACCTTCGAGGCCGGCATCCAGTTCGCGCGGACTGAGGGCATCCTCAGTGCTCCGGAAACCATGCACGCCATCCGTGCAGTGGTTGACGAGGCTCTCATTTGCAAGGAGACCGGAGAGGCGAAGACCATACTCTTCAATCACAGCGGCCACGGTCATGTGGATATGGCGGCCTACGAGGCATACCTGTCCGGCAAACTCCAGGACTACGAGTACCCCATGGACAAGATCCAGGAGTGCCTGGCAGACCTTCCCAAGGTTGGCTAGAACGCAACATGTTGAGGGGGTGGCCGTTCCACCCCCTCAGCCTTGTCCTCAATATCAGGTAGGGCAGCAAGTCTCTCCTATCGCGACGTTGCGGAGCCCCCGTCCCAATGTGTAACATTATTGGCTAGCGCAAAAGGAACTGACTGGCGGTTGCCGCCTGATGCGGACCTTCTGTTCGATTGAGGAGATAAGAAGTAGAAATGAACAAAGACGACATAATGACCCGTCTCAAGGAACTTGTTGTAGAGTTGCTGGAGATTGATGAGGCCGAGGTGAAGCCCGAGGCATCATTCATGGATGACTTCGGTGCTGACAGCCTGGACATCATTGAATTGCTGACTGCGGTGGAAGAAGCGTTCAAGATTGAGATTCCAGATGAGGATGCCGGGAAGCTGCAGACAGTCCAGAGTGCAGCTGACTACGTTGCGGCGAAATTGGGATGACAGGACGGCGTCGAGTTGTCGTCACAGGGGTTGGCGTGGTCTGTCCGCTGGGAACCGGAGCGGAGAAGGCCTGGGTCCGGCTTCAGAATGGTGAATCGGGCATTGCGCCAATCACCAGGTTCGATACCACCGGTTTCAAGACCCGCATAGCGGGTGAACTCAAGGACTTCGTGCCGGAAGACTTCATAGAAAAGAAGAAAATCCGACGCACGGATCCTTTCATTCACTATGCCATGGCTGCCACCTCCATGGCGATTGATGACGCGCATCTCATCGTCGATGAACACAACGCGGAGCGTGTGGGCGTTATTCTCGGTACCTGCGTGGGGGGAATGACCACGTACGAGAAGAACTACCAGCTACAACATGATGGTCAGGGTGACAAGATATCTCCGTTCTTCGTGACCGGGTTTATTCCCAATATGGCGCTGTCTGAGATAGCCATCGCCCATGGTATGAAGGGACCTGCCAAGTGCATCGTGACCGCATGTGCGACCGGTACCAATTGTATCGGTGATGCGATGCGCCACATCCAGTACGGCGAGGCCGACGTGATGGTCACGGGTGGCAGCGATGCCTACATCCTGCCTGCCGGAGTTGCCGGACTCAGCCGCATGGGCGCCCTGTCGGCTCGCAATGATGAGCCCGAGAGGGCGTCGCGGCCGTTCGACCTCAACAGGGATGGATTCGTACTTGGTGAAGGGGCTGGCGTGCTCGTGCTGGAGGACCTGGAGTATGCAGAGCGCAGAGGGGCACACATCTACGCCGAACTTGTTGGCTATGCGTCAAATGTGGATGGTTTCCACATCACTGAAGCGGACAAGGAGAACCAGGCCCGGTGCATCAGCACGGCATTGAAGGATGCGGACATCTCGGTGGATGAGGTTGACTACGTCAACGCACATGGCACTTCAACTCCCAGTAATGACAGGAATGAAACGGCCGCTCTCAAGATGGTGTTCGGAGAACACGCGAAGAAACTCGTGATAAGCTCGAACAAGTCCATGATGGGCCATCTCCTGGCTGGTGCTGGTGCGGTGGAGGCTGTGTTCACGCTCCTGTCAATGAGGGACAGCGTGGCGCCACCCACTATCAACCTGGAAACGCCTGATCCTGAGTGCGACCTTGACTATGTGCCTGGCGTCGCACGGCCGATGGACATCAACGTGGCTATCTCGAACTCGTTCGGCTTCGGGGGCTTGAACGGCGTGGTCGCCTTTCGCAAGTACAGCACGTAACTCATATCGAAGGTTCGCGGGCTGATGTCTGCGATACCACGGTGAATGATGAACGGGCGCCGCTCCAGGAGCGGCGCCCGCTTCTGTTGTCTCACAATATGGGGACATAAGCCTGTCGTCTCAGTTCTGTGAGGGATGATTGATTTGGAGCGCGGCCTCCCACGTGGCAAGGACATCTGCCAGCCGGTGCACCGGTTGTCGCAGGAGTAGTCGCGCTGTCGCGCGTACGAGATTCCTGTCGGCCTCTTCAGTAATGTACTCAACAGGGGATTTGCCGTCTATCCTTGCAAGAAACAGCCCGGGAAGGAGATGAGCGGTCCGTGCCTCCACGTCCTCAGGCGGCTCCCAGTCCACCAGTCCGAGGTATCCATCAATCAGCCCCGCGAAGCATTGCGCGTATCCCTGATGTGCCGCCGGATTCCAGAGGGACTTGAGCATAAGGTGGTTCAGGCAGAATGCGAGGTCGAACGCAGGGTCTCCGACGAAGGCACACTCAGCGTCAAGGAACACCGGACCGCGGGGGCCATTCAGGATGTTCTTCGGACTCACATCTCCGTGGACAAGTACATGCTTGGTCGTCATCACTGTGCGTATGAGTTCCGCCAGTCGTGGCGCAAGGTCGGTATGCACCCTGGCGGTTGCTTCAAGATAGGACTCCATTCTGGAGGCGTAGAAGATTGCATCGGTTGGGAACTCTTCCGCCAGTTGCGTGATACGTGCCGCTGTGTAGGAATGGATTGCCGCAAGCCTCGTGCCGACCTGTCGTGCGAACGCAGTGTCTGTGCCGCCGTCCCGCAGTTGATTCTTCCACAGGGGGTACCTGTCGGGTTCCAGGTACTGCATGACGAAGAGGTAGGCGGTAGCGTCCTGGGCTACGAGGCCCGGTGATACGCCAGGAGCTGCCTGCTGCGCTATCTCGTAGTACTTCCATTCATACAGATTTCGTTCAACAGGCACGAACCAGTTCGCCTTGACCTTGAGCTTGTGGAGCGCGCGCTTGATGCAGAGTGTGTCCCCTGGCAGTTCAACCTTCCATATGTCGGAGGCGATGCCTCCGGGGAGTGGTGTGAGGATAGCTGTCGAGCCATCCTGGACGAGGCCGAGCTTGACGAGGGCCTCCCGCATAGGAGTGGCATCCATAGGGGGCGTGTCAATAGGAGTTGTCATATGCGTGCACTGCCAGTGGGCCTGGCGGCCAGAGCACGGTTATGCCCTTCGTGTACACTGGCTGCAGTCGTTGAATGATTTGGGCGAATGGGAATTCACAGCCGCTTGAAAGGGTAACGTGAGGATGACGTCCCGCCTTGCCCCGCGAAGGCGGAAAGGGTGTTGTCTCTTTCGAAGAGGCATCCACAGCGAGCCCTGATGCTTGAGCAGGCGTGTGAACACGCCGGAAGCAGCCCTACTCTCCCTCAATTAGTCCAATCGTGAGTGCGCCGGGACCGAGGTAGGTTCCGATGGTTGATCCAACGCGTGAACGCAGGATGCGGTCCGCCGGCATGTATTGTGACATCTGTTTGACCAGGCGGTCCTCGTCTTCGGAACTGGTCGTGTGAGCCACCGCCAGGCTTGAGATATGCTTGTAGGAGGCAACCATCTCGCAGAGTCTGTCGATTGCCTTCTGCAGTCCTCGTGCGCGTTCGATTGGATGTACCAGCCCGTCTCGCAGACCGACAATCGGCTTCACTCTCAGTAATGAGCCAAGGAGGGCACTGGCGCCTCCGATGCGACCGCCCTTGTAGAGGTATTCCAGTGTGTCAACAACTCCGAAGAACCGCGTGCGCAGAAGCGCGGAGTTGATGTCTGCGGTCACTTCGCTGAGAGATGCTCCCGTTCGAGCCATTTCAGCTGCCCTGATGGTGAGCAACGCGAGGCCCATTGAAGTGGAGAGCGTGTCGATGACGGAGATATTGCACGTGGCGCTGGTTCTCTCTTTGCCCATGACGGCGGAGTTGTAGGTTGCACTCAATTTGTGAGAGATGTGCAGCGAGAGTATCTCGTCGGTCTCCTGCGACACTCGCTCATACGCTTCGGCGAAAGCTCCTGCCGAAGGAGCCGATGTCTTTGGCAGGTGATGCTCACTTGTGAGGCGCCGGTAGAACTGTTCCTGGGTGATGTCGACGCCGTCCTCGAACGTTTCGAGTCCGAAGTGGATGTGCAGAGGGACAACAGTGAGCCCGTATTCCTGTACCACGTTGGGTGGGAGGTCCGCCGTGCTGTCAGTAACAATCTTCACCGTCACGCTATGCGCCTCCTGTTACCAGTCTCATGGCCGCGCTTACCTGTTCTTCGTTTGCGAATGGCCCGACCTTGACGTAGCGTACTATTCCGTCGGCATCGATGAGGAACGTTGTTGGGGTGAATCCGACCGAGTAGGTGCCGCCGGCCTGGCCCATCGTATCAAGCGGGACAATCAGGTCCCGCTGTCCGTCTCCGAAGTAGTCTCGCACACTGTCCTCACTGTCGCCAAGGTCGATTGCCAGGATATAGGCACGTCCCTTGTACTCTGTTGCGAGTGCTTCCAGGTAGGGCATTTCTTCCTTGCACGGGGGACAGTTCAGTTGCCAGAAATTGAGTAGGACGGGAGTCCCCCAGAGAGAGGAAAGGGTTATTTGCCCTCCATCCAGTGTGCCAAGCGAGAAGTCCGGTGCTGCAACTGATATCTCCTGAAGTCCGAGTTCCTCTGGAGTGTACTCTGTCGCAGCACTTTCGCCTTCGGAACAGCCGGCTGCGAATACGAGTGTCATCAGCAGAGCGGTGGTCAATACTGCCGCAAGAACTGCGGTATGCATCGTTTTCTTCATGTGTGAATCGTTCCTTTTTTCAATGAGTCCGTCAAATCTGACCGAAGAACATCAGCAGACCAACCGCAACAAGGATGATTGAGCCTATGGCTGTTGCAAGATACGCGCGGCGGTTCATCCAGCGCAGTGCCCCGGATGCTGCGGGTGTTCCCATTATCGCTCCCATAACAAAGAAGGGGAGTCCCAGGCCCAGGCAATACGCCGTGAGCGGGAGGAGCGCTGCGGCCACGTTGCCGCCGTATGAGGCCATTGCCATTATGCTTCCGATGAAGGGACCAATGCAGGGAGTCCATCCTATTGCGAACACTGCCCCGATGAGGAAAGAGCGGATGTAGCCGCTGGCGCCGACCTTCTCCATACCTAGGCGGCGCTCGAAATTCAACTGGGGAATCTTCGTGGAAGCGAAGAGATAGGTTCCAAATAGGACAAGAAGTGCACCGGCGATTCTCTGTTTGATGGATATCGGGATGCTGCCAAGCGCAACGGTCAACACTGTACCCATCAGGATGAATATGAGGGAGAATCCCAAGATGAACAGTGCCGTGTTGATGAGTATATGGCGGCGCGATGGCGGTTCGTTACTGAGGACGGAGAGTCCGGCGATGCTGGCGAAATAAACAGGTACAAGGGGGACAACACAAGGAGACGCAAATGAAGCTATACCAAGTCCGAAAGCGACCAGAAGTGTGACATCTCCCATAGCTAATTCTCTCCTGAGGCCGTCCTGCCTCGTAACTCCGTATGATAGCACATGTTATACTACATACCTGTCGGTCACGGGGCTGTAGCTCAGTTGGGAGAGCGCCTCCCTTGCACGGAGGAAGTCAGGGGTTCGAGTCCCCTCAGCTCCACCACTTCGTTTCTTCACTACAACGCGGTCGTGCTCCCGCAGTCTTGCCTACAGAATGTAATCCGTGGCAAGAAAACTCGATTTGTGTTCTCGTACAATCGTCTTGAGTAGCTCCTTGTTCGGCGGTGTTGCCTTTGTTGAAACGACGCTCCTGATTGAGAACGCGCGCAGCGCGTCAGATACTGACAACGTACTCTCTGCGGAGTCCTTTCTGCCCGTGAACGGGAACGTGTCCGGACCTCTCTGACACTGTGCATTCAGATTCACTCGACACACCTGGTTCACGAGCGGGTCGATGAGGTGGGCAACCTCGTCGGCGTTCTCGCCAAATATGCTCACCTGCTGTCCGAAGTCTGATTCCACGATGTATCTGAGCGGCGTCTCGATGACGTCATAGGAGACCACTGGCAGGACCGGTCCGAACTGCTCTTCTTTGTGGACGCGCATCTCCGGCGTCACGTTGGAGAGGATTGCGGGGTAGAACAGCGTGCCGGCTGTGGTGCCTCCGTGCTCGTTGGCGATGACCGCGCCAAGCAGGGTTGCATCTTCCACCAGTCCTTGCAGGTACTGGACCCTTGACACGTCCGGCAGGGGGGTGAGGAACACACCTTTCTCCCACGGCATTCCGAAGTGAAGGCGGGCCACTGCCTCTGACAACATCCGGGTGAACTGCTCGACCACCTGAGAGTGCACGAAGAATATCTTAAGTGCCGTACAGCGTTGGCCGTTGTAGGAGAGGCTGCCGAGAACACATTCGCGCACAGCGGTTTCGAGGTTCGCGCTTCGCAGTACAATTGCCGGGTTTTTGGCCTCCAGTCCCAGGACACAGCGCAGCCTGTTGAGCTTCGGGTGCAGGCGCCTGATGTGATTTGCCACAGCGCTGCTGCCGATGAAGGCGAGCGCGTGAACCTCTCCTGAACTCATGATGGGACCGATGACGCGTGCTCCTTCGCCATACACGGTGTTTACCACGCCCGCAGGAAATGCCGTCCGGAAAGCTTCCAGCAGCGGACGGTGGAGGAGTACGCCAAGCCGGGGAGGCTTGAAGACAACCGTATTCCCCATGATGAGGGCCGGAATGAGGGTGGTAAACGTCTCGTTGAGCGGGTAGTTGTAGGGACCCATGCAAAGTACCACGCCCAGCGGAGCACGCCGTATCTGGCCGATGATTCCTTCCTCGATAGTGAAACGGGACGAGGCACGGTCGAGTTCCTTCAGTGCGTCAATAGTGTCGCGGATGTACTGAACGGTCCTGTCGAATTCCTTCTCCGAATCGGCTGCTGACTTGCCGATTTCCCACATCAGTGTCTTTACGACCGTGGACCTCTGCTCCACCATCAACTGGGTGAACTGCTCGACGCGTTGAATCCTTTCCTCAACCGACATGGTGGGCCACGTGCCTCTCCCATCGTCGTATGCCGTGACTGCGGCGACAAGCGATTCGAGGGCTTCACGCTCAGTGAGGAGAGGGTAGCTGCCCAGCACCTTCGGAGTTGAACCGTCGGCAGTACGTACGAATATCGGAGAAACCACCCTTTGGTATGGTCCTGGCCAGTAACGGAGCTGTCCATTCACAAGGTATTCAGTCTGCGCAACCTCAGGGCCAAACCGGTATGCCTCGGGAATCTCGCTCTCTGTCGGGTACATCGTCTGCAGGCCGGGCAACATACTGTCCATCACATCCTCCTCCCGATTCGATGAGTAGAAGGGTACTCGCCGGACAAGAGGGCTGCAATCGTGGCGCATTCGTGTCTTCGGTAGTATTCCCTCGATAGCCTGCGGGATGATACTGATGGTACAGTACACAGGAGAGCGGTTTCTTCGTAGAGGAGATACTATGGATGCACGCTACACGCACACAAACCTGGTTGCCCGTGACTGGAGGCGCCTGGCGGCGTTCTACGAGGAGTTGTTTGGCTGCGTGCCCGTGCCGCCGGAGCGTGACCTTTCAGGGGAGTGGCTCTCCCGTGCCACGGGTGTGACCGACGCGGCGATTCGCGGCGTTCACCTGCGCCTGCCGGGTTATGGAGACGACGGACCGACCCTCGAGATATTCCAGTATTCTGAAGTCGTCGGTTGCGCATGCCCTGCAGCGAACCGGCAGGGCTACGGGCATATTGCGTTCGCCGTGAACGACGTCGCGGCTGCTGCAGGGGAAGTCGTGCGGTATGGTGGTAGTCTCATCGGCGAGGTTGTCACACGGGACATGCCGGGTATCGGCGTGCTGGTGTTTGCATATGCAGCAGACCCTGAGGGAAACATCATCGAACTGCAGCAGTGGTCAGGCGAGCCGGATTCGGATTCAGGGGAGGTTCCCTGGGATGACTGAAGGCTTGAAGCTGTCGATTCGTGCATATGAAGAAGGTGATTTTGAGGCGGCCTACGCGGTCATCAATGACGCAGCCATGAGCTTCCGTGAGACGATTCCTGCTGACAGATGGCACGAGCCCTACATGCCGGGTGAAGAACTGTCATCTGAGATTGCTGCTGGTGTCCGGTTCTCGTGCGCACTCATGGAAGGTCGCATCGTCGGCGTCATGGGCCTTCAGCGGAAGGATGATGTGGACCTCATCCGGCACGCGTACGTAGTGCCCGCGTATCAGAGTCACGGCGCTGGGGCCATGCTGCTCAAGCATGTGACGGCTCTGAGCGAGCGCCCCATCCTCCTTGGTACATGGCGGGCCAACGTCAGGGCAATCGCCTTCTATGCGAGACACGGCTATCAACTGGTCGGTGAAGACCACAGGGAACGGCTTCTGCGTACGTACTGGAGCATCCCGGAAAGGCAGATTGAAGAGTCCATCGTCATGGCGGATGAGCGATGGATTGGGCTGCACGCGGCAGGCCGCTAGTGCAGTCCTGTCGCAGGGGTTCACCAGTGTATCGAGCCGGTCCGCTTTATCTGAGTGCGTGGCCTGTGGCATAATACGGGGTGCCGCTCCGGCGGCTTTGGGTGTGGAGGGATCGCATAGAGGTCTAGTGCGGCCGCCTGCTAAGCGGTTACTCCGAGCAATCGGGGTCGCGGGTTCGAATCCCGCTCCCTCCGCCAGACACTCCTCTCCTCCAGTCTCCACTTGTATGAATCTGGTCTGATGTGAGGCATCTCATGACCGACCGTGACACTGCCGGAACCGCCTGGAAATCCCCCTCGACTGTCGACGAATACCTGGCTGAATTGCCACGTGATATTCGCGATGTGCTGGAGCAACTTCGTGGACTCATCAGGTTCACGGTTCCTGAGGCCAGGGAGAGAATTGCCTATCGAATACCCGTATTCTCGGTCAAGCGTGACCTTGTCGGCTTCGGTGGATTCAGGAACCACTGCTCTTTCTACACCATGAGTCCCGGACTGGTGAAAGCCATGAGTGAGGAACTGCAGGGCTATCACGCATCGGGGTCGACAATTCACTTCACACCGGAGAATCCCCTGCCTGCCTCTCTCGTGACGAGGATACTGCTCGCGCGGTTGAGAGAACTGGAAGAGAAGCGGTGAGCGGCAAGGCTCCGTGCGCGTGGCACGAGTGGCGGCCATCGGCAGGGCAGAAGCGAACGGCTCGGAAATCTAGGGGTGCTTCACCCCGAGAAGGGCTGCTCCATACCCGATGAGTTGCTGCACGCGCTCGGGGCTCTCGGCCTCGGCGTAGATGCGCAGGAGTGGTTCCGTTCCTGAAAGCCGGTACAACACCCACGATTTGTCCTGGAGGACGAGCCTGACGCCATCTGTACGGTCGACCCACTCGACACGCATGTCGCCAAGCGTTGCCGGGTTGAGTGCTGAGAATGCGCCGGAGAGACGGGAGTGGTCTTCCGGGCTCAATTCGATATCCAGCCGGTCGTAGTGATGGGTGCCCACCATTTCATACAGGTGCGCCAGAATCGAGGACGGGCTCTTTCCCGTCTGTCGTATCATGTCCAGGAAGAACAGGGCGGCCAGGATGCCGTCTCTCTCGGGGACGTGTCCCCTGAAGGCGTATCCGCCGCTTTCCTCTCCGCCGATGAGCGCGTTCTGCTCCACCATGAGAGGGGCGATGTACTTGAAGCCGACAGGGGTGACCACAACAGGCACGTCGAAGTGTGCTCCGAGGGTCGTCAGCATGTCAGTGGTGGTGACCGACCGGACAATCATGCCGCGGTCTTTGCGGACCTCCAGCAGGTACAGTGCGAGAAGCGCGAACACCTGGTGCTGGGTCATGAACAGGCCGTTCTCATCCACGATGCCAAACCGGTCTGCATCACCGTCTGTTGCGATGCCAACCAGCGCCTGTGTCTCCGGCACCAGGGTTGAGAGTGCCGTCAGGTTGGCCGCGATGGGTTCCGGCCGTATGTTCGGGAATGAGGGATTCCGCTCCTCGTGGAGTTCTTGAATGTGGAGATTTCCACCTTTCAGCATGTCGGCCAGGTAGCCTGAGCCTGCCCCATACATGGAATCGACCACCACCGTGCCCTGCATCTTTGAGATGGCATCCACATCCACCAGTCTTCGCAACTGTGCCTCATAGGCGGGTATGGGGTCGTAATACCGCACGATTCCGGACTTGAGTGCGTCCTGCAGGTTGAGTGAGCGGACCAACGGGTCAGAATCGGCTGTGCGGGATTTCAGAATCGTCGCAACGTGCTTCTCTATCTCCGCGATGACTTCAACGGGTGCGCTGGAACCGGAGGGAGCCTTGTACTTGAAACCGTTCCACCGTGCAGGGTTGTGGCTGGCGGTGATGACAATGCCCCCCTGTGCTTTGAGGTCTACCACAGCGTGGCTGATTACGGGAGTGGGAGCGGCTTTCGTGAACAGGACCACGCCGACACCGTTGGCGGCGAGCACCTCGGCCGTCGCCGCGGCGAAGTCCTCTGAAGCGAAGCGCGTGTCATAGCCCACCACAACGGTTGCGCCTGGTCCTGACGTGTCGCTCACGTAGTTGGCAACAGCCTGGGCACAGACTCTCACGTTCTGAAACGTGTAGTTCTCCGCAATGATTCCCCTCCATCCATCTGTGCCGAAACTGATGATGTTGCTCATTCTAGATTCCTGCCTCTTTCCTCAGTGTGTCTGCCAGGTCAGTGCGCTCCCAGGGCAGTGCCACGTCGGTCCTGCCGAAGTGCCCGTATGCGGCTATGGGCCGGTACATCGGGGTGCGCAGTCCTAGGGTTCGGATAATCGCCTCGGGCCGGAAATCGAAGTGACGGTGGATGAGGTCTGCGATAAGACCGTCCGGTATCTTTCCTGTGCCGAATGTCTCAACAGACAATGAGAGTGGGAAGGCCTTGCCGATGGTGTAGGCGACCTGTAACTGGACATAATCAGCGAGACCTGCGGCTACCACGTTCTTCGCCGCGTACCGGGCCATGTAGGCTGCGGAACGGTCCACCTTCGTCGGGTCTTTGCCGGAGAATGCACCGCCACCGTGGGGGCACACCGTGCCGTAGGAGTCCACGATAATCTTCCTGCCGGTGAAGCCTGTGTCGCTCACCGGACCTCCGATGACGAACTGACCTGCACTGTTGACGAACAGCGTGGTCTCAGGTGTCATCAGGGATGGTGGTATGACCGGGTCGACGACATGGCGCTTGATGTCATGCTCGATGGTGGCGCGCTGGACCCCGGGGTCATGCTGGGCGCCGACGACGATGTTCACCACATGCTTCGGCTTGCCATGCTCATATTCCACCGTGACCTGGGATTTTCCGTCGGGACGGAGGTATGGCAGCGTGCCGTCCTTTCGAACTTCCGCCAGGCGCCTGCAGAGTTTGTGTGCCAGCGAGATGGGGAGTGGCATCAACTCGGGCGTCTCGTTGCAGGCATAGCCGACCATCATGCCCTGGTCGCCGGCACCTGTCAGGTCCAGTTCGGAATCAGTGCCTTCAGCGCCGCGCGCTTCCAGTGATTGGTTCACGCCTGCTGCGATGTCGGGTGATTGCTGATTCAGAGAGACCAGCACGCCGCAGGTCCGGTAGTCGAACCCATACTCGGTCTTCGCGTAGCCGACCTCGTGGATGACTCTCCTGACCACTTCGGGTATCTCGACGTACGTATCACAGGTGACCTCTCCGAGCACGAAGACCATGCCCATCGCTGCGGCAACCTCGCACGCAACGTGTGCGTGAGGGTCGCCCTCCAGTATGGCGTCCAGTATGGCGTCCGATATCTGGTCGCAGAGCTTGTCAGGATGACCTTCTGTTACGGATTCCGAGGTAATCAGATAGGACTCTGATGAAATGAAGCTGTTTGGCATTGTTCCTCCCTCACTGGTACTATGTGCCGGCTTCCCAACTGGCAAGATAGTGTTTCTGCTCCTCTGTGAGCGTGTCTAGTTGTATGTTCATCGAGAGAAGCTTGAGTCTCCCGACTTCCTCGTCAATTTCTAGCGGCACCGTGTACATATCCGGAGGAAGTGTACCTCGGTTCTTCACGAGGTATTCGGCACACAATGCCTGATTTGCGAAGCTCATATCCATGACGCTTGCGGGATGCCCTTCTGCGGCAGCCAGATTGATGAGCCTGCCTTCGGCCAGCAGGTAGATACGGCGTCCGTCGGAAAGGACGCACTCCTCAACAAACGGCCTCACCCTGGAGACCTTCGTGGCCATCTCTCGCAATGCCGTGACACGAATCTCCACATCGAAGTGACCGCTGTTCGCAACGATTGCGCCGTCCTTCATCCGTTCGAAATGCCTGCGGTCAATGACGCTCGTGTTGCCCGTCACCGTGATGAATACGTCTCCTATGAGACAGGCTTGTTCCAGAGGCATGACGTCAAAGCCGTCCATGACTGCTTCAATCGCAGCGATCGGGTTGATCTCGGTGACGACAACATGGCCTCCCATGCCCCGCGCCCGCATCGCAACGCCTTTGCCACACCAGCCATAGCCACACACCACCACGTGTTGTCCCGCCCAGAGCAGGCTGGTGGCCCGGGTTATGCCGTCGAGCGTGCTCTGCCCTGTGCCGTAGCGGTTATCGAAGAAATGCTTGGTCTGGGCATCGTTCACGGCGATAACGGGATATGCCAGCTTCTTCATTCGTGCCATGTTGCGCAGGCGAATCACGCCGGTGGTGGTTTCTTCCGTTCCTCCAATGACGCGAGACAATTGCTGGGGGTACTTCTGGTGCAATGTGGAGACCACGTCGGCTCCATCATCCATGGTGATGTCAGGCTCGTGTTCTATGGCGGCGATGAGGTGGCGGTAGTAGGTCTCGTTATCTTCGCCGCAGATGGCATGAACGGGGATGCCGTCTGCCACGAGGGCGGCAGCGACCTCGTCCTGCGTACTGAGCGGGTTTGAGGCGCAGAGAAGCACCTGTGCTCCGCCATCGCGCAGGGCCATGACCAGGTTCGCGGTCTCAGTTGTCACGTGCAGGCAGGCGGATATCCGGATGCCGTCGAGAGGGCGTTCCTTTCGGAACCGGGTGCCTATGTCTCTGAGGACGGGCATGTTTCGTGCCGCCCAGTCGATTCTCGCCTTTCCTTCAGCCGCAAGGCGGACGTCTTTCACATCGTATGTCATGTCGTTCACATCCTTCTCCATATCTGCTCCACAATCGTGGTTGTGTCCTGCTCTGCGCTGACCGTCATGTGTTCCTCAATTCCGAACTCTGTGACGGGTTCGCGTGTCTCCATCTGGCCGTGGAGTATCTCCGGCCGCCCGTCTGAGGCGGAGATTCCTGCCTGTCGCGCCTGTAACCTCTGCAGCATCACCTCGTATGGGGCGACACACTCAACCAGGAGAACCCGTGAGCCGATGGCCGCCGCGACTTGCCGTGCGTCACTCCTGCGCCGGGCGCTGAGGAACGACGCATCTAGGATAGCACAGCCCCCCTTAGAGAGAACGGCGTTTGCCTGTGTTAACATCTCATCGTAGGTGCGTTGCGTCCATTCGGGAGTGTAGAGTCCCTCGTTGAAGCGGTCATAGTGGTGTTCATCAACGGGAATTCCTGCCAGTTGTTTGCGGACCGCGTCGGCAGAGATGACCGTGCATCCGAGAAGCCTTTGTAACTCATGCGCAATTGTGCTCTTGCCGCTCCCCGTGAGTCCTGACATAACAATCAACATGCCGCTCCCGCGCGCGTAACCTGCAGCAAGATGGAAGTATTTGCGTGCGAGCCATGTGGCGGTCTTCTTGTCTTCCTCAGGCATAAGGGCATCGGCGAGTTTGAACCCTTCTACCTTCCCTCTCACTACTGCCCTGTAGCACGTGTAGAAACGGATAAGGGCTTCAATTCCCTCGTCTTTCGACGAGCGTTTGTAGCTGTCGACGAATGTGCGGGAGAGGTCCCTTCTGCCGAACCGGTCAAGGTCCATGGCGAGGAAGGCTACTTCTGAGGCCACGTCGCCGTACCTGAACCTGTCGTTGAATTCGATGCAGTCGTAGATGCAGATATCGTCAGTCATACACACATGGGCCGCATGCAGGTCACCATGGCAGTCCTTGATTCTGCTGTCAGTGAGTCTCTGGGCGAACAATGGCTCATGTGCCTGCATGAATCCGTTTGTGTAGTCGCGAATCACCTCGAGAGTGGATTCCGTGACGGTGATGCCGATGTTCGGCTCGGTCTGCTCGAAGTTCTCATCCGTGTTCCGTCTGATGGTGGACAGGTCTCCGAAAGAGGAGATGTCCGCGTTGCTCTCGCTGTGCAAATGAAAGCTGGCAACCCTGGTGGCGATTGCGTCCATCATGGCTTCAGTCGCGAGGTGGCGTGACAGCAGGCCGTCCAGCATCCTGTCCTGCGGCAGCCTCCGCATCTTGACGGCGTACTCGACGGGGTCTCCCGTGCCTTCAAACGTGTACTGTCCGGCTACTTGGACTATCGGAACCACGCCAAGGTAGGTGTCGCTGCAGAGTCGGCGGTTGAGTTCAACTTCCCGCACGCAGAAACGATGGCGGTCGTCCAGCGTGGAGTAGTCGAGGTAGCCGAGATTGACCGGCTTCTTGACCTTGTAGACATACTCTCCCGCAAAGAAGAGCAGGGACATCTGCGTCTGCCCGAAACCCACACTCTCCGGCTTGTGTGGATACGCTTCCGGCAGCCGCAGTGCCCCTGTCAGTTCTTCAGTTTGCGTGTTCGTCGTTGTCCTGTCGGATTCTCTATGCGAAGACGAATGTCGGTCTGGCAAAAGAACCCTCTGCCTCTTTTCCGCCAATCGAGTATGCGTCGCCGGGGATGACCTTCATTTTGAGGGCAAACTTCACGGACTTGCCGATCAGTTCAGTATCAACTCTGTTCGGGTCCACATCCGTCAGGTTCCCCATGAGCCAGGGGCCTTCATCCAGTTGTACCATCACGATGGTGTAGGGCACCTCGGCATCCCGGCCCTCTGCGGGGACATAGGAGACCGTGTAGGTGACGACCTTGCCGGTGCCTTTCATGTGCACCGCTTCGAGGTTCGTAGAGCCACATTCCTGGCAGGCTATCTTGGGTGGGCAGGTGTACTGACCGCAGTCGTTGCACTTCAGACCCATCAAGTGGCCCTTCTTGAGCGCTTTGTTGTAATCCTTGAACGTCAGTTTGTATTCCATTGCGTGTCTCCTCTCTGGCTCCTACCAGCCCTTCTCGAGGACCATGTTGCAGAGCACTCCGTCGCCACCAAGTGTGTCCGTCAGTCCTATCTTGATGCCCTCGACCTGTCTCTCCGGCTCAACTTCGCCTCTCATCTGGTGCACGATGTCCACCACCTGTGAGGCGCCTGTCGCACCGATGGGGTGACCTTTCGACTTCAGACCGCCGGACATGTTTATCGGGATCCTGCCGCCACGGTCACACTCCCCCGTCTCCCACAACTCTCCGCCCTTGCCGTAGTCCGCGAACCCAAGGCTCTCTGCGGCGATGATGCTCGCGATGCTGAAACAATCGTGCAGTTCGCAGATATCGACGTCTTTCGGACCGATGCCTGCCATGTCATAGGCCTGCTTCACGGAGACTTCCCGCGCCCTGATCCGGGGTGCGTAGTCCTTCTGCGCACTGAGCTTGCCGGAGGAAGCCTGACCAACGCCTGTGATGTACACGGGCGTCCTGGTGAGCTTCTTCGCAACGTCCTCAGAGCAGATAATCATCGCGGCGGCTCCGTCCGAGAACGGGCAGCAGTCGAGCAGTTGCAGCGGGCTGCACACCATGAAGCCCTTGAGCACGTCCTCAACGCTGATTTCCTTGTGGAACTGTGCGTACTTGTTGTACACGCCATACTTGTGAGCCTGGACTGAGACCTGCGCCATCTGGTGCTTCAGCCTGTCGAGCGGCACATCGTACTTCGCGGTGTACAGGTTTGCCAGCATTGCGAAGAACCCGGGGAACGTGAGTCCCACTGGGTATTCGTAGTGGGCGTCGTGCGCCATGGCGAATGTTCGCGTGGCCAGCGGTGTGCCCATCTTGGCTGATGTCTCAACACCGCCTGCGAGAACGATGTCGTAGAACCCGGACGCCACCCACATGAATGCGTCTCGAATCGCCAGACTCGCAGATGCGCACGCACCTTCAAACCGTGTGGCCGGTGCGTTGAATGCTCCAATCTCGTCGGCGATGTAGGACTGAATCATCGCCTGACCTTCGGAGAAATCGCCCAGCACGTTGCCCACGTTTATGGCCTGGACTTCTTTCGCGGCAATGCCGGACTCGGTGATAGCATCCATCGCCGCTTCGGCGAAGAGCTCAACAGAAGACTTGTCTGCTGCGAACGTGAAGGGCGTGTGCCCGACACCCGCTATCGCAACTTTTCTCATGAACCGGAACCTCCTTGACGGGTTGTCTGTGTGGATTATAGCAGTGTGCTTCACCCGCAGGACAATCGAACATACACGGCGCTACGGGTCTTTTTCCTGTTCTTCTATTTCATCTTCAAGACCTGGCGTGCAATAGCCCACCTCTGCATCTCAGAGGTGCCCTCGTATATCTCGGTCACACGCTGGTCTCGTGAGAACCTCTCCACGGGAGCGTCGCGGGTGTAGCCGTAACCGCCGAATATCTGCACTGCGTTGTGGCAGATCCGGCCTGCTGCCTCGCTGGCGTACAGCTTTGCCATTGCGGATTCCCTGATAGCCAATTGTCCCTCATCGATGAGGCTCGCCGCGCTGTACGTGAGCAGTCGCGCGGCTTCCAGCTCTGTAGTCATGTCTGCTATCATCCATTGAATCGACTGGAGTTGTCCAAGCGGCTTGCCGAAGGCTTGTCGCTCTTTGGCATACCTGACCGATTCGTCGTAGGCGGCCCGGGCGATGCCGAGCGCCTGCGCAGCAACGGCCACCCTGCTCTTGTCGATTGCCTCCAGTGCAATACGGACTCCGTGCCCTTCCTTGCCGAGCATGCTCTTCTCCGGCAGAAGACAGTCGTCCATCACTAACTCCGTGGTGGAATTGCAGTGTTGTCCGGTCTTCCTCTCCTTCTTCCCAACGGAGAATCCTGGCGTGTCCTTGTTCACTATGAAGGCACTCACACCCCGGTGTCCCGCCCCCGGGTTCTTTGTGGCGAAGACCACACCAAAGGCGGCTTCCTCTCCGTTGCTGATGAACGTCTTGGTGCCGGTGAGGGAGTAGCCGTCTGTGGTTGGCCTGTAGCGCGTTTGCATCGGACCAAGGTCGCTGCCACCCTCTGGTTCTGTCAGCGCGAAGAATGCGATGTCACCGCGAGCGCAGCGGGAGACGTACTCCTCTTTCTGTGCCTCTGTTCCGTGTTTGCAGATGCCATCAAGCGCGATGCCGCATCCCACCAGGTATGCCGTCGCCAGGCCTGCAGATGCCATGGACAGTTCCTCTGTGGCGATACACATGAGCGTCTTCCCTCCTCCCCCGCCACCATACTCCGAGGGGAGAGACACACCGCACACTCCCAGTTCTGCCAGTTGCCGCCATGTGTCCCACGGGAACTGCTCCTCTTCCTCCCATCGTGCGGCATGAGGACTGACCTCTGCCTTGACGAATTCCCGAACCGCGTCCCTGAACAGACGCTCCTCTTCCGTGTGCTCAAAGTGCATTGTCACTCCTCCTGTAGGTCTACACTCACATGAGGCAGTCTGGAGAGTTCCGTTACGCAGGTGGGGCAGAACTTGCACGGCTTCAGGTCGGTATCGTGCAATGTCTGTGAGTAGTGCATCACACAGCTTGTACTGGTGCAGTGCTCCAGTCCCTTCACATGTCCGGCCTCGTGCAATACTTCTTTGCAGACACGCTGTGTCAGCAGGCGGACAGGGTGCCTGGACTTCTGCAGGGGAACCAGCCGGAATGTTGAGACGATTGCCATGTTCCTTTCCGGCAGTGCGTAGCCGAACACGTAGTCTCTGCCGGGAATTGTGATGTCATGCGGCGTGATGGCAACCTCGATGGTATCGTCGCTGGGAGCGTCGGCAATCGATTCAATCAACGTGATAGCGTTCGAGGTGGTGCCTGGGCGTGATGTGTGAGTGGTCTCCTGTCGACGAGAGACGACCACCTTCCAGGGAATGATTCGCCTGAGGCTGCCCGCAACCTTCCTGGCGAGGTCATCCGTGGCCGTATCGAGCGGAACGAGAATCAGTCGCACTCGGAACCCTCCGCCAGTGATGGGGTGGTCCATCGATGCGCGTGGTGTGGTGCGTTTACATTCATTTTCGTGGGCCGGCGAAGTAGCGTCCGGTAATTGGCTCAAGGTTCTTCTTGATGTCGTCTGGGACGAGGTGGGGGGCCGTCACGATGGCGTCGGAGAGGGCGGTTCCGCAGCCGCACTGCCGCCCTTCGGGCATTGCCCTGACCGCGTGAGTGACGATTGCCCTCGCGGTGTCTGCACCGGTCAACAGGGCTTTGATAATCATCTCTGTGGTGACCGAACCGTGCTCGGGATACCAGCAGTCGTAGTCGGTGACGAATGCCACCACGGCGTAGCACATCTCTGCCTCTCTGGCCAGCTTTGCCTCCGGGATTGCGGTCATGCCGATGATGTCTGCATTCCAGGAGCGGTAGAGTTCTGATTCGGCGCGGGTGGAGAACTGTGGCCCCTCCATGGCGATGTAGGTCCCGCCGTCGTGTACCCGTGCGCCCGCGGCGGCTGCCGCATCACTCACTATTGAGCGGAGTCCAGAACAGAAAGGCTCGGCGAAGGCCACGTGGGCCACGATGCCCTTCTCAAAGAAGGTGCTCGCCCGCCCTCGTGTGCGGTCGATTATCTGGTCGGGGATGACGATGTCCATCGGTGGCATTTCCAGTCTGAGGCTTCCCACAGCGTTGACTGAAATAACGCGCTGAACACCAAGGGTCTTGAGTGCGTAGATGTTGGCGCGGTATGGCACCTCGCTCGGGTTGAGCCTGTGACCCTTGCCGTGCCTGGGCAGGAAAGCGACCCGCTTGCCCTCAATCGTGCCCGTTATAATGGCGTCACTCGGTGCGCCGTACGGCGTATCGACGTGTACCTCGGAGACGTCCGTCATTGCCTCCATCTGGTACAGGCCGCTGCCGCCGATAATGCCGATGGTTACTTCGTTCATTCGTGGTTCCTCCTGTCAGATTCTATATTGGCTGAGTGCGTGTGGCAAAGGAGGGCACGGCGCCTGAGCCGTTGAGAGATTCGGTCCTGTCATTGTCTGCGCGATGTGGTGGCCTGGAACTGGACAAACCAGCCCTGAGAGAGTTGAGTAGTAATGGTATGGACAGGAGTTGTCAGCCAATCGTGGAAAGGGAGGAATGGAATGATGAAAGACTTCAAGGCATTCATCATGAAGGGTAACGTGGTCGACATGGCGGTGGGCATCATTATCGGCGTCGCTTTCGGGGCCATCGTCTCTTCGGCAGTGCAGGACGTGATTATGCCGCCCATTGGATTGTTATTGGGCGACATAGACTTCTCCAACCTGATGGTCGTGCTGAAGGAAGGTTCCGTTGCGGGCCCCTATCCGTCTCTGGCGGCCGCGCAAGCGGCAGGTGCGGTGACCATCAACTACGGACAGTTCATCAACACCATCGTCAATTTCCTGATTATCGCCGCGGTCGTGTTCTTCTTCATTGTGCGACCCGTTGCCAGGATGCAGGCCCGGGAGCAGGTTGCCGCACCGGCGCCACCTCCGACCAAAGAGTGCCCGTTCTGCATCTCCGTCATTCCGGTGAAGGCCACCCGCTGCCCCAACTGCACCTCGCAGTTGGAGAAGTGACTGCTCGGGTTGCGCCGCAGGAATACGGACTGGAGGAACTGTGGAGTGTAGTCTGTGTAGGTCCGTGTCCGTCCGTGTGGGTCTGTCCTCGGGGGCATTGAGTGTTACCATTCTCTATTGAGTGAACCACATAGCCCCGCAGACATTCTTGGTGAGTGGATGGGGGAGTGTTGAAAGAAAGAAGGACCTCGTGGACGGACGCAACCGCGCACACATCAAAGCAGGGGAGCGAGTCCTGATAGTGCTGAAGCAGGATCAGCGCACAGGAAAGACAACTGAAGGCATCGTCAAAGACATTCTGACGAAATCACCCTCTCATCCGCATGGCATCAAGGTAAGGCTTGTCACTGGTGAGGTGGGGCGGGTGCAAAGCTCGGTATCGCAGGACTCGTAGCGTGATTGATTCCGGGTCCAGCCCCTCACGTGCATGTTTGAGAGTTTGACAGCGTGGTGCCATCTCCGCATCTGCGTAGATGCTGAAAATGGTCCCCGGAGCCTGTCTTCGTAGTATCAGTCAGAACGGTTGTGAGTTCGGGGCCGGAATTCCGTCCTGCGGTGGCCTCTGATATCCTGCGTGGCGTCGCATCGCGTAATAATCCGTGACTCTTCAGGGCTGATGTGCATTCCGTTCGGAATCGTCCTGCCGGGAGCCACAACACAGCCGGTTCCCAGGTAGACTCCATGTCCCAGGCACGACCCCAGGAACGTATTGCCCGTGTCCACCTTCTTGCCATCCTTCATGACCGTCACGCTGCAGCCGTCAAACCGGAAATCGGCGAGTGCGGTTCCGTCTCCCACGAACGTGTCTCGTCCGAGGAAGCTCGCATTGATACCTTTCGCAAACGTGAATGCGCCGGGATAGAGCACCGAGTACTGTACGATGGCGCCGCCCTGAAGCTCGCTACTCTCGCCAATCACGGACAGTTCCACTGCGGCGTTGTTAGCGATGTAGCTGTGGTCACCGACAACGGACTCACGCACAATGGCCATGGCCCCAATCTTCACGTTGTCGCCGATAGTGCTGCCTTCGATGTACGCCGTGGGGTGAATGTCACAGCCACGGCCGATATGGTTTGCCTGTTTCAAGACGCTCCACTTGTTGAAGCTACGGGCCTTCATGGCCATCCATAGCAGACTGGGCTTTGGCCTGTTCATCACCCTGGCAACATTGGCCAGCAGGGTAGCCACGTTGGCTGCGTACAAGTTGGTCCAGTGCTCAACCTGCACCAGTAGCTTGTCTGTCAGTGGAACGCGGTACTCGCCGGCTTCTGCCAGGTGCGCCGGCATGGGGACGGACTCGAAAGCCTGGTCTGTATCGATAACCACAACCTGGGCCTCGCGGTCGCGATAGGCTTCAGCGGGTACATAGAACAGTGAATACGCGATGTAGTCTTCGTGGACTTCAACATTCTGTGTGGCTGTCATGCTCCTCAGTGTGGTCGTGCCCGGCTTCAGTGCTGCCCTGGTCTTACATCGCAGAGGTCGAGACCTTTCGATGAACTCATGCAGTAACTCATGCGTGAAGTAGAGATTGTCACTGAATACCAGGTGCTCGTCCGGGTCTTCGATGCCGGCAGGGTCACTGACGGGCACCAGCAATAGCCTTTCACGTGCGAGAGACACCCGTTGATGGACAGACAGTGGCTTGTTCACGATGAGACAATTTCCGGGGTGGTCGCCGAACGGCTCGATAATCCGATTACTCAGTACCATGTAGGCATTCATCCAGTTCTCCTCCCCGTTGCATGACTGTCGCGCCGTGGTGTCTTTTCAACCGGCGCTGACCCATTGCCCATCAGTAGTGGTATCAGAACCGTCTTGCATATGTCCAAAGTCGGGCGGAACGCAACTCCCTCCGAACAGGCGCTGGATGCATGGTTGAATGCGAGTTCAGTGTGCTACCTTCCAAATTGAGATAGACAGCAGCATCTCGCAACGGCTGTCGGCAGTAAGGAGTGAGCAGTTCATGAGTGATGAATTCGTAAGGGCAACCGAGGATGAGCGCAAGGCGATGGTGACCACAGTCGACAGCATCCCACGTGTCATTCTGCGCCCCGGGTCGGTCACTGCCATCGTGCCCACCAGCAACATGACACTGAGTTTCCTGGAACTGGCGCCGGGCCTTGAGGCGAAGCCGCACAGTCATCCAGAAGAGCAGGTGGTAGTGGTGCTTGAGGGAGAACTGGACCTGGCCTGCAACGGCAAGCTCTATCGGGCGCACGCGGGAGAACTGGTTGTGATACCGGGTGGTGTGCCGCACAGCGCGGTGACACTCGACAGGGGTTGCAGGGTGCTGGACATCTTCTCACCCGCCCGCAAGGATTTCGCAGAGAAGTTGCAGCAGGCGGTTGCCGCGAACAAGTAGTCGTGGTGCGTGTGGTGGTGTCCGAGGGTCTGTCTTGAAGGTCCGTGTTGGCTGGGTGGACTCAACCAACGTGCGTGGCTTATAGCGAATCACGTCAGACCGACAACTCTCCATCGATGCAGGTGACTGCGGCTCCGCCCACATGGATGCCCTGTTCACTCACTGACAGGCGTAGCAACCCCGCCCGTCCCAGTATG
>JAFGFT010000060.1 GCA_016930935.1 Dehalococcoidia bacterium | reverse complement strand
GACCGATACGGTCATGAGTCCCTTCGCGCCCGCGGCGCTCGCTCTGGCGATGAGGTCATTCAACTGGCTCTTGGTATAGGGCGCACACCCGGGAACGCAGATGCCCCTGACGGCGCCACCTGAAGTCACGGTTGACTGGAATATGCCGAAAGCGGTGTCTGCCGCGATATCGGTGATATCGACAATCTTCATTCCATAGCGGATGTCTGGCTTGTCGGTGCCGTACTGTGCCATGGACTCCGCGAATGTCAGCCGTGGGAACGGGTTCGGGAACGTGGCATCAGGACGCACAGACTGCATCATCTGAACCATCATGCGTTCCATCAGTTCGACGATATCCTCTTCCTCTGCGAAGCTCATCTCGAGGTCGAGTTGCGTAAATTCGGGCTGACGGTCCGCTCTGAGGTCCTCATCTCTGAAACAACGCGCAATCTGATAGTACCGCTCAAGTCCTCCGACCATCAGTATCTGTTTCAACTGTTGCGGAGACTGAGGCAGAGCATAGAATTTGCCCGGATTCACCCTGCTTGGGACAAGGTAGTCGCGGGCCCCCTCAGGTGTACTCTTGATGAGGATGGGTGTTTCGATATCCAGGAACCGTTCCGCATCCAGAAAATCCCTGATGAGTTTGACGACTCTGTGTCGTGTCACAAGGTTGGCGCTCATGCGCGGTCGGCGGAGGTACAGATATCTGTAGCGAAGGAGGAGGTTCTCATCTACATCGACGTCTTCGTTGATGTAGAAGGGTGGGGTCGGTGAATCATTCAGGAGTTCCGCGTCGGCAACCACAACCTCAATCGCGCCACTCCCCATCTTGGCATTCTCGGTGCCCTCGGGTCTTGCAGTCACTCTGCCGGTGATGCGCAACACGTATTCGCTTCTGAGCGAGTGAACAAGTTCGTCTGAGCACTGAGACCTTTCGGGGTCGAAGACTACTTGCACAAGCCCTGTGCTATCACGCAGGTCGATGAATACCAGGCCGCCGTGGTCACGGCGACGATGAATCCAGCCTGCTAGAGAGACTGTCTGTCCGACATGAGTATCTCGAAGGTCTCCGCAACTATGTGTCTTCAACAATGGGCAACAACTCCTGCTGACTTACGTATATCACATCACTTGCCAGCCACCCGTTGGAACCAGGTGCCGGTCGTGGTGGATGCGAACACGTCATCGATTCTGATGACGCGGACGGAAGAGAGTCTTCCTAGTCCTCGTCCTCAAGCATTATCTCGGCTGCAATCCGGGCAGCCACCTCTGGTGGAACACGACACTTGGTGCGGCCACCATCCTCAAGGAACTGCCGTCGTTCGTCGGCGTTCATCGTGTCGTAATCCCTTCCCATTATGAGCGGACGAATGTCGCCGCACATGGTACTTCCGAACTCTGCCTTGAAGGCCTCGCAATAGCGGTACACCTTCTGGCGGACTTTGAACATCTCCTCATTTGCTTCAGGAGTGCTCCATGAGGGGTCGCTGAGTTTGTCGCGACCGTACTTGAGACCGAGCGCCATCATGCCACCGAGTATTGCACCGCAGGTTTCCTTGCGGCTCATCATGCCTGGCATGAATGTGGCGGCCTTCAGAAGTTCCTTGCCGCCCTCAAGTTGAAACTCTTCCATGAGGCCTGCCAGAGTACCCTGGGCGCAGTTTACAGATTCCTCTTCGTAATCTCCGGCCAGCTTTGAGGCTCTGTTGATTCTTTCCTGCTTGGTGTCTCCTGAACTCACGAGCGAACACCTCCATGATAAATGTCCCCATTGGTCGGATACGAAATTGACCCGAGACAACAGGTGAGGCTATTGTACACCAATTCGGCCTCGTACTGAACTTGGAGGACTCCTATGTACTCTATCCCGGTCAGATTGCAGGGGCGCTTGTACCACGACTCGGTGTTACCTGAAGAGTCGCGTGCATTGAGATCTGAGGTGCGCACCTTCGTCAATGAGGAGGTGCTTCCTGTTGCGGACCATCTCAACACGGTCGTGGAAACGGCAGAGGCGTTTCCGTGGACGCTATTCAGACGAATGGCTGAACTCGAGTTCTTCGGTGTTCCTTTTGCCCTGGAGCAGTCCGGACGAGGTCTGCGTAGGCCACTGTGTGGTTCGGCTGTTGTGATGGAGGAATTGGCCTACGCAAGCGATGGTCTTGCCACCATATTTGATGACCATTGCATCTTGCCGGGAATTGCCCTCCTCAGTGGCGCTTCGGATGTGCAGGAGAGATATCTGAAGCCGCTCGTTGCAGGGACGAAGGTTGCCTGCATGGCAATCACGGAGCCTGAGGCGGGCAGCGACCTTAGTGTCGGAACGGTGCTGACACGTGCGGTCCTGGTGAATGGGTCGTACAGACTCAACGGGCACAAACGGTTCATCACGAACGCTCCTGTTGGCGATTTCGCGACCACTCTCTGTGTCATAGAGGAGAAGCTGTGCATGCTGGTGGTCGACCTGAGAACCGACGGTGTGACCGTCGGTGAGCCTGATATCAAGATGGGTAATAAGGTACAACTGACGGCGGACGTGTGGTTCAACAACGTTGAAGTGCCTTTTGAGAACCTTCTTGGTATGCACGGAGAGGGACTTCGTATCGCATTGAGGGCGCTCACATGGGGAAGGGTGCTTGTGGGCATGTCTGGAGTGGGGATGGCGCAGGCGGCACTGGACGAGAGTGTGGCATACATGCACCGGCGGCAGCTCTTCGGGGAGCGCATGGCCGCCATGCAGTACTGGCAATTCAAGCTCGCGGACCGAGCCACGGAGATAGCCATGGCCAGGGATTTGTGCTACAAGGCGGCGTTACGGCATGATGAGGGGGAGGAATCCCCTGAACCTGAGACGGCGATGGCGAAATACTTCGGAAGTCAGATTGGGGGAGATATGGCGAGGGATGCGGTACAGATAGCCGGGGGCAGGGGATTCATGACACGATTGGGTGCGGACGATACGCCCTGCCGCGTAGAGCAGATATACCGCGACTGTAAGATCGCGGAGATATATGAGGGGGCCAACGAGATTCAGAAGCGTGTGATTGCACGTCAAATCTTCGGCAGGGGCACCCGCTGACATTCGAAACGTTGGGAATAGAAGACACGGGGAGTGCGGAGCGCGGTGAAATGTGTGTGGGCCCCACAAGGAGACAGTTGTGCAGGAACAGGTAGAGAGAATCCAGGAACGACTACATCATGACCTTCAGATGCCTTCCGAATTGGTTGAACTGCGAAGCCAGGTGCGCCGCTTCGCTATGGAAGAGATTGCTCCGGCAAGTGCAGCCATCGAGGCCGGAGTCGAAGAGGAAGCCAACTTTCCACGTGGGCTGTTCAACCGGATGGCAGAATTGGGTCACTTCCGCCTGCCTTTCACGACAGAGGAAGGTGGGGCCGGCTATGCCAGCCCGATGCTGGCCACGGCCATCGCAATGGAGGAGCTTGGCTACTACAGCAATACTATTGCCGTTATCTATGACTGTCAGTGCGTCCTTGCCGGCCGTGTCCTGCAGTACGCCACACCTGCGTTGAAGACACCGTACCTGTCGGCTTTGATGAGCGGAGAGAAAGTTGCATGCGTCGGAATCACTGAGCCGGAGGCAGGGAGCGACGTGAGTCCTTCCAGTGTGAAGACCATGGCGAAGCCGACCACTACGGGATGGAGTGTAAGTGGCCGGAAACGGTTCATCATCAACGCTCCCCTCGCGGACTTCGGGTGCGTACTCTGCAATATGGACGGTTCCCTCGGCATGCTGGTAATCGACCTGAAACAGGACGGTGTCTCTACCACCGCTCCCGACCGCAAGTTGGGAATGCATGGCTGTTTGACGTCGGATATCGTCTTCGACGATGTGCAGGTACCCAGCAGCAATCTCGTGTGGAAGGAAGGCAAGGGGTTGCGCATCGCCCTGGGGGCGCTCACACGGGGCAGGATTGCGGTTGCCGCGTCGAGTGTGGGGATGGCGCAGGCGGCGTTCGATGAGAGCGTGAACTACATGAAGCGACGCGAGATGTTCGGGAAGACCCTTGCGGGAATGCAGTACTGGCAGTTCAAGATGGCTGAACGGGCAACGCAGATCGGCATGGCGCGCGACATGACGTATAAGGCCGCCATGCGACATGACGCGGGGGAGGAATTTCCCGAGCCTGAGACTGGCATGGCCAAGTATTACGCAACACAGATTGCGGCCGACATGGCGAGAGATGCGATACAGATATTCGGTGGCTATGGTTTCATGTCGAAGCTCGGTGCAGATGGCTCAACCTACCGTGTCGAACAGATATACCGTGACGCGAAAGGTCCTGAGATATACGAGGGCAGCAACGAGATTCAGAAGCTGATGATTGCCCGGCAGATATTCGGCAAGGGAGTCTAACCCTGCCAGTCCTGAAGGTCATCGTCATTGGGCGTCGCTGACAGCGCTTCGCTGCTGTTCTGAAGACTCTCCAAGTAGCTTTGCAGAATGATGGCTGCCGCGTGGGCATCCAGATGAGCAGGGCCGGTCTTCCGGCCCTGCGTGCGCTTCTTCTTCGGCTGCATGACCTGCTGTGCTCCCCACGTTGACAGCCGCTCGTCCCACAGTATCATCCGAAGTGCTGGTTCAGTGGTGTTGTCCCGAGAGAAGCTCTGTGCCGCCGGAATCTCCGGATAATCGGCTTGAAGGTGTGCGGGGAGTTCGAGTGTCGCGCCCAGGTGGTGCGCGATTTCCAGGGCGAGACCGACCGCGTGGTGGGTATGCGTCGAAGGCGAACCACTGAGCGAGAGGGGAAGCCCGAGGACAATCCCCTGTACTTCGTGCTTGTTGAGCAGTGCGTCTATCTGCGCGGGAGAAGGTCCTGAGACATCGTGTTGCAGCACCAGAAGCGGTACCGCGAAGGTCCCCTCAGGGTTGCTGATTGCAACTCCCGTACGCTTGTCTCCGAGGTCAAGACCAAGCCAGCGCATGCTACTTGCTGTCTTCTGAAGTCAGCTTCTCGCGTATGACACGGATGGCTTCCTCCAGCGCCGCAGGCACCCTGGTGGCATCCTTGCCGCCTGCCTGTGCCATCGTGGGCTTTCCGCCTCCGCCTCCGCCCGTGATTGTGGCTGCTCGTTTGGCAATGTCGCCTGCGTGAAGCCCGCGTGACGTGAGTGGCTGTGAGACCATCACGAGGAAGCTCGGGCGGTCACTCTCCACTGAGGCGAGGACGATGACGGAGTCACCGAGTCGGTTCTTCAATGTGTCTCCCATCTCGCGCAGCGTCGGCAAGGAGAGGCCGTTTACAAGTGTGGCCACAACTGAAACCCCTTCAATTTGTGTTGCGCCTGCTGTGAGAGCGTCGACGCTCGCCGCTGAGAGTTGCTTCTCCAGAGCTGCGGTGCGTTTTCGCGCTGATTCAAGTTCGCCGTAGACGTCGGCCAGTCGCTCCATGACATCATCAGCGGTTGCACCAAGCTCCCGTGAGATTGCATCAAGAGTATGTGTGCGCTGGCGGACAAGCGCTTCTGCGGCACGGCCGGTGACGGCCTCGATTCTGCGGAGTCCGGTGCCCACACTTGCCTCGCTGGTGATGATGAAGAGGCCTATCTGTCCAGTTGCGGAGACGTGTGTACCTCCGCACAACTCCGTGCTGACTGCCGGTTCGCCAATCCTGACTACACGAACCGAATCGCCATATTTCTCGTCGAACAGGGCGATGGCGCCTTCCTTGACGGCCTCGTCAAGGGTGCTTATATCGGTGCCAACTGCATGGTCGGCGCGTATCTGCTCGTTCACGAAGGACTGGATTCGGTCGATAGGCTCTGGCTCAACAGCTCCCATCCAGGAGAAATCGAAGCGGAACCGGTCTGGTTCTACAAGGGAGCCGCGCTGGGCCACTTGCGGTCCCAGTACTTCCCTCAATGCTGCCTGTAACAGATGCGTGGCTGTGTGGTTGCGGGCAATGTCAGCCCGTTGCCCCTCCTCGACCTGCGCCGTCACGGCGTCACCGGTGGCAATTCGGCCTCTTACAAGGCGTCCGGTGTGAACGGTGATATCGGACGCGGTTCGCACCGTCCCGCTGACTACCACCTCGGCGGTATCGCTGAAGATGCGGCCGGTGTCCCCTACCTGTCCGCCCATCTCACCATAGAAGGGAGTATTCGCAAGAATTATATCAACATCTGCACCCTCGTCGACCGAGGGCACGGAGATGCCACCGGAACTGAGGCCGATGACGGTGGTCTGAGAAGAGAGCGAATTGTAGCCATCAAAAGTCGTTGGGCCTGCGCCGGAGAAGACCGATGAGAGGTCGTCGACGGCTCGGAAGGAGTGCGACGCGCGGCCCATCTCCTGCTGTCTGCTCAGGGCGGCTTCGAAGCCTGCGACGTCGATGCCGAGTCCCCGTTCGCTCGCGACTTCTGCTGTCAGCTCTCGCGGGAAGCCGTAGGTGTCATAGAGACGGAATACGTCCGCTCCGTCGAGGCAGTCCTTCTTTGCAGCGAGTGCAGCGTCGATGAGGTTGTCCACGATGCCGACGCCGGTCTCCAGTGTTGACACGAATCGTTTCTCTTCAGCCTGGATGACGTCGAGAATGAGTTGTCTGTGCTCTTTCAGTTCGGGATAGGGTCCGGACATGTCATGAATGACCTTCTCCGCTATCTCAGTGAGGAACGGGCGCGTGAGGCCGATGCGTCGGCCAAACAGTGACGCCCTTCTGAGGATGCGCCGCAGCACGTAGCCCCTGCCATCATTCGTCGGCAATACGCCGTCCGCAATGAGGAAGCACATTCCCCGTCCGTGTTCAGCCACTATACGCAATGCTCTGTCGGTATCAGTGGATTGACCGTACTTGATGCCGGTCATGGTGGATGCGAGGGCAATCAGCCCTGAGAAGATGTCTGTTTCGTAGACGGTCTTCTTGTCCTGCACGGCTGCCGTGATGCGCTCAAGTCCCATCCCCGTGTCGATGTTGGGACGTGGCAGTAGCGTGCGGGAGCCGTCGGGTTTCTGGTCATACTGTGTGAAAACGAGGTTCCATATCTCGACGAAGCGGCCACAGTCACAGTTCGGGCCACACGTCGGTTTGCCGCAGCCGAGCTCGGGAGACATGTCGTAGTGCAGTTCGCTGCAGGGACCGCAAGGGCCGGAGTCGCCTGCCGGGCCCCAGAAATTGTCCTCATCACCGAAGCGGTAGATGCGCTCTGCAGGGATACCAACGCCCTCCCAGAGTGCGAATGCCTCATCGTCGTCGAGATAGACGCTCGCCCAGAGCCGGTCGGGAGCGAGACCGAGGTACTTCGTCACGAACTCCCAGGCCCATGCGACAGCTTCCGTCTTGAAATAGTCTCCCACGCTGAAGTTACCGAGCATCTCGAACAGTGTGAGGTGCGTGCCATCGCCAACCGAATCGACGTCGGTAGTCCTGAAGCATTTCTGACAGGATGCGAGACGCTGGTTCGGGGGTTTCTGCAATCCCAGGAAATAGGGCTTAATCTGTACCATGCCCGCCGTTGTGAACAGCAGTGTCGGGTCACCGTGTGGAACCAGTGATGAACTGGAGATTGCGGTGTGGCCCCGCTCAGTGAAGAAGTCCAGGAAGAGTTGTCGAAGTTCGCTGCTTGTCATGCGTCTCTAAGCCCCTGTAGAAGTAATGTGAACGGAATCTTACCATACAGTGGAGTGTCGACGAGTAACGCACGTGTGGAGGCTTGGGGGATGAGGCTACCTTTGGGGTATGGGAAGCAGGTCCGTGATGAGCAGGTCGAGGGCCACTCTGTCGACGGACGTGCTTGTCTTGACCGCTCTGTCAGCGGCAACCAATCGGTCAAGTGCCGTTCGCACCTGCATTTCAGTGTACCTGGCTGCCTGCCGCTGAACTCTGCTCAAGGCGAATGGCTGCAGACGGGCGAGTTCGCCTGAAGGCTGGGGGCGAACGCCCCTGGTGGCGCGCAGTTCACGCGCCGCAGCGATGAGGCGAATCTGTCGTCCGACCATGGTGAAGACGTAGCCTGCGGATAATCCATCCCTGTACATTGCATCGAGACGGGAGCGTGCGGCCCTGGGATTTGCCTCCACTATCGCGTCTACCAGCATGAATATGGTGGCGTGATGGCTTGCCACGGACGTGGAGTTGACGACGTCTGCGGTGATGGTCCGTCCATCCGCATAGGTGACCAGCTTCTCAATCTCAGAGCTGAGCTGCCAGTAGTCTCCTCCGGACAAAATGCTCAGGTCCCGGATGGCGTCCGGGTGGAATTGGGCGCCTGCCTCGGCGGCACGATTGCGTATCCAATTCTCTATCTGACCGGCGTTGGGAGTCTTGAACTCGTCGACCTGTGCGAGTGACTGAAGCGCCTTGAGCAGTGGATTGCTACTCTTCAGTTCACCATCGAGGAGAATGAGGATACAGGACTCAGGCAGCGCTGCCGCACGCTCCGCAAATCCATCCCATTCTCCGAGGACAGGGGCGTCCTTCTTGCGGCCCTTCTTCGGACGTGAAGCGCCGGATTTGGGTGACTCGAATTTGGTGAGCAGCCCTTCCACGACAACCTGGCGGAGGGTCGCGAAGAGGGATACCTGTCCGCACGCGTCCAGGACCTCCTGCGGCTTCGCGGACTTGCCTTCGAACCAGGCCGGTATCGATTCTTCAGCGTCGGTTGCAGCGTTCGAAGAGAGAATCGACTTCAATCGTTGTCGCGCTGAGTAGGAATCCGCGCCGTAAACCAGGTGGAGCACTACCAGATTCTAACATGGCGCCCACTATGTGGAGTCGTGTTCCGCAGCTGTATCAATGATACAATGGGACTACACACAGATATGAAAATTGCGATTGTTGGACTTAGACACTGCGGCAAGACGACTCTCTTCAACGCAATCACCGGCGGAGTTGCCGAGGTAGGCTCGTATTCTTCCTCATTGAAACCGAATATCGGCGTGCGGAAAGTGACTGATAGCAGACTGGATGTGCTCGCACGTCTCACGAAGTCGGCACGAATCGTTCCTGCCGAGGTCAACATTACCGATGTGGCGTATATGGCCAAGGAGACCCAGGACAAGAGTGGGCTTCCTCCCGAGGTGTTGGGCTATCTGACCACTGCGGAAGCTCTCCTGCAGGTCATCCGCTACTTTGAGGACGATTCTGTGCCGCATCCGTTGCAGTCCGTCGACCCTCTGCGGGACATTGCCAGCTTCGACATGGAACTGGCGTTCTCAGACTTGGGCATCATCGAACGCAGGTTACAGCGCCTGAGCGACCAGATAAAGTCGGCCAGGACTCTGGACAGGCCGCCTCTTCAGGCGGAGGAAGCCCTGTTGAATGAAATCAAGGTCAATCTGGAGAACGATGTGCCTATCAGGCAGCAAACGTTCACGCATGACCAGAAGAAGATACTCTCCAGCTACCAGTTTCTGACAGCGAAGCCGATACTTCTTGTAGCCAACCTGGGAGAAGACCAGATAGGCCGCGCCGGGGAGATTGAGGCAGAACTCCAGAATTTGTACCCGCAGTTCACCATACTGTCAATGTGCGCCAAGCTGGAGATGGAACTGTTGGAACTCAGTGATGAAGATGCGGCCGAGTTTCGCTCGGCTCTTGGCGCCACTGCCGGGAGTGTGGAACGCGTTGTCACTGCGTGCCTGTCGTCACTTGGACTCATCTCGTTCTTAACCACGGGTCCAGATGAAACTCGTGCGTGGACCATCCAGCGTGGCACGCTGGCTCCTCATGCAGCGGGCAAGGTCCATTCAGATATCGAGAAGGGCTTCATTCGGGCTGAGGTGATTACCTACGACGACTTCGCTGAATGCCAGAACGAGCACGAGGCACGGAAGCGCGGCCTTCTCCGTCTTGAGGGAAAAGACTACGTCGTGCAGGACGGCGATGTGGTGAACTTCCTCTTCAACGTATAGATGCCGTACTGCGGCTCTCTGTGTCCTGGCGTCGTACCATGGTTATCACGCGGTTGGGACATGCGTCCTTCCCGCTGCATGCGATTCGTACCCTAGAGACTTGTCTTACAGGAGGAAAACGCACGTGAGCATCGTGAAAATCGTCCCGTGTCTTGATGTGAAGGAAGGCCGGGTGGTAAAGGGTGTGAAGTTTGAGAACCTTGTGGATGCGAGGGACATCGTGGAGGCGGCGATGGCGTACGAGCAGCAGGGAGCCGACGAAATCGTCATCCTGGATATCGCTGCTACGGTGGAGAACAGGAACACGCGACTGGAATGGGTGAGAAAGCTCGCTGCGGCAATACGGATTCCCTTCGCGGTTGGTGGTGGCATCCGCACCACTGAAGACATGAAGGCACTCTTTGACCTTGGGGCTGCGAAGGTCTCCATCAACACAGCCGCTGTGAAGAATCCAGACCTCATCAGCGACGCTGCGAAGCGTTTCGGTGGTTCTCGCCTTGTGGTAGCCATAGATGGCAAGAAGAATGATGTAGGTTCTGGCGCTCCACGCCTCGAGGTTGTGGTGAGTGGCGGCAATGAAGCAACCGGGATGGACATCGTTGAATGGGCACGTACCGTGGAGCACCTTGG
>JAFGFT010000059.1 GCA_016930935.1 Dehalococcoidia bacterium | reverse complement strand
GTGTATACTTCCTGCGCTGAGGATTCTCCTGGTGACTAGAGCGGAGTGGAACCACCCGTTCCCATCCCGAACACGGAAGTGAAACGCTCCAGCGCAGACGATACTTAAGGGGCAACTCTTTGGGAAAATATGCCGTCGCCAGGGGTTTCCTCTTCTTTTTGTCCTTCCCCCTTCTGAGTGTATCATCTTCGGTCGCAAGCAGAAGTAGGTAGCCTCCCCCCGTTCTTCGGTTCAACATCATCTTTTCTTGTCTGTCTGGCGCGCACGGGTGCTATTTCGTTGGAAACTCTGGTGCCAATCGGATGGTTTCTCTTTCTGATTGCTGGCAGGTATTTCCCCACTGGTTCACCGCATAGCGCTACAATTGATACAGCCACAGGAACACGGAGGTGATAGTTTTGGGAATCGCAGAACAGATATCCGCGTGCATACGTGCGCGTCAGCGTGATGGACAACGTTGTATGCTGATTGCAACCGCCGAATCCGCCACCGCAGGTCGCATCGCCGATACGTTGACCCGTGTTCCCGGATCTTCTGATTACGTTGCCGGCGGCGTGGTTGCGTATAGCAACGACGCGAAGCGGCGGCTTCTCAACGTGAAGAGTGCAACCCTTGAGAACTATGGAGCCGTGAGTGCTGAGACTGCGAGGGAGATGGCAGAGGGAGGACGTGTCGCGCTGGGTGCCGATGTGTGCGTGGCTGACACGGGGATTGCTGGGCCTGGCGGTGGCACTGAGTCGAAGCCCGTCGGTCTGTTCTTTCTGGCCATTGCATCCGAGGGGGTGTGCAGTGCGCGGCGCTTCGTGTTTGAAGGCGACAGAGACGCGAATAAGGGTCTGGCCGTACAAGCGGCTCTGACCATGCTCAAAGAGTATCTGTTAGAATCTCATGACTAATCAGGAGCGGATAACTATGACTTCTTTTGACAGCGCTTCCATCAAGAAACAGGCGAAGACTGATTTCGTATCTACATGGCTTTCCACGGGGGCCATGCTTCCAAGTGGCACAGAAGTGAGACTGTCGGGCCAGGGGAGGTCGCATCCACTCAGGGACCTCATGCAACGTTCCCGGGAGATACTGCTGGCAAGAGGTTTCGATGAGGCGGAGAATCCAACCATCCTTCCCGAGTCTGATGTGACGAAGGAATACGGCCCTGAAGCTCTCGTTATCCTCGACAGAGCATTCTATCTTGCCGAACTGCCTCGCCCCGAAATCGGTGTGAGCGCACAACGCATACAACAGGTCGAGAAGATAACAGGCCGACCTGTTGCCCTGGAGCAATTGCAGGCAGTTCTGAGGTGCTACAAGCGAGGCGACATCGAGGCCGATGACCTGATTGACACCTTGATGAGCAACCTGAGTATCACTGATGACCAGGCGACCGAAGTAATCCATAGCGTCTTTCCCGAACTGTACAACCTGAAGCCGATTGCGACTGACAGGACTCTACGCAGCCACATGTCGGCCACATGGTTTCACACGCTCGCAGCCATGCAGGACAGGGCAACGTATCCGCTTGCGCTCTTCGCCGTCGGACCGCGCTACAGGAATGAGCAGAGGGAGGACGCACATCACCTGCGCGTTCATCATTCTGCATCCATGGTCATCATGGATCCGGAGATGTCTCTCGATGCGGGACGTGTGATAGCTTCTGAAGTATTGAAGGATTACGGATTCGAAGACGTGCGTTTTGAGTTGAAGAAGGCCACTTCAAAGTACTACGCGCCGGGTCATGAGGAAGAGGTGTTCGTCAAGTATCAGGGGGATTGGGTGGAACTGGCTGACATCGGAATGTACTCTCCAATAGCGCTATCCAATTTCGACATCCATTACCCTGTGTTCAACGCAGGATTCGGCATTGAACGAATGGCAATGATTCTGCAGGGAGCGGAAGACATACGGAAACTCGTCTTCCCTCAATTCTCTGTTGTGGACTTCAGTGACAAAGATATTGCCGAATCGCTTTCCTATATCTCCGCTCCCAAGACTGAGCGAGGGTTGAAGATTGCCAGGGCGATTGAGGGGAGTGCAAGAAAGCACAAGGATGAGATGGCGCCGTGCGAGTTCATCGCTTTCAAGGACAATAAGGTTGAGGTGAAGCTTGTTGAGCACGAAGAAGGAAAGAAGCTGGTGGGACCGGCAGGGTTCAACGAGATTTGCGTTGGTGATGGGACTATCTACAGTGACCTGGAGCCTTCAGGCGTCTATACCAACATCAACTATATGCGTGGTATTGCAATGGCGGTAGCGGCTATGGCTGAGGATGCAACTACGTCGATGCAATTCCAGGTGAAGATGATTCGGCACTTATCCGACCTCAATATCGACATTCCGGATGCAGTACGGGAACACATCGAGCGACAGCAGAAGAAGATCGGGGTGGGAGGGGCCGTATTTCTGTCCGCCACAATCGAACCATTGACGGCGTAGAGGACTGAGTTGAATGGCACAGCAAGCTGACTTTGACAAACTGGCCAATCTGGAACGGCCACACAAGAGCATGATAAATATCATGCCGCTACAGACGGGCAGCATACTGACCGATGCAGCGCGTCGAGCGCTCGTCGAGTTCGGTGATGGGTATTCTGTCTGTGATTTCTGCCAGGGGCGTCTCACCGGTATCGCCAATCCTCCTGTGAACAAGTTCGTGGGAGAGATGCTTCCGGAGTTTCTTGGCTGTGACGAAGCAACGCTCACGTATGGTGCGCGTGATGGGATATTCATGGTCTTTCATGCAATGGCGAAGCCGGGCGACGTGGTTGTGGTTGATGCGAACAGACACTACAGTACGGCGGTGGCAGCGGAACGTGCTGGCCTTGAGGTTGTGGCAGTGCCCAGGTCAGACTATCCTGAGTACGTGGTTGACGTCGAGGCGTATGCCGCGGTAGTCAAGGAACGGAAGCCAGCGCTCATAATGGTGACGTATCCAGACGGGAAGTATGGAAATGTCCCGGACGCTGCACGGATCGGCGAAATTGCGATGGAGGCAGGTGTTCCCTTTCTCATCAACGGAGCGTATGCCGTCGGACGAATGCCGGTGAAGATGGACGCACTCCATGCCGATTTTCTTGTCGGCAGCGGGCACAAGAGCATGGCTTCGGCAGGCCCGTCAGGAGTCCTCGGGATGAAGGCGAAATGGCACGATGTGGTGCTGAGGCCTTCGGTTGAAAGCAAGAAAAAAGAGGTTGAATGCCTCGGCTGCACAGTGAGAGGGGTGCCTCTGGCTACGCTGATGGCTTCGTTCCCCGAGGTGCGAGAACGGGTCAATCGATGGGATGAACAGGTTACAAAAGCACAATGGTTCGCCACGTCGATGGAAGAGTTGGGTTTCTCGCTGATTGGAGAAAAGCCGCACAAGCATGACCTGATGGACTTCGAGACGCCCGCATTCTACGAGATATCGCAACGGGTCCGTGAGCGCGGGTACTTCCTCTACAAAGAACTGAAGGAACGCGGTATATGGGGCATACAGCCAGGACAGACGAAGGCCCTCAAGGTTTCTACGTTTGCGGCCTCTCAAGAAGAGCTGGGTAAGGTGCTCACCGCTTTCAAAGAAATCATCGACAAGTACCGCTAGGCGCGAGCTTCCCACATGTCATCGGGAATCACTACGGGATAGGCGAGACTGTCGTTGTGAAGCGTTTCAGCCTTCATTGCTGCAAGACGAGTCTTGCAGTCTCCACCCTGGATGTTGTCAATGGTCATGAGGACGGCGTCTTCCTGCGTGTCGGTGTAATAATGTGGCCTTCTTCCTGCCACATAGAAGCCGTGCTTGGTGTACATCGACTGTGCGCCGAGGTTCTTCTCCCTCACTTCAAGAGTCACCATTCGCGCGTGCATCCTGGCTGCCTTTTCAATTGCGGAGAGCAGCAGTCCTTGTCCGATTCGCTGTCGTCTGAATGGTTCAGTGACGGCAATGGCAATGATGTGTGCCTCGTCGAGGATTATCCAGAACCCCGTGAATCCTATGAGAAGGTCCTCTTGCGTGCACTCATTGGGTCCATGGAGATGTGGCGATGGCAGCAGATGCTTTTTGAGCCATGGCTGCTCAAGTTGTCTCATGCGTCGCTCTGATGGTATGCAGGCGACGATGTAGTGCGCCATGGAATTGCGCAATTCTCGGGCGTAGTTGGAGTATGGACGGAACAGTGACTCCGCAGGGAAGCATTCATGGTCAATCGTGTAGACCTGCGGGATATCAGCTTCCGTCATCGGCCGGAAGAGACAACGTGCAGTTGCCATGTTGGGCGATTGTAGCATGTGCCGGTCACTCTGTTGTTGCTTTGAGCGGGGTCTACTGCGATAATTTGTTGACTGTGAAACACTCAACGCGACTTGACGTGACTCTCGCTCCTGGCAATTCACCCTTTCTAGTGCTCAAGAATCCGGTGATGCCCGCTTCCGGCACGTTCGGATACGGGACTGAATACGGTGACTTGCTGGACATCCAGAGATTGGGAGCAATCGTCACCAAAGGGGTCACGAGTGTTCCATGGGAGGGTAATGCACAACCACGAATCTGGGAGACGGCCTCGGGAGTCCTGAATTCAGTCGGTCTGGAGAACATCGGTGTTGAGACGGTTGTACGTGAGAAGGCGCCGCTCTGGTCCACATGGGACGTGCCGGTCATCGTGAATGTGGCGGGACACTCAATTGACGAGTATGTTCAGGTTGCGAGTGCGCTGGATGGTATCCCAGGCGTGGCTGGACTCGAAATCAACATCAGTTGCCCGAACGTGTCACACGGAGGATTGGAGTTTGGCACGAACGCCGCGATTGCCTCGCGCCTGACGGCCGAGGTGCGAGCAGCAACTTCCCTGCCTCTTGTTTTGAAGCTTACGCCGAACGTGACTGACATAGTCTCTGTCGCCGCCGCCGTGGTAGATGCAGGGGCAAATGCGTTGTGCCTCATCAACACACTCCGCGGGATGGCAATCGACATAGAAGCCCGGAAATCAAGATTGGGCACTCCATCGGGGGGCCTGTCAGGGCCGGCTATCATGCCGGTGGCGCTGCACATGGTTCATGCTGTGGCCCATTCAGTTCACGTGCCAATCATCGGCTGTGGAGGGATCTCAACTGCCGAAGATGCGATTGCATTCATCATGGCGGGCGCCACCGCGGTGCAGGTCGGGACTGCTACGTTCACGAACCCTCTGTCCATGTTGGCCATTATCGAAGGAATCAGTGACTTCATGGTCAGGCACGACGTTGTCGACGTCGCTGAGATGCGCGGAGTCGTCTAGTTTCTGGAGAAGGTTCTAAGTCAGCGGAGGAGGTGGGAGTGAACCCTGCCTTCCTCCGCTGAGTCAATTCATCTTGGGCGCTATTTTTTGTCGGGTGTCGCTCTCTTGTCCATGAAGACCGTGAGAAGGTCGATGGGCAGTGGGAAGAGTATAGTGTTCGTCTTCTCTGTGGCGATACTGGTCATCGCCTGCAGATATCTGAGCTGGAGTGCCACCGGCTGTCCTTCCATGAGCTTGGCGGCTTCGGCAAGTTTGGCGGCTGCCTGGAACTCACCTTCCGCGTGCACCACCTTTGCCCTGCGGTCACGCTCTGCTTCTGCCTGAGCGGCCATCGAGCGCTGCATGGATTCAGCAAGCTGGACGTCCTTCACCTCAACCAGGCTTACCTTGACTCCCCAGGGGTTGGTTCCCTCATCGACAATCTCCTGAACTCGTTCGTTCAGTCGCTCGCGGTGAGACAACACCTCGTCCAGTTCGGACTGGCCAACGACGCTTCGCAGGGTAGTCTGGGCGAGGAGATAGGTGGCCTTGGCATAGTCGTAGACTTTAAGTATCGCGTCAGCCGGTTCGACGACCCGGAAGTAGATGACCGCGTCGACTGACACCGTCACGTTGTCGAGCGTAATGCATTCCTGCTGGGGAACGTCCATGGTCACTACGCGAAGGTCGACTTTTCGTGCCCGTTCCACGAACGGGATGATGAGAACGAGGCCCGGGCCTCTCAGTCCCACAAAACGCCCGAGTCTGAAAATACCCGCCCTCTCATACTCCTGGACGATCTTGATGGCCGAAGAAAGAACCATCAGTACTATGAAGGCAATGAAAATGTAGAGTATCCACCCGAAGTCAAGCATCCTTTTCCCCCTTTGTCTTTACTCTAAGTGTAAGCCCTTCCATGGCTGTCACTACTATCTTTGTGCCAGGCTCGATGGACGTGCCATCGCTGACTGCCTGCCATATCTCGCCGCGCACCTGGACGCTACCTTCAGGGGTCAATCGAGTTCGAACCGTCCCTGTCAGACCGATGATGTCTTCCCCGCCTGCCACAGGTTTACGCCTCTGACTCCGGATAACTGCGATTGTGGCGACGATGACGAAGGCGACAATCAGGCCGATCATCAGGTAGATGGGTCCCGTAATATCCCAATCCGGCAGCAATAGCATCTACTTCATCTCCTCACATTCACAACTGTGGATGCTTCTTCACATGTAGCAGCATTCTATCGACGCTGACAATCATCACTTCTTCACCTGGAGCCACGTGATCTCCCTCTGCTATGGCGGTCCACAACTCTCCCTCGGCAAGTACCATTCCCTTCGGGGTGAGAGGCGTCTTGGCCACAGCGCGTGTACCGGGCATGCTCTCGGTACCCGTTGCCTTCTGCCGGCGTTGCCCCCTGATGACAGCTCCGAGCACAAACACTGAGAATGCGGTTGCTCCCACGGCCACTCCGGCTATCAGGCCTCTGTTGACTTCGATGCCCGGGCTCTCACTGAAGAGTATGAGGGAACCGAGCACGAGCGCCGTCACTCCGCCCGCGGTAAGAACCCCGAACGTGGTTGTGAAGTATTCAGCCACGAATAGGCCAACAGCGAGCAGCATCAGTGCCATTCCGCCCCAGTATGCGTTGAGTACTCCCATGGCATAGAGTGCAAGGATGAGGCAAATGCCACCGAGCACTCCCGGCAGAATCAATCCCGGACTCGATATCTCTGTGATAAGGCCTATGGTGGCAAGTGTGAACAGCAGGTAGGCGATGTTCGGGTCCGTCACTGTGTGAAGGAGCCTCTCGAAAGGAGTCATGTCAGCTAGCTCCTGAAACGCTCCTGCGGATTCGAGTGTGACGGTGGTTCCGTTCGCCAGCGTTACCTTGATGCCGTCCATCTGGTTGAGCAACTCTTCGAGAGAATCAGCGCGGATGTCTATGATGTTGGCATCGAGGGCGTCGGTATCGGTGAAGGATTTGCTCTCAGTGACTGCCAGTTCAGCCTCGTCTGCGTTGCGATTTCTATCCTCTGCGATGGTTCTCATCCATTTCGCGGAGAACTCGGTAATCTTCTCCATCTGAGTGTCAGGTATCTCCTGGCCATCTCCCGCGACGGGGTGTGCCGCGCCGATTGTGCTTCCCGGTGTCATTGCAGCAACGTGAGATGCGAGAGTGATGAACGTGCCTGCTGAAGCAGCCCATGCGCCCTTAGGGCTCACGTAGGTGACAACCGGTACGTCCGCATTCATGATGCTTGAGACGATGTCCTCCGTTGCGGTGAGCAATCCCCCGGGTGTGTTGAGCTTGATGACGAGGGCAGTGGCACCTGTATCCTCAGCGTGCGTGATACCTCTCTCAATGTATTGCGCCACAACGGGGACGATTGTGCCGTCCACCTCAAGGACGACAACTCTCTGACTGGTGTCGGCGATGGTTGTGCCAGCAAGAGAGGAAAAGGCACACATTGCCAGCAGGCTGAGAATAGCAATCCGCAATCTTCGAGCCATGGCTACTTCTTCCGAATCGATTATAGATGAATGGCAGTGGTGCAACAAACGTGTGACGTACAGAGCCTCAGTTGCATTGTCGAGAAAACGTCGCTTCGGGCAAGCTCTCAAGCAAATTGAACGTAGGTCGACGTTCGTGTAAACTTACCATGTCCGATGAACAAGCAGGAGTCAGTGTTGCTACATCAGAAATGCAGAGGAATGCGAGACCTTCTGCCCGTAGACATGGCGCGTTTTCGTCGCGTTGAGAGCGCATTCAGGGACGTGTGTCTTAGCTATGGGTACGGTGAGGTGAAGCCACCCACGATCGAGTATCTTCAGCTGTTCACTGCCCTTGGCACTCTTACTCCTGGGATGGTGGGTCGTGTCTATTCATTCCTCGATTGGGATGGTTGGAGTGGCGAACGGGTTGTGCTGAGACCTGACTGCACGATTCCTGTGGCCCGGCTCTATGTTGAGAATCTCTCACCACAGTCTCCCGAAAGGCTCTTCTACGTAACGAATAGCTTCGTCTTTGAGAAGACCGGTGAGAAGAACCGGGAGCGCTGGCAATGCGGAGCGGAGTTTATTGGCGGAGCGCCAGTGGCGGCGGATGTCGAGATAATCATGCTTGCGCGCGAGGTTGTTGGCCGCCTGGGACTTGACGGCATTCGCCTTCAGGTCTGTCACGCAGGCTTGTTGAAAGCGCTTATAGACGAACTGGGACTGGCTCCTTCCGCGCGAGAACGCCTCGTTGAATCCGTTCTGGATGGAGATTGGAGTGGGCTTGAGAAGGCGGTAACCTCCGTCAGCGAGGATAAGAGATATCTTCCTCCTCTGCTGTCTCTGAAGGGGTCGTCTGCTGGCTATCTTGAGAATATCAAGGCGCTTTCCGTGGGAGCCGGAGAGGAGTTCCGGACTGCGCTGGACGAGTTCATTGAGGTTGTCAGGCTGCTTGATGAGATTGAGTGCACGTACGAAGTGGACATAACCGCAGTGCGGAGCTTCGAGTACTACACGGGCATATGCTTTCAGATGATTTCCGACAGTGGAGAGAAGGTTGGTGGCGGTGGCCGCTACGATGACCTGATTCCATTGATGGGTGGTCCTGATGAATCTGCGTGTGGTTTTGCCCTCTATCTGGACCAGATTATGAACCTGCTTCAAGAAACGGAGCAGGCCGGGCGGCACGTGCTTGTGGTAAGTGGTGCGTGTACTGCATCTGTGATGCGGGACTCCCTGGAACTGGCGAGGGCGATACGGGCAGGTGGAGGTGTTGCGGTTGTGGAGATAGAAGAACGTGGTGAGTTCGTTTCACGGTGTGGGTGGATAGCGAAGGTGGGGGCTGACGATACAGGAATCGTGGAATTGACAAACTGCAAGACGAATGAGAGAAAGGCGTGCTCGATTGCTGCGGCTGTCGAGCAGATAATGTCCTAGAGCTTGAGCGTGGAGTCGAGGTCAAGTTCCATCCGGTTCGCACTTCCCAAGGGGAGATTTCTTTCTCCTACGTCGGCCTTGCTCGATAGTATCGGCATGGCTTTCGACGAGTATACTTCCAAGACTCGACAGTACCGCCTTGTCTCCTCCCGCTTTGGTCACCTCTCTGCCAAGATACTGCAGGAAAAAGACATCTCTGTGCACGTATCGGTCGGCAACTATGATCTGGGCATCTGCGGTGAGGACTGGGTCCGTGAACTCAAGTCACGATACCGGTCCGCGGCACTTGTGGAGATAGCGCCCCTGAAGTATCGCGAAGGCGCGGTCTACCTTGCCTCGAGTGCGTACGCTGACCTTGGTTCACTTGCAGCCGTATCAGCGTGTGAACGCACGCTCCACATCGTCTCAGAGTACGAGAATATAGCCACAGCACTTGCCGCGGAACTTCGGCTGCGAAGGTTTCGGATATTCCCTGTATGGGGTGGAGCCGGCGCATATCCACCGGAGAGTGCGGACCTGGTCATTCTGTGGGCGCGCAGTGAGAGAGACCTCATCTCGCAAGGGCTTGTTCCTCTCAAGAAACTGTTCGATGTGAATGCCGTCCTTGTGGCTAATGCGGATTCGATGTCTCGCAAGAACATGAGCGACGTACTCGCATGTTTTGATGGCAGTTTTGGCACAGGGGTTCAGCAAGAGGTGGAAACGGCAGTCACGCAGTTGCGTCCACCGGATGAGAGGCTTGTTGAATGGCAGTCTCGAGAAATTCGCATGGCATTGCCTGATGGACATCAGAAGACACCCGCTGTGGAACTTCTTGAAAGAGCGGGGCTCGATGTTCCCGGATATGCGGGAAAGACGGGAGAGCGTCGACTTCTTGCAGGGCCGGATTGGCTCGCGGTGAAGATGGTTCGCCCACAAGACATGCCCCTGCAGGTTGCGAGTGGTCATTTCGACGTGGCGGTCACAGGGCAGGACTGGTTGAAGGAGCATCTCTGCAGCTTTCCCGAGAGTCCTGTGAAGCAGTTGGTGGACCTTGGTTTCGGCCAGGTTCGAGTGGTGGCTGCCCTGAGCGAAGATATTCCGGTGAACAACACCGAAGAATTGCGTGACTATGTGTCTCGTGGTGGTGTGCGTCCGCTACGTGTAGCCTCGGAGTACACCAATATAGCTGATAGATATCTGAGAGACAACCATATCGGTGCGTACAAGATTATGCCCACTTGGGGCGCTAGTGAGGCCTTCCTGCCGGATGATGCTGACCTGCTTGTGGACAACACACAGACGGGCAAGACCCTGGTTGATAACAGACTCAAGATTATCGAGGTCATACTGCGCTCAAGCGCGTGTCTGGTGGTCAATACCGATAGCCTGAATGTTCCTTCCAAGCGGGAGAAGATTGAGGCACTTGCAGCTATGCTGGCCGGGGCTGTTGAGTGAAACGCGTAACGGGTTTCGAGAACGCACTCAAGGCACTCCAGAGGAGTGATCCATTGACGTCGCTTGAAGGGCAGCCTTCTCTCTTGAAAGGTATCCAATCCACATTCGGCGAAGCGCTCACTCCTTCGCAGGTCGTTGAACGCATAGTGAGAGATGTGCGGGCGCGTGGCGACAGGTCGGTCGTTGAATACACGAAGCTCATATCTGATATCGACCTGCCCGGACTTGAAGTGTCACGTGACACAATATGTGCTGCCTATGCGGCATTAGATGATGAGTTGATTGCCGCGCTGCGGCTGTCAGCGTCTCGCATACGGGAGTTCCATGAGGCGTGTGCAGTGCGCGTGGGCACCGTGTTCTATGGCGATGAATTGGGACGGAAGACTGTCCCACTACGCAGGGTTGGTCTTTACGTTCCTGGAGGAAGAGCGACCTACCCCTCGTCTGTTCTGATGTGTGCTATCCCCGCAAGAGTGGCAGGTGTGGATGAGGTCATTGTTGCGACTCCCCCCGGTCCCGGTGGCGAGGTTTCTGCTGCGACTCTTGTTGCGTGTGATATTGCTGGAGTGGACAGGGTGTTCGCGATGGGGGGAGCGCAGGCAGTGGCTGCACTGGCGTATGGAACTGAGTCTGTTCCTGCTGTCGACAAGATATGCGGACCAGGGAACGTGTTCGTGACTCTCGCGAAGAAGATGGTCTTTGGCACCGTGGCAATAGATGGGCTGGCAGGGCCAAGTGAAGTGCTCATTGTGGCTGACGATACTGCTTCAGCCACGTACTGTGCGGCGGACATCCTTGCTCAGGCGGAGCATGACCCTGAAGCCGCTGTGGTGTTGGTTACGACATCGCCGGATTTCGCTGTTGAAGTGGAGAAGGAAGTTGCTTTGCAGCTCGACTCGCTCCCCAGGAAGACAACCGTGGCTGAAGCGGTGGACAGGGGAATCATCGCTGTGGTGGAGACGCTTCATGAGGCCGCACTGCTCAACAATGAGTTTGCCCCGGAGCATCTTGAACTTGCGGTGGCTGAGCCACGTGTGTTGTTGAATGACATAACAAATGCAGGGTGTATTTGCCTTGGTGGCGAATCTCCCGTCGTGATGGGGGACTACATAGACGGTCCCAGTCATGTGCTTCCCACTGGTGGGAGTGCGCGGTTCTCCTCGGTACTCGGCGTTGAGGATTTCGTCAAGATTAGCAGTATCGCTCATCTCAGCAGTGCTACAATGTCTGACCTTGGACGTGCTGCTGTCGTAATCGCGCGGGCGGAAGGGCTTGAAGCCCATGCCCGGGCAGTTGAGAAGCGACTCAAGAAGACAGCGTAGCATTCTTGCAGGTCCAGTCGGAGTGTTGAGTGGACATTGATGGCGTTGAGAAGCTGATCCGGCCCGAACTGATGACTATGCGGGGCTATGACCCCGTAGAGCCCATCGACGTTCTTGAGAAGGAACTCGGAACCCACATCATCAAGATGGATGGGAACGAGAATCCCTACCTGTGCTCTCCCAGGGCAACACAGATACTTGCAAATTTCCCCTACTATCACATCTACCCCGACCCTCTGCAGAGGAATCTGAGAAAGGCACTCAGCAGCTACACGGGTTTTTCTGAGAGCAGCATCGTCTGTGGCAATGGGAGCGATGATCTGATTGACCTGGTGTTGCGATTGTTCGTGCGTCCAGGCGATGAGGTCTTGAACTGCCCCCCTACGTTTGGCATGTATCCTTTCACCGTTGGTGTGGTTGGGGGAACGATTGTCAATGTGCCGCGCAGAGATGATTTTGTCCTGGATATGGCCGGTATTCGTGCGGCGAAATCGGACAAGACTCGTGTGATATTCATTGCATCGCCAAACAACCCTACGGGCGAGCTTGTCAGTGATGAAGAGGTTCTGGAGTTGCTGGGGATGGGACTGGTGGTGGTCGTTGATGAAGCGTACTTCGAGTTTGGCGAGAGTTCTGCGGCAGGTCTTGTCGCTGCGAATCCAAACCTGATCATATTGCGTACTTTCAGCAAGTGGGCGGGACTCGCGGGTTTGCGTGTGGGCTACGGACTCTGCCACGAGAAGATTGCGGGCCATTTCCTCAAGATCAAGCAACCATACAATGTGAATGTTGCGGGTGAAGCGGCCGCCATCGCGTCTCTGGAAGACGTCGACTACCTTCGAGCAAATGTCGAGAGACTGAAGGCCGAGCGGAATAGGATGTCGTCTGAACTTGCGAAGCTGCCCTGGATGCGGCCCTTTCCTTCGAGTGCCAATTTTGTGCTTTGCCGCGTAGCGGAAAAGGATGCGAGTGGGGCAGTAACCACTGCAAGGCGCCTGAGAGACAGCCTCCGCAAGAGGGGCATATTGGTACGATTCTACGAGACTCCCGGACTCAGGGATTGTCTGCGCATCAGCGCCGGCCGTCCGGAAGATACAGATGCTCTACTGACTGGTCTTGTGGAGGCGTGGAATGAAGCCTAGGACTGCAAGTATTGCTCGTGAAACATCCGAGACAAAGATCGTCATCGAGTTGAACCTCGATGGCACGGGAGTGTCAGAGATTATCACTGGCACGCGCATGCTTGACCACCTTCTGCACCAGATTGCCCGTCACGGAATGTTTGACCTGAAAGTGACTTCCTTCGGGGATGACCAGCACCATATGGTGGAAGATGTTGCCATGTGCCTGGGGAGGGCGTTCAATGAGGCGCTCGGTGACAAGAAGGGCATCGTGCGGATGGCGCATGCGTTGGTTCCGATGGATGAGGCGCTCTCAATGGTGGCCATTGACATCAGTGGGAGGGGAGGCGCTGTGGTGTCGGCGCCCTTCACGAGGGGCTCTATCGATGACCTTGAAAGCGACATGGTACGGCATTTCCTCATGTCGTTCGCTGTGGAAGCGCGCATGTCATTGCATGCCCGTGTGGAATGCGGAGACAACGACCATCACAAGGCGGAGTCCCTTTTCAAGGCGCTCGCTCGTGCTCTTGATGCGGCCTGTTGCGTTGATGCGAGGCGCGCTGATGATGTCCCCAGCACCAAGGGCGTCCTCGAACGTTAGGACTCTGTGAGAGTGTGGCGATGCCACTCCATGTTTGTGACTGTTGTCATGCGTGACACTGTCGCTATTTCCTGCATCCGACTTCTACGGGAACACCCTCCATATCCTTGTCTGATGTGCTAGTCTGCTGTTGGAGGTAAGGACTGTGATGAAACGGATAGGAGTGCTGACCAGTGGTGGTGATGCTCCCGGGATGAACGCCGCGGTGAGGTCTGTGGTTCGCTCCGCGTGTGGATTTGGGCTTGAAGTTGTGGGCATACGTCGGGGATATGCTGGTCTTCTTGCCGAAGAGTTCGTGGAGTTGGGGCCGAGGTCGGTTGCCAATATCCTGCATCGGGGTGGCACAATGCTCGGGACTGCGAGATGTGAGGAGATGAAGTTGCCTGAGGGTCTCAAGAAAGGCGCTGAGTCTCTTCGGACGGCTTCAATAGACGGCCTCGTGGCAATTGGTGGTGATGGTACATTCAGGGGTGCGCAGGCTCTTGCTGAGATTACCGACATCCACATAGTGGGCGTGCCAGGGACCATCGACAACGATGTATACGGGACGGACTACACAATAGGCTTCGACACGGCGGTGAACACTGCGGTTGAAGCAATCGACCGCATTAGAGATACTGCTGAGGCGCACCAGCGTCTCTTCTTCGTTGAGGTGATGGGCAGGACGCGCGGTTTCATCGCGCTCGATGTAGGAATCGCATGCGGTGCCGAGGACGTGCTGGTGCCGGAGGTGCGCACCAATCTTGATGACCTTTGCGCGAACATCCAGTCCCAATTTGCAGGTGGCAAGCGCGCAAGCATTGTCGTCGTGGCTGAGGGGGATGACGCGGGACATGCTTTTGAAGTGGGGAACAAAGTTGGTGGTCGGCTGCACATGGACTACCGCGTCTGTGTCATCGGGCATGTGCAGCGTGGAGGTGCTCCGTCAGCGCGCGACAGATTGCTGTCGAGTAAGCTGGGCGCAGGAGCTGTGAAGGTGCTTGCGGAAGGCCGGACTGGTGTCATGGTTGGCGAAGTGGCTGGACATGTAGTCGAGACGCCACTCAACCTGACGTGGTCACGGCAGAAAGAACTGAATGTTGAAATGTTACAGTTGATGAAAACGCTGGCGAGGTGATTGTGTGAAGACGCTATCTATTGGGAAATATCGTGGTATGCAACGGATATCCAACACGAGCGGGAGCCTCTGCATGTGCGCACTGGACCACCGCGGCTCGTTGCAGAAAATGCTGGAAGGCGTACTCGGCAGGGCACCCGTCTATCAGGACATGGTGGACTTCAAACTGGATATGTGCCGGGCACTCTCTTCTCAGAGCAGTGCCATGTTGCTCGATCCTTTGTTTGGAGCAGCGCAGTCCATAGCCTCAGGGCTGCTGTCCAGCCACTCAGGGCTGGTTGTGAGTCTTGAAGAGACCGGCTATGAAGGTGATGCGGCGGCACGCATAAGTCGGGAACTTGCCAATTGGAGCGCGGCGAAAGTAAGGCGCATGGGGGCCGACGGCGCGAAGTTGCTTCTCTACTATCGCCCAGGAGTGGATGTTGCAGCGGTGCAACTCGACCTTGTTCGCAAGCTGGCTGCAGACTGCGATGCACAGGACCTGGTCTTTGTGGTTGAGCCTGTGGGCTACGCCATTGGCGATGAGGCTTCTACAGGACGATATTCGACGGTCAAGCCGGACGTTGTCATACAGACTGCGAAGGACATCAGTCCTCTTGGCATTGATGTCCTGAAGGCGGAGTTCCCTGCGGATCTGAAGGTTGAGAAAGACGAGGGCAGGATGCTCGAATTCTGCAAGCGTCTGGACGGGAATAGCGAAGTGCCCTGGATTATTCTCAGCGCAGGTGTCGATTTCTCGTCGTTTCAGCGGGAGGTCGAGATTGCGAGCAAAGCGGGTGCGTCGGGTTTTCTTGCAGGCAGGGCTCTGTGGCAGGAAGCAACCTCGATGAAGACACGGGAACAACGAGTGGAGTTTTTCCACACAACGGTTGTCGAGCGCTTGCGGGTCATCTCGGCGCTCGCCGACGCCTACGGTACACCGTGGTTCGAGAGGGTTGGAGCACCCTCTATCGTTGAAGGATGGGAGGCGGGCTACTAGCCCCGCCTCCGGTACTGCCGGCGGCTATTGCTCGCCGGCAATCCAGCGGAAGACCGTCGTGTATCTTTGCGTCGTCGCTTCTATGACATCGGGAGGTACCGGTGGTACGGGACCGCTGCCGTTCCATCCCGAAGATGCAAGCCAGTCTCGCACGGGCTGCTTGTCATAGCTGTCCTGCGGGCGACCCACTGCATAGTCTTTTGCCAGCCAGAACCGGCTTGAATCAGGCGTCAGTGCTTCGTCGATGAAGATGAGTTGGCCATCTATCCACCCGAATTCAAACTTGGTATCTGCAATGATTATTCCCCGTTCACGAGCGTACTCAGCAGCATATTGGTAGACTGCCTGTGAGGCCGACTCGAGGACGTGCATCGTATCCTGCAGGTGCAGCTCTTCGATGTCTGCTTCGGTGAGTGGCCGGTCATGTTCGCTTTCGCTCTTCGTCGTCGGGGTGAACAGTGGCTCTGCCATCTGTTCGCTCTCTCTGAGACCTGAAGGCATCGGTTTGCCGTTCACCGTACCCTTCTTTTTGTACTCTGCCCATGCGGAGCCTGAGAGATAGCCGCGTACGACGCATTCCACCGAAATGCGTTGCGCCTTCTTCACAATCATCGAGCGGCCGATGAGATAGTCAGGCAATGGCTCCGCCAGTCCCATGCGGGTGCCGAGTCTCTTCAGCGCCTCAAGGTCCTCAATGGACTCAATGAGGTGATTGGGAAGGACACCTGAGGTCTTCTTGAACCAGAAGGCTGACATCTGGTTGAGGACTCTGCCCTTCTCCGGAATGCCTGAGGGCAGGACGAAATCCAGTGCGGAGATTCGGTCTGTGGATACTACGAGCAATTCATTGCCCAGGTCGTAGACGTCCCGTACTTTTCCACGCTGAAAGAGAGGGAGTGGTAGGGATGTTTCCGTCACAGCTTCCATGCGCTCTTCTCCTCAGTATGATCGCGGTGCAAGTCTCTCGGTGGTGCGAGTTGTGGCTTCGTTGCTTTCCGTCAGCCCTGCACGCTCGAAGATATGGTCTATCTCATGCAAGTAGTAAGAGTAGTCGAACACATTGTCGAACTCCTTGTTGGTTACCAGCTGTTGCACAGCAGGGTCAGCTTCCAGAAGCTTTCTGAAATCCTTTCCCTCTTCCCACGCGTGCATGGCGTTCTTCTGGATGAGCTTGTACGCATCCTGTCTGCTCATGCCCTTGTCAATGAGGGTCATCAGAGACCTCTGGGAGAAGATGAGCCCGTGAGTGATATCCAGGTTTGCTCTCATCCTGTCCGCGTTGACGCGAAGTCCTGAGATGACGGATGTGAAGATGGCGAGTACGTAGTCCAGTACAAGGCACGAGTCCGGAAGGATAATGCGTTCTGCGGAGGAGTGGCTGATGTCTCTCTCGTGCCAGAGTGAGATGTTCTCCATTGCGGTCACTGCGTTCCCTCTGAGCAGTCTCGCAAGACCGCACACCCGCTCACAGAGTTCAGGGTTTCTCTTGTGGGGCATGGCGGAAGACCCTGTCTGTCCCTTCTCGAAGGGTTCCTCCAGTTCCTGTACCTCTGTACGCTGCAGCCCCCTGATTTCTGTGGCAAATTTCTCAAGGGAACTGGCGGTTATGGCCAGAGTGGCAAGAAATTCCGCGTGCCGATCCCTCTGGACAATCTGATTGGAGAACTTTGCGACGCTCAGACCGAGTCGGCGACAGGCACCCTCCTCTACTTCAAGAGGCACGGTGGCATGCGTGCCTACTGCACCGGAGATCTTGCCCACCGCTATGGTGTCTGTGGCGCGCCTCAGGCGTTCGGAGTTGCGTTCCATCTCGATTGCCCAGAGTGCGAGCTTCAGTCCAAATGTCATGGGTTCTGCGTGGACCCCGTGAGTCCTGCCCATCATGATGGTGTGCTTGTACTTGATGGCACTTGCTCTGAGAATCGCAACCAGGTTGTCCACGGATTCCTGCAGTAGTGCCGCAGCTGATTTCATCTGAAGACCCAGAGCGGTGTCCATCACATCAGATGATGTCAATCCGAAGTGGATGAAGCGTGACTCGGGTCCCAGGTTCTCGGCAACTGCCTGGAGGAAGGCGGTTACGTCGTGATGAGTTATCTGGAGAATGGCTGCGACCCTGTCGAGGCTCACGGTGGCCTTGCGAATCTTCTCCATGTCCTCTTGCGGTATTCGGCCGAGGTCTGCCCATGCTTCGCATACGGCTATCTCGACCTTCAACCAGAGGTCGAACTTGTTCTGGTCTGACCAGATG
>JAFGFT010000058.1 GCA_016930935.1 Dehalococcoidia bacterium | reverse complement strand
GCGACCGAACTTCATGACTACGACGGGCTTTTTCTTGGAGACTTCTTTCGCAACCGTCACGAATCGCGCTGCGTCCTTGAGGCTCTCAATGTAGCCGATGACGACTCGGATATCAGGGTCTTCGCCGAAGTACTCGAGGTAGTCCGAGAACTTCGTCACCGCTTCATTGCCGCTGCTGACGAAGCTGTTGATACCCACGCCCGACGTGAGTCCCTGGTTGAGAGTGCTGATGCCGTAGGTGCCGCTCTGTGAGATGAAGGACGCGTCTCCGGCTTCACCTTCCAGATGGTCCATGGTCATTGTGCCGACCATATGCGATTTGAAGCAGACCACTCCCATGCAATTGGGGCCAACCGTTGGGATATCGGCTTCCTTACATAGTGCGGCTATCTCCGCCTCTGCGGCGAGTCCCTCCTTGCCAATCTCACCGAACCCTGCCGTGATGATGACGATGCCCTTCACGCCGACCGCGATACAGTCCTTGATTGCGCCGAGGACGGCCTTCGCGGGAATAACGACGAACGCGAGGTCAACGGGTTCCGGCAGGTCTTGCATGGAAGGGATGGTCTTGTGGCCAAGCACCTCGGGAACGTTGGGGTTCACGGGGTAGACCGCACCCTGGTATCCGGCATCGAGGATGCTCTGCATCACGCGGTTCCCGTATTTCTTCGGGTCATCCGATGCTCCGATTACTGCTATTGAGCCGGGCTCAAAGAGATACGTCAGCTTGTTCACGATTTGAACACCTCATCTGGGACTGGCGCGACTAGAAGTGCAGCGCAGGGACTTCATAGGTGGGGGCATCTGCCACTTGCCAATCCGCCGTGCGTATCCTACTACACGACAACAATCAGGTAAAAAGCGAGTCTGATACGATGAATTCTTGTGACGCCGGCACGAGTGATTGACAATTGTAATGGGGAGTGGTGAGGGGCGATTCCTTGCTATCAGTTACCGGTAGCACGCCAGGGTAACTGGAGTCCTTGTTCACGCACTTCTGATTCTTGTCCTTCTTGTTTCTGGAATGGGTATCATATGAGTACGAGCCGAGCAGGAGGTTGAAGATGCCACGAAGAGTAGTAGTGAAGAGCGAGGCACTTATAGGGTTCCTCGCGGTGCTCTCCATATTCATCGTCGTTCTTGGCAATATGATGCTTGCCGCGGGCAGAGTCCCTGTCGGGGTGTACACCGTCGACGCCATCATCTGTGTGGTGTTCGCGTGGGACTTCGCAAAGAGACTGCGAAAGGAGCATTCCGCCCGCGCTTTCCTGAAGAAGTACTGGTATGAGTTGCTCGCGATGATTCCGGCGGTGGTACTTGACATGGTAGTGGGACTGCCCATTCTCTCGGTCGGACTCCGCGCGTTGCGCCTTGTACGGTTTGCACGAATCGTGTTGAATGCCGCGCGGCTCAAGAGGACAGTCTCTGTGGCAGATCGTTTTATCGACCGCAGCCAGCTCTTCTACCTCATCATCATCACAGCGGGGCTGGTGATTGCGGCAGCGTTCGCAGTCCTGGCGATTGAATTCCGTTTCGTGGGGAGCCCCATCAAAACCGTCTCTGATGCGTTGTGGTGGAGTCTGGCAACGGTCACAACGGTTGGCTACGGTGACATCGTGCCTGCGACGGCGCTCGGGCGCATCATCGGCATGCTCCTCATGATAGTCGGCATCGGCGCGATGGCAACGCTCATCTCGCAGGTGAGCGCGGTACTTGTTGAGTCCAGGCTGCAGAAAGTCAGACACATTCGACGGTCGAAATCAACTATCGATGCCGGCACCATTGCAGGTCTGCAGGAGGCGGTGGGGCGTGTTGCTGAACTCACGGATGCGGAACTGGCAGGACTGCTGCATAGACTAATTGAGGCGCATGATTTGGGAAGGACATCACGTGGGGAGGGCGTGGCATGACTTTGTGCGGACAGTCCTGTCAGGGAGAAGGTAATTATGTCTACTCGGAACGTGCAGGAAGAGGTGTCTATCCTCGTCTTCAATGTGGGTAGTTCATCTCTCTCATTCAAGTTATACAAACACAGCCAGGTACTGTTGAAGGGCAAGTGTCACAGGGTCGGGGTCAGAACCTCTCATCCCTCGTCCGTCGAGTTTCATCATGATGAGATGAACAGCCTGCAGGATATTGACCTGCCCGACCACGTGACGGCGGTGAGGTATGTGCTTGATTATCTGGATGGGAAGGGCATCGACTTTGAGGCAGTCGGACATCGATTTGCAGATGGTGGCGGCTACTTTGAGAAGGGGACCCTCGTTGATGTCGACACGCGTTCGTTGCTGGATAGCTGCGCGTCGCTCGCACCTCTACACAACGTGGCGGCGCTGGCCATGATTGATGTGGTCGCAGAACGGTACCCTCTGGTTGCTCAGTTCGTCGTCTTTGACTCGACGTTCCATACTGGACTTCCAGATGTTGCGCGGGCCTATGCTCTTCCCGTTGCACTGGCGGACAGATATCGCAAGCATGGCTTTCACGGGCTGTCCTATGCAGACGTGCTTGAGCAGGCGACCTGGTACCTCGGCGAGACGCATTTCAAGGCGATTGCGCTACACCTTGGGACTGGAGGCTCAAGCGTGTGTGCGCTTCGGGATGGATGTTCTGTTGACACGTCGATGGGCTACTCTCCTCTCCAGGGACTGGTGATGAATACGCGATGCGGTGATATCGACCCCGGAATCATCATCGAGCTGGTGCAGCAGGGTTACTCGGCAGAGGAACTCACACGCACGTTGCATCGTGAGAGCGGTCTCTTCGGTCTCAGCGGAGGCACTTCCAGCGATATTCGAGACCTTGCCATTGTCATGGCACATGATGCGCGCGCGAAACTCGCGTTTGACCTCTATGTGTACAGGGTGAAGCAGTATGTCGGGGCCTACGTAGCCGTGATGAACGGCCTTGACGTGCTTGTTTTCACAGACGACGTAGGATTGAGAGTGCCTGAGGTGCGAAGCGCCATGTGTCACCACATGGATAGTCTCGGCATCGAGTTGGACGAGATGCGAAATGCTGCGGCCAGTCCTGACAGGATAGAGCCCCTGCACGCGGAAGGTTCTCGTGTCCGCATCCTTGCCATTCCAAACGACGAAGAACGAGCCATCTACGCTGAAGGCGTGGAACTGCTGCAGAATGCCGGACAAGATTCCAGGTAGGATAGTCACAGGGCATCGCTTCGGCAGCACTACCGTCTCGTGAACCTCCGGTACCCTCGCTGCAGAGAGTCTGTAGTCTTTTGACAGTGCGGGATTTCGTGGCTAATATATACATACTTTCGTATATATGTATCAGTATTGAAGGGAAGAGCGATGGATGAACTGGTCAGAGCGGCAAAGAGTCTCGGTGATGCGGCACGGGTGCGTGTCCTCAATCTCCTCATGCAGCGCGAATGCTGTGTCTGCGAGGTCATGGATGTGCTTGGAATCTCCCAGGTGAACGCGTCACGCTATTGCACATCATTGAAAGACGCGGGATTCCTGAAGATGCATAAGGAAGGCCGCTGGAAGCACTATCGTGTGGATGTCGCGTCCTGCTCTCCCAGTCTTCGTGACATGCTCGATTCTGTGCGGCAGATTGCGAAGTCCGATCCCGTGTTGAGAGACGACGTCCGGCGGCTTGAGACTAGCGTACGCCGAAGCGGGAATTGTGCGCACGAATCCTGCGCCCTTGCATAGCATTCTGGCGCATATCCACTGGGAGACTCTTTCAAGGAAACAGTAATGGACATAGTGACGTCTCTATTGCAGGGTGGGGTCAATGGATTGACAGAGTACCTGTCTGCCCATGTGCTTACCTGTCTTGTCCCCGCATTTTTCATTGCGGGGGCCATAGCGGTATTCCTTTCACAGAATTCCGTGCTGCGCTACTTCGGACCGCAGGCGCCGAAGGCTCTCTCGTATGGAGTGGCGTCCGTCTCGGGGACGATACTGGCGGTGTGTTCGTGCACCGTGCTGCCCCTTTTCGGAGGCATCTACAAGCGCGGTGCGGGCCTGGGGCCTGCCGTTGCATTCCTGTATTCCGGGCCGGCAATCAACGTCCTGGCCATCGTCTATTCGGCGAGGCTCCTTGGCTATGACCTCGGCGTCGCCAGGGCCGTCGGCGCGGTGGTCTTTTCGGTTGTCATAGGAATGATTATGGCGGCCCTATACGGTCGTGATGAATCAAATCGGGATTCGCGCGCATTCGACATGTTGCAGAGCGACTCCGACGAAAAGAGTCCAAGAGAGAGACTGCTCCTCTTCGGCCTGCTCCTTGGCATACTTGTGTTTGCGGCATCCGGCCAGTGGCTGGTGACCGGATTGCTTCTTGCGGGACTTGGTCTGCTGCTGTGGCGCCGCTACTCCCGGGATGAAATATCGGCGTGGATGCGTGAAACGTGGCGCTTCGTGAGACTCATCACGCCGTGGCTGCTTGGCGGCGTATTCGTGGCCGGAATCCTCGTGGTAGCTATCCCGGAGTCTGTGGTTGCCAGGGTTGTGGGAGGAGACAGTCTGCTTTCGAACTTCGTGGCCTCCTTCGTGGGTTCCCTGATGTACTTCGCCACGCTCACCGAAGTGCCCATTGTGAAGGCATTCCTTGACCTTGGCATGGGTCGAGGACCGGCTCTCGCACTGTTGCTGGCGGGCCCGGCACTCTCGTTGCCCAACATGCTCGTCATTCGCAGCATCATGGGAACGAAGCGGACATTGACGTACGTGCTGCTGGTTGTGGTGATGGCCACGTTTACCGGCTATATATTCGGACTGATTGTGGCGTGAATGCCAGGAGGAAGCACATGAAAATCAAAGTGCTGGGTACGGGTTGCGCGAAGTGTATGGCGCTGGAGAAGACGGTGAATGAGGTTATCAAGGAGATGAACCTTGACGTTACCATCGAGGAAGTGAAAGACATGAATCGCATCCTCGAATATCCGATTCTGACCACACCGGGACTCGTTATCAATGAGAAGGTGGTCCTCTTCGGCAGGGTGCCGAAGAAGGACGAGGTCAGAGACATCATCAACAAAGCTGCGGCGACGTAGGAGATATCGACGATGAAAAATATTGCACGCATGGTGTCATTGGTGCTTCTGATTGGCATCATTTCTCTGGCGATGACGGGTTGTTCATCCGGGGTGGATGCGGATACTTCGACGCTTCCGGCAGAACAGCCTGTCGAGTCCGCGCCGGAAAGCGCACCGACGGATGAGGTGCCTGCGGTGTCGGTACAGTTGGTCTACTTCCATGTTGCCAACCCCTGCGATTGCATGGCTGTATTCGGGGAAGCAGTTGCAGACAGCGTCAACACCAACTTCCAGGCTGAACTGGCCAGCGGTGTGGTCGAACTCGTTGACGTTGTATCTGATGACCCCGCGAACGCAGCGACTGTGGAGGCTTTCGACAGTCAGCCGTCTGACCTGTTCGTGGTTACGCGGGTTGGCGACGCAGTGTCTGTCGAGCCCGATTACGAGATTTGGGGTTTGATGGGCGACAACGAGGCGGTAGCTCAGTATGTGAAAGATATGGTGGAAGCGAAACTAGCAGGGCTGGCCTGATGAACGTCGCTGACCTCCTCTCGGGCTGGAATATTCCGCTTGTCTCGGCACTGATGCTTGGTCTGCTCTGCGCACTCAGCCCGTGCACGATGGCCACAAATGCTGCGGCACTGGCCTATGTGAGCCGAGGTGCAGCCGTTGGTCGCAGAGCGCTGTTGACCGCTGTTCTCTACACGCTGGGGCGCATGGCCTCATACACGGTGATAGGACTTCTCATCATCCTCGCAGGGCTGGAGATAGCAGGACTGTCCCGCGCCTTGCAGAGTGCGGGAGCCACAGTGCTTGGTCCCTTCCTGATTGTGGTGGGAGTCATCCTTCTATTCGTTGATTACCTGCCATCCGCTGGATTCGGTGGCAAGTTGACCTCACTTGGGGCGAGAGTGGCAGAGCGGGGCCCCATCGGTGGCTTTCTACTCGGTGCACTTTTCGCGCTCGCATTCTGCCCTTACAGCGGCGTTCTCTACTTCGCCGTGCTGATTCCACTGGCGCTGAGGACGGTTGGAGGGATTGCGCTACCGGCCGTGTTTGCCATCGGTACGGGCGTGCCTGTACTGGTATTTGGGGCGCTGTTGTCTTTTGGCGTCTCTCGAACGACGGCTGTGATGGATGCATTCACACGTGCTGACCGCGTGGTGCGCCTCGTCGTCGCAGGCGTGTTTATTGCTGCCGGTATCTACTGCATGGTTGGGATCTAGTGAAAAGGATGAGATTCTCCGTGCTTGTCCGTCTCAACAATGCTTTTGCGCCGGACGTGACGTCGGGCGTCGTCGACGCCGCTACACCGTCGGCGCAGCTGTGGTGCGAACGGCACAATCGACTCTGTTGTCTTTAGGATAATTGACTCTCTCTGGAGGAATACGGTGAGCACTCTCGTGAAGATACTGGTAGCGGTGTGCCTTGTGGGAATGGCTGCAGTGGCGGGAATCGTGGTGGCGTTCGATTCCGCTCCTCAGGAAGTACCAGCGCCAACAGCTCCTGCCCCGACATTCGACCAGACGACCACCACGGAAGTGGAAACAGTTGCTGACACTGCTCCCGTTGAAGAGCCACCTGCTGAGACTTTGTCGGCGGCATTCTGGATAGAAGAGCTCACTGCCGAGTGCGACTCCGGTGACGGTATCGGCGTGTCTGAACTGCCCTTGGGTGCGGATTGGCGTACCACAGAACGCGGCGTATATAGCAATAGCCCTGTCGTGATTACCTGCGAGACAGGTGGTTCGACCGAAGAACTCACTTTCGAGTGGAGTGCCAATTTCGGTGAAGTGCAGGAAAGCGGGGACCGCATTGTGTGGATAGCTCCGGACCATGGCGCGAAAGCACAGGTTATTGTGGTGGTACAGAACAGTCGTGGCGACGAACAATCGGCGACGCTGAATTTTCGTGTTGCCACCTGTGATTGTATATTCCAACGATACTAGTGAGACGTCGGCCATTCTTGGGGCAAGATAGTCGTCCACCCGGAGTCAAGGTGTACCAGGAATGGCCGCCCTTGATGGTGCGCAGGCGTTGACTTGGGTTCTGCTGAGGCCATAGCATTGTGGTCGCGCCGGGCGTGACAAATCAGCGTACACGTGGGGCGGAATAGGAGTGTGATGGAAAGTCTGGAATTCGACAAACCTATAGTATTCTTTGATCTTGAGACAACCGGCATCAGTGCGCCGCATGACCGCATAGTGGAGTTCTCCGGTATCAAGCTCTACCCTGACGGCCACAGAGACACCAAGAGCATTCGGATGAACCCGAACATGCCGATTCCCAAGAGTGCCACGCAAGTGCATGGAATCACGAATGAAGATGTGTCTGGACTGCCTACCTTCGCGTACTACGCAGTCGAGTTGGCCGAGTTCTTCGGTGATGCCGACCTCGGCGGATTCGGTGTCAGCAGGATGGACATACCTCTTCTTGAGACGGAATTTCGTCGAGCCGGCGTGGAGTTCTCTCGTATGGGCAGGCGTATCGTTGATGCTCAGATACTCTACCACCAGCTTGAGCCGAGAAATCTGACCGCTGCATATAAGCAATACTGTGGTGCCGACCTTGAGAACTCTCACAGCGCGGATGCGGACACCGAGGCGTCCCTGGCTGTGGTGCAGGGCATCCTTGAGATGCATCCCGAATTACCTCGCACCGTTGAAGGTCTGAACGCCATGTGTAACAGGGAGCAGGAGAACTGGATTGACTCGCAGGGCAAGTTCCAGTGGCTGAATGATGAAGCCGTGATTGGCTTCGGAAAGTACAAGAACGTGGCCATCAGAGATGTGGTCAAGAGGGCGCCGGGCTATCTGGACTGGATGGTCAAGAGTGATTTTCCTGAGGATACCAAGCAGATTGCAGAGAATGCGCTTCGAGGAGTATTCCCTTCCCGACCACAGGTACCGGAGAATGGCGAGTAGCCTTCCCGTGAATGAATGCGGGGGATGTGTCCGGGCCTACGCGAGGCTTGAGTCACATATTCTCCTGTAGCGGCAGGAGCGGCACCGTGTTGCGCTGGTGGTTGGTTCAGCGTCGCGCTCGCCGGTCCAGAACTGTAGCGCCCAGTCAAGGTCTTCAGTGACCGATTCCCTGTGAAACGGGAAGCTCTGGCTGATGCTCGAACCCGTGTCGCAGGCGTAGCTGTGGCAGTCTTCACGCAGTATCGAACATTCTCCTGAGGCAAGCCGCTCACAGTTGGAGCACTTTCGACTGAAGACGTCGATGCGGTAGATTGTGCGATTCGTGTCGAACCCCATTTCACCCAGTCCGAGGCAGTAGAGTCCTGCCTGAATGTGGTATGTGGAATAGATGTTGGGGCTGCCGCTGAACTTTCGTTCGGCGACGATGTCGACGTTGCCACCTCTGAACCATGCTTCGTCGACGAAGCCCGTCAGCGTCACACCGTTGTGTTCCCAGGCGATTCGGAACTCGTAGATGCAGACTGGTTTCTCGCGTGATACGAGGGCTTCTGCAATCGCCTCTTCATGCGTCATCGGGGCAGCGAGGGCTGCCGCCATCTCGTGTCCTGCAGTGCCGTTCCTCATCTGCAGCGTTGGAGCAAGTGGCTTCTCGATACTGTACTGGAGAGCTTTCTCGCAGTAGAACTGTTGAGCAATGCTACTCACTGCGACGGTGTGGCGACCGAAGCGCAATGTGGATTCCCTGTCCCGTGCAGCGCGAACCGCACTCCTGTAGCGGGCAAGGATGTCCTTGCTGAGAGCCGACCCTCGAAGTTCCTCCGCATCTATAGGCAAGTGTGTGGCATCCATGTGCGTATGGTGGAGACCGCGAAGCGTGCCGCCTTCCTACCGGGAATCTGGAGAAACGTGGCTAGCAGAGCCAGTACCACAGCATGTATTCAGGAGAGATGATTGGTCGTACATCAGCAGGTATGCGGATGTGATTGCCCTGGAATCCCTCAAACTTGATTGAACCTGTCTCGTAGACCCAGCCGGTCGTGGGCGCAGGGGCTTCTTCATCGAACAAACCATCACGGTCATCTATCTGCTCCACCACGTAGCTGTCCACGGGGTCAGCATCGCCGATGGCGCCGTACCACGTAAGCTTCATCTGGTTGATTTTTTTCTGATCGGCAAGGCTTAACAGGACATCGAGCGCGGTCACGGTGCCTGGTTGGAGCACATCGTTGCGGACATTGTGTGCACTTACGGGGACATTGAAGTACGTCGTTGTTCCAATGCGTACTTCTGGAATTACCACTCGTTCAAGGTTGAGGGACTTACGTGCTATCTCCTCTGCGAAGCTGTTGAAGATGCGCCCGAGGTAGTCCTCAGGCTGGCGGCGCAGCCGTATCTGAGTGCCGTCCTTGTACGGGTACATGTCCATGCGGTGAGCGTTTATCTCGTACCACCCTCCTGAGTAGTGTGCCCTGTACCACCAGTTCATGAGGCCGTTGATATCTTCAATGACGTAGGTGTCAAGACACCGGTCGTAGTGATAGTTCAAGGTGAACCAACCCTTGTCGGCAAGGTGAGCTACCACGTCGAATACAGAGAAATGGCCCTGCCAGAAGATATCCGGACGGAGGGTCTTGACTTCTGCAGGGTCAAATGTGAACGAGCCCAGCCCCTCAATCTCAACGGAACCTTCACTGGAGGCGACTCTCCCCGTCGGAGCGTCTTTCGGAATCTCCCAGCTTTCGCCTTGAGGGATGTAGTACGACACGGTCGGGCGTGCCTGTGAGGTGGATGCAATGTCGCGGGGACTTGGAGTATCGGGGGCAGCTGAATCTGAAGGGGCAGGCACACATGCCGAGACAGAACCCAGCACCAGGGCAAGAAGCACTACCAGAGAGGAGTATCCGGCTATAGCTACCCGCCTTCTCATGACAACCTCCAGCGCCGACTGTAACAGGAAGTATGGCAGAAGAATGCTACAACGGCCAGTCAAGCCGGGCAACAACGAATCTCACGTAGCTGAACAGCGGCAATTTTTGCTTTCCGTCCCACCATTCGGCGGCAGCCAGTTCGATGGGGTCAATCCGCACTTCTCCCGTGGCATCAACAAGAAACACGGAATACGTGTTGAAGATATCCGTTGTCCGGCACTGCGGGAGGGGCCTGACAGAAGTTGCGTGCAGAGAGGTTTCCTCTGCGAGTTCGCGAATCACGGCTTGCTCTGGTGTCTCTCCACGTTGCACGCCCCCACCGGGGAGGGAGAAGTGCCGAAAACCCCTGTCGCGAACCAGAAGAAGCTGTCCGTCTCTCCTGACTACCGCCGTAGCCCTGTCACGCATTCCGTACAGCGTGTCAAACAAATGGATAACTGACCTCCGCTGCAGGAAAGACGACGTTTGATGACACGAACAGAGATTATAGCGTCTCTCCCGCGATGAATGGAACCGCGCGGGACATCGAGTGCAGTCCCTCTGAATACTGAATCCAACATAATGGTCGTGTGTTTCCTTGCCTTTGTTCCATGCGACGGTGATAGAATACGCGCGCCTGCAGGCTGCCGTAACAAGGTGTGGACCGAGGCTCCCAATTCAAGTGCAATGTGGCAGCGACAAGGTAGTAACGCGTGTTGGGGAGGAGAAACGAGAAATGCCGAAATTCAGCGCAAATCTTACCATGCTCTTCAAAGAGGTCGATTTTCTTGACCGGTTTGCCCTCGCTGCCAAGGCAGGTTTCAAAGGTGTGGAATTCCTGTTTCCGTATGACTGGGACAAGGATGAGATACTGGACAAGCTCACGGAGAATGACCTCGAAATGGTGTTGTTTGACCTGCCGGCAGGCCATTGGGGTGCTGGCGAAAGAGGACTTGCATGTCTTCCCGACCGTGTGGACGAATTCCGTGATGGTGTGGGGCTCGCAATCGAGTACGCATCAGTGTTGAAATGTCCGAGGCTCACGTGCCTCGCGGGAATTCCACTCGTTAATGTGGCTGAAGAGGAGAAGTTCGAGACACTTGTGGCGAACATTCGATATGCTGCTGAGGAAACGCAGAAGGCAGGCTCAAGGCTCATGGTTGAAGCCATCAACTCCCATGACATGCCGGGCTTCTGTCTTTCGGGAACGAAGCAGGTTGCGACCGTTCTGAAGACAGTGGGTCACCCGAACGCATATATGCAATATGACATCTATCACATGCAGATCATGGAGGGAAATCTGACCCAGACGATAGGCCAGAATATCGACAAGATTGGTCATATGCAGATAGCAGACGTGCCGGGTCGACATGAGCCGGGAACCGGTGAGATAAATTTTGACAACCTGTTTCGCTCCATCGATGACATGGGATACAAAGGTTGGATTGGCTGTGAATACAATCCTTCCGGTTCTACCGACGCAAGCCTGGAATGGGTGAAGAAATACCTGTAGCAACAATTGGGAGGTAGGTATCATGGCGCAACTTGGATTCATAGGTCTTGGAATCATGGGAAAACCCATGGTTGGTCACCTGCTTGCCGCAGGGCACACGGTGCGTGTGTATGATCTGGTGGAAGCGTTCGTCAAGGAAATGGCGGAGAAGGGAGCAGTCGCGTGTGCGAACAGCCGTGAGGTAGCAAGTCAATCCGACATTATTATCGTTATGGCTCCCGACACGCCGGATGTGAATGCCGTGCTATTCGGAGAAAACGGCGTTGCTGAGGGAGTGAAACCAGGTTCAATAGTCGTGGACATGAGTTCCATCTCCCCCATCGAGACCAAAGTGTTCGCGATGAAGCTTGCGGACCTTGGCGTTGAGATGCTCGATGCGCCGGTATCAGGCGGCCAGGTTGGTGCAGAAAAGGCCATTCTGTCCATCATGGTTGGCGGAAAACAGGAAGTCTTCGACAAGATCAAGCCGTACTTCGAATTGATGGGCAAGAACATCGTTCTGATTGGAGAGAATGGCGCAGGCCAGACATGCAAGGTGGCGAATCAGATCGCGGTGGCCGTCACAATTGCGGCGACGGCGGAGGCTCTCACATTTGCCTCAAAGGCTGGCGCGGACCCTGCAAAGGTAAGAGAGGCATTGATGGGAGGGCTGGCCGGAAGTCGCATCATGGAGTTGTTGGGTGAACGCATGATTGCACGCAATTTCCAGCCGGGATTCCGCATCAGGTTGCATCAGAAGGACCTCAACCTGGCGCTGCAATCGGCCCGGAGTCTGCACATGAGCATTCCCAGCACGGCAATCGCGCAGCAGATGTTCAACGCGGTTGAGGCACGTGATGGAACGGATTTTGACCACTCCGCAATGGTACTTGCCCTGGAGGAGCTGGCGAAACACACGGTTGCCTAGAGGACTCCGAGGGAGTCTCAGAACGCCGGGTCAAACGCTGCTGGCGCGCTTCATGCGCGCCAGCAGCTTGTTTATCAGATCGCACCCAAGATAGCCGGGACTGCGCGTCATGAGCATTGCATCCGGGTTGCCTCCGGAAGAGCGGACACACTTCCAGCACTGTATCCTCTCGGGAGAGTAGACAGTGGCCTGATTCTGTTCACGTACACGGGAACAGAGAAGAACCGCTTCATCCCTGGTCAGACCTTCCATACACTCACCTCCCCACACCACGGCGGTGCAATTGCAGCGTATCCGCGGTTTGACACGTTGTCAAGCGTACGGACAGCACTGCTATCCGTTTCTGAATCCTCTTCGGGATACGTGGCTTCGGAGGTGGTCGTGTGAGGCGGATGGTTCGTCGTTCGGCACAGCGAAGAACGCAGTGTGGACGACCTCAGTGTCCAGCGCGATTGCTGAACCAACCATGTGTGCTCCCGTGTATCTGTAGTCACAACCTACCCCGGCAGATTTGTAGCTGGTTTCCTGCGCCGAATTGGTGGCGTGAAGGAATCCTTTCGCAGTCTCCTGGGAAACACGCCTACCGGACTTCCTGTTTCCGAGCAGTGCATCCATGGCGTAGCTGCGCACAAGTTTTGTGTGCAGGACCGCATAGACATCCGGACGCGAGACGAAATCAAATCCGAGGATGTCTCCGCCTGCCGCGACCATCAGTCCGCACTGTGAAGGGTGGAAAGAGAACCGTTGCAGGATGGCATCCAGGTCAGGCATGCGTGTCTGAAAGATGTCTCGCATAGCCCCTGTCTCCGAGTGCACGCCCGCGTCGGCGGCCATACGGCGCACTTCTTCCCATACTTCGCCCTGATCTGCTCGGAAGGACTGTCCTTCCCCAAGAGACGTGGTTACCGTTCGTTGCGTTGTTCTGCGCAGTCGAGGTGGCGCCACTGAAAGGGACTCCTGAAAGTTGGATGAAACGTCTGTCCATCTGCCCTGTTCGGTACAACTCACCGGGATAATGATGTCAGTATGTGCATCCACAAGAATTGCCGTATTGAGAACGCGATTCTGCTTGGCTCCTGATATCTCCTCTCCGTCAAGGAGCAACACAGGGATATCGCCCGTGTTGCGCACCCTGATGTTTCCCACAACTCCGGCGGCGGATACCTCCGAGACGGCAATTGTTCCTGTCTTCAAAGCCGTCTTGAGTGCAAGATAGCTCATTCCGGGTTCAGTGGGTGTAAACAGGGGGAAGACAGTAACGCCCATGGCTTCCTGCGGCTCTCCCAATTCGATATCTGCGAGACACCTGGCAACACTGCTGTTCATCTCAGGCTCCTTTCTTCGGTTTGACGCAGAATATCAGTGGCGTGTAACAGCTGGCTGTCACAGTGTTTGATATGGCGCGCCACTATCCTTGATGCGGGCTCTTGCGCGAGGCGTGCAGACGCTCGCATGCTCCCTTGACAAGCTCAATTTTGCGACTATACATTCAAAGCTGCCCGTCTTCTCATCTGAGTAGTGGCGGAGGAAATTGTGGTATGGAGGGCGCATTGTCTCAGCGATTCGCTATTTCGGTGGTCCATGATGATTGCGGTCGTCCGGTAGGGAGCGTTCCCTCTCTGAACGGCTGTGTGGTTGTAGCATCGAACATGGAAGAGATGCTTGACCTGCTGGAGGAAGAAGTGAGAACGCGTCTTATTGCAAGAGGAGAAATGGCTGACGAGATCGAACTGGTCGGCTACGATGCCTGGACGATGTAGAAGCGGGAGTGGACTCGTGATGACGAGGGCGCGAGAGGTAGGACCGCGCCCTCGTTCTGTGCATGACTAGAGTTCGCCCAGAAGCAGGTCTTCCAGCGACCTTTTCGGTACGTGGTGTACTCCATCCTTGTCGGTCCAGTAGGCCGTATTGCCGTCGGGTCCGACAGGGTCAAGCACGGCGGTTTCGGCCGGCTTGCCGAGGGCGATGACCAGCAGAGGATCGTAACGGTCTGAGATACCAAGGGTCGGGGCGATGTTCTTCTTGCTGAATGCTCCGAGGAGGCATCCTCCCAGTCCGCGCTCCACTGCTCCGAGGAGAATGGCAGTGCCTGCAACGACGTGGTCATAGTTGAACACCTTGCCGAGTTCCCTGTCTCCCACAATCACGATGTAGGCGGAAGGCCTTTCGCCTTCTGCAGGTCCGGGCCAGTCGGGCATCCTTGCAGCCCAGTGCAGATGCGCGAATATCTCAGAGTTCTTCTCTGGCCTGTTGCAAAGCAGGAACTTCACTGCCTGTTGATTCCACGGCGATTGTGCGATTCTCGCGTAGTCAACAAGCTCACGAAGTGTGTCCATGGCCACGGGTTCGTTCTGATGGAAGCGCCGATAGCTGCGGTTCTTGAGTATGAGTTCGTGTACGTTCATGTGAACCCTCCCGTAGAATGTGGCCATACTACCACGAGCACCCTTTCGACGCCATCGAGGAGACTCTTCGGCAATTGTGCCCGAAGGTGATGGCGGCTAGTCCTTGGAGACAGTTTCAACCGCAATGTGTGAGGGAGCCTTGCTCGCCCACGGAACCTCATGTTGCACTTCCTGAAGTGCACGCAACCACAGCTTGGTCATTGCGTTGCGAAGTTGTTCACGCTCTGTGTCTGATAGAACAGACATCAGATTGTGGAACGTGTCTCTCTCAAGTGACTTCTCGTACGCGTGGCGGCCTTTCTCAGTCATCGCAACACGTACCGTGTTCTTCTTGTGCATGTCGCGAAAACGGCGGACGAGGCCGTCCTTCTCCATTCGGTCGAGCAATGCAGAGATGGTGTGTGGCTCTCGAAGCAGCCACTGGGAAATCTCCGTTGGCGTCGCGTTGTTGTCTCTCGTTTGTAGAACCATGAGCACTGCAGACCGCATGATACTGAGGTCATAGCCATACTTGCTGAGTTCACGAGTGCGGGCAAGACTCCATGCATGGCTGGTCTGGTTGATGACGGAGATGAGGTTGTAGTCATCGTCATTATTGATAGGGTCAAGTCTGTAGTCATAGACCTGCCCGGCATCTTCGGTCATGTGGTGTTCCTCCTGAAGTGAAGCGTATCGATGCTGGCTAGTCGATTCTACCACGTATGCGAAGTGATATGGTAACTGGAGCACCTTTCAGATAGGGAAGTCGTTGATTTGTCGTCATGTACGACATCTTTGTCTGTTCTGCACCTTGTTGCTGAAATCGTGTCGTATGCGACAGGCAGGTCAGTGGCGTATCTGAAGACCGCCTCAGGAGGGGCTATGTTGTTCGTGTGTGGGGAAAATTCGCCGAGAGTATTGACAAAAACCGCGAACCCCTGCATACTACTCTCTGTCGTATACGAAACGTTTTCTGTCTAAGTGCCTGAAAGGCCCGAAAGTGGGAAGATGGTTCGTAGGCGACACAAAGTACCTTAGCAGCCCCAATATCGCAGAAGCAGGAGAGACGGCCTGGCATCTCCCATGACCTTACCTCCTCTCTCTCAAGTACTCGGGTCACACTCTGCAAACTGCTTCGCTCTCTTCTCTCCTCTTGTCGATACGGGCCCCGGTAAGTAGCCCTCCCCCGGGGCCCGGCTTTTTTTCCTGCCCGCTTCGTATTTGCTCCAGGTGTGGTGTATCGTTATCACGTGGGCCGAGCCTGCGTAAATTCGGTCTTAGTACGAGTACCTGGAGCTGAATTCTGTTGAAGTCACTGCCGCCTCCGTGTGTTTACGACCCATTCGCGTACGTGTATAACGTGCACTGGGGTCCCACTAGCCTCAACTGGCTCAGGATCGTTGGCTTGCTGGTGATTCCCAGGGTTGATGCCACCGCTCGAGTCTTGGACCTATGCTGCGGTACGGGACAACTGGCAGGTGAACTCTCAGAACGAGGTTATCGGGTTGTCGGGCTTGATGGTTCGCGGCAGATGCTGCACTACGCCAGAAAGAATGCACCCGGTGTGCATCTCTTGCAGGCTGATGCACGGTGTTTTGGCCTCCGTTCGGCATTCGATGTCGTGCTGTGCACCTTCGACAGCCTCAACCATATTCTCAGTGTTGACGAACTGGAAGACGTGTTTCGCTGCGTTCGTGCAAGTATGCGGCCTGGAGGATTGTTCCTCTTTGACCTGAATACGGAGACAGGATACCGGATGCACTGGAGTGGCAGGCGGGAGGTCACTACTGAAGACCACACGCTGGTTTCCAGGGCGAGTTTCGACAGGAAGAGGCAACTTGGCGTATTTCGTGCGACCGTCGTGCACAGTGCTGGCAGCAATGCGGAGTGGGTTGAAGAGGTGGTGCTCTACCAGCGATACCATTCTATGGAGCAAGTGCTCGCTGGACTGGCGAGAGCTGGATTCAATGACGTTGAAACATATGGACTTGAGGGTGATGCAGTAGTGCCCGGTTGTCTTGACCATGCAGAGAGGGCGTTCTTTCTGTGCACTGTACCTGATACGTCGATCTGACCGTGTGGCAGGTATGATGTGCAGGCAGGGTGATGTACCGCACCTTGTCTGACTACGGTTGCTCTTGCCATTCAGTCTGGCGGAACTGGCGCCAACTCTGAAAGGCCCTCTTGCGTTTTGGAAATGGGCCGGATCCGCTCTCTGTGCCACTCATGTTCATGTCTGATGCCCTCTGCCCCGTGAGGACCGCAGGTTCACAAGAAGGGGCATGGCTGCGTCAATGGCCCGATGGCTTGATGAGCAAGAGAGGCACTGTGGAATTGCGCAGCACCCTGTCTGCAACACTCCCAAGAAAGAGTCGACTGAAACCGGTGTAGCCGTGTGTTGTCATTGCGATGAGATTCGTCTCCGTTTCTGTGGCAGTCTTGAGAATCATTGTGGCCGCATCTCCCACGGCAATCCTGCTCTCGACTTGCTTGCCACTACGCCTTAGCATGACTGCAATCTCTTCAAGATAGCGGGATGCCTGCGCGTGGAGACCTTCCATCTCGGACGATGTGTAGTCCACTTTCTTGGCGATAGCGGGGCCTGTTGCATAGTGGGTGCCTGGCAGGACGTGCAGCAGGAAGAGTCTTCCACGGCCGGATTCCTGAAGTGGCTTGAGGATGGACTCGACATATGGCAATACATCACGACTGGCACGTGAGCCATCGAGTGGTACCAGTACGCGTGACAGGAGTATGTGGTCCTGGCTTCTGTCCGCCGCGCCGTTTCTTACGAGAAGCACGGGCTTGCTTGTTTCTCTGATTACCTTGTCAGCAGTCCTGCCGACTGTCCAATGTGTGATGCTGGTCTGGCTATGCGGAGCTGCTGCGATGAGTCCTATGTCAGCCTGTGCCGCGAAATCCACTATCTCGCGGCTTGGCTTCCCCTCAAGCACAATCCCTTTCACCTCGATTTCGGGTCTGCTGAGTCGTTTTCGAATATCGTCGACCAGTCCTGTCACGTATTGTGAGTGCACGTCCTGTTGGAGGTGAAGGGATGGTGGAAAGACGTGAAGTACGGTGATGTGCGCTTCGAGCCTCTGGCTCAGTTCCTCAACGTATGGGAGTACGTTTTCGGATCGGTCGCAGCCATCGATAGGCGCCAGTATTCGCGTTATCATTGCCTTCCTCCGTTCCCCACATCTTCTGCCACAGTGGAGTTCTGGGATTCTGTCCGCCGGCGCAGACTCTCAGAGATTCCCAATCTTCTTTGATGAAGTTGTCGTGCCTGAAGTGCCATATCTGTGAATGGGGTTCGGCAAATGCGAACCGCAAAGAGGAGGATTGCTTCAGCGGAATGCCCAGGCCTCGCGCTTGAGTCTGTAGGGAAGCCATCCTTGATTCCAGCTTGTCCTGCAACGCGGTTTCGTGGACCACAACTCCCCCCAACCTCCAGACGGCGGGTTTCACTCGATGTCCTGACTTGGTCTCCCTGGACAGTACCATTTGTAACAGAGTCGCCAGTCGTCTGCAACGTGACTGCACACGCGTGTTCGCAGAAAACTATCGCATATGATGAAAACTGCTCTCAAAAAGCGTTGTTTTGCCTGAGGGATGTGGTAGGATAGCGCTCACGTAGGGTTGTCCTTTGTCTTCGCCCGAGGCTTGAAGCTTTCGCGGCTCCCCCTGCAAAAGCGAAAGCGGGAGGGGAATTGAGTATGGTCAGGAAGGGGTCTTCGACTCCTGTGTTGACTTCGAGGACGAAGGACAGCCCTTGCGAGTGAATCGGCTGGTAGCAGGCGTTTTCTCTGGCCTTCCTTTTCTCATAACACCGGATGCATCTTGAGTCTTGCGTGACTGCGTCTTGTGGCCGTCCGGTTTCGGGTTCCTGCCAGTCTCTCTCCTGCCGTAGTATGCGCTCAGGTCATCATGACCGGCTGCAACGATTTTCCCGGAGTGCAGGGATGGTAGCTCTGATCATGCAGAGCATGCGATGTCACACTGCAACCCCCGTGAGTCGGAGGAGCGCATGAGACGAGTCGTTCACGCTGCGATATTCGCCGCAATCCTTGGACTTATCGCGGCGGTCGAAGAGATTTCCTTCGTACCTGAAGGACTGCTTCTTGTCGCACTCGGTGGCGCCTACGGGTTCTTCGTTACCGGAACGCGTACGAGGAAGGACGGGAGACGGGATACACGGCCCGATGAGCTACATAACGGTGGCAATTACGGTGGTGGACAGGACGATGGTGGCGGTGGCGGCTAGCCTGCAGGTGGCGGCTCCTGGAAAGCGGGTCACTCGGGGTAGCTGGGACGCCCTTTCGATGGCAGGACTTCAGCGTGGGAGCATAGTCGCCAGGGGGTCAATGACTTCGCGGATGAGTCTCAGTTCCTCCTGTGTCGGAAGAAGGGTCTCTCTAACCGTTGAAGGTACGTAGTCGTGCGTGTAGCCCGTATTCGCGATGACGTCCTCGATGCTCACACCGGGGTGCACCGATTCGAGCGTGGCGAGTTTGCTCTGCTCATCAAACCTGAACACGGCTTTGTCTGTCAGAATCATGAAGGGTCCTCCCCCTCGCAGCCCGAGTTTCTCGCGACAGCCGGGGCCTTCGAGAAACCCTGCACCGGAGACGAAATCTACCCTGTCAACGAAGTTGCGTTTCTCGTGAGGCATGATGATTATCTCGCGGCCGAAGAGTGAGAAGTGGCCGGGCTGGTTTATGGGGCCGACAAGTCTGACTCTGGGCTTGTGGTAGTCGCCTATGGCGACGGTGTTGCAGTTGCCGTACTTGTCTACTTGCGCGGCTGAGCCGAATCCCACGTCTATCTCATGGCGTCCTGCGATGTACGACATGCTGAGGCTGTTGTTGAACGCCTCAGCGGGCCATTCCCCGAGGGCTGTGCCGAACTCACTTTCCATCCTTGTTGGGACTTTGCTCGTGTCAGGGTTCATCACCCACCCTGCCACGAGCATCCACGAGTTGGGCGCATGCATATGCTGCGCCAGTGACATCGCCACGATTGGGAGGCGTGTCAGCATGAGAATCGTCTGAGGTCCGGTCGACATGCCCAGGAACCACAGTTCGCTATCGCAAAGTTCCCGCGCGATGGCGGCACTCATCACTTCGTAGACCGTAGCCCTCGGCTGCGTCACAGACCGCCTCCGATCTGCCTGAGGACTGCAAGCCGCGCTGCGCCGATGAGATTGAGGTAGTCCGCGTGACGGGCCACTCCATAGACATAAGTATCCAGGTATTCCTGAAAGGAATCCGGGGTGCGGCCGGCTCTGGCGTATTGAGACAGATGCTCCCTGTCCTGATCATACACATGCAGGCATGAGAATGGATGTGCTCCGTAGGGCACCTCGACAACTGCGGTGGGTCTGAAACGCGGTATCAGATTGAGGTACGGTAGTTGTCGCACTCTCTCGTGGGTGACTATCTGCTCAACCGTAACGATGAGGTTGCGTGTTGTGCGCGAGGCTATGAGGTCGAGGTCCTCTGGCAACTGCCGATGTGGAAAGAACACCACATTACCATACTTATCAGCCATTGGCGCATGAATGATGACCCATTCCGGTTCGGCGGCAGACACAGCATGGTATGTTCCGCTGCCAAACGGATCTTCGATTTCCTTGATGTCTGGATTGACCTTCGGAAGGTCCGTGCCAACCATCTCACGGGTTGTGAAGAAAGGCATTCCGCGTGCGCTGCACGCGAAGCGTTCAAAGGCAACCGGCTCGCTGTATTCTGCAAGCTCAATTGTGCCGCCTTCCGCAGCCCTTCGGAAACACGGAGCCGTGCCGAACTCTTCAAGACCCACGTATGAGAATTCAAGTCGCTTCACGCGGCTTGCCCCGATGAGGATGTCGACATCGCTGGCACTCACATGGCTGACAATGGTCAGGTCCTTTGTGCCCTGGCGTAGAAGTTCGTAGACGAATGCCATGGGGTGGTTGTGAACAGCCATGCCACCGAGGTGGATGCGAGCGCCATCCTTGATGAGAGCGGCAGCCTCAGCGAGGCTGCGCAGCTTGACATTGCGTTCGTTCATAGAGGGAGATGGAATTCTACGGCTCTCGCACACTACCGTCAAACTGGTAGTCAATCAGGTATGGAGATGCTCTTCGCAGCCACAACCTCAACCCTGCCCGGCAGCATGAGTTCGATCTTCGACTTGGTGTGAAAGGCCAGCCCCTTGTAGCCGATGAGGTAGCTGAACGACTTGTGGAAGACGCCTCCTGACGCTACGACCACGACCGGCTTCTCGCACCGGGCCACGATGGCCATGAAGCCATCAGGGTCCATATCGACGATGGCCCCGGAGGCCTTTCTGGCCTGAGCAATTGCTGCTGCCGCTGAGTATGCCATGGTGTCCTCCCGATTGACGGCTCCTGTGTACCTGAGAGGGGTCTCCAAGGATGACTCGTCCCCGAGGGGCCCCTCCTTCCGGATGACGCTATACTATATCTCTTCAGCGAAGGGTGGCAACGATGCAGGACAGTGGCAGATGAACGAACAAGATGAACTGAGAAACCAATCTGACCTTGAGAAAGAGGGCGTCGGTGGGGGGGAGAGTCCGGCAACGGATGTTCCCTGCTTTCGGTGTGGAATATGCTGCCGCATATACCAGGTACGCATTGAGAGGCATGAAGCGGAGGCAATCTCTGCGCACATGGGCATGGAGTTGTATGACTGGGTTGGAAAGTATTGCGACCCTCGATGGCGTGGAACAGAAAGCTTCCTTGTCCGTCACGAAGGGGACGGATGTGTCTTTCTTGTTCCTGATGACAGAAAGTGTGCCTCGTGCAGTATACATGGTGTCAGACCGTTGTCCTGCAGAGAATGGGAGGCGGGGCTTCACAAGGAGGAGTGCAGGGAGGGACTTCGGAGCCGTTGGCACATCACTGTGAGTTCTGGAGGGATGTTGGAGGGTTCGGCCAAAGCGCTCACGCGTTTCCAGGAGTTTCTGACAACGTTGGAGTAGGCTGTTCTGGGGGTGCTCCAGGGAGTAATCGCACGCGATATTCGCACGTTGGACGGCCATAACTGCACGTGCTAAAATCACGACTGACGGCCGCATGGTGCGCAGGATACACTGTCCTGCGCATCAGTTTATCCGCTGCGGCTTCGTTGCTTTAGTATCGGGAGGACCAATGGTGGGTTTCAAGAAAACCTATGTCTGTGACGACAATGACCAGGCACTCTGGCTGTCAATCGAGCAAGCCAGAAACGCAATCTACAAAGCGCGAGAATTGGAACTGGAGCAGTATGGAGTCTCCACGGTCCAGGCAGGGGTGATGTTCGTTGTCCATACGATGGGAGGGCGAACCAGACCGGCTGAAATCGCCCGCTGGCTTGTGAGAGAACCACATTCCATCTCGGGGTTGCTCTCTCGTATGGAGCGAGAAGGACTGTTGCGGAGAGAACCGGACCTTGAGCGCAAGAACTCGGTTTCGATAGTGCTCACCGAGAAGGGGATGGATATATGCAACAAGACGTTCCTTCGAGAGTCAGTCAAGCAGATATTCACGTCTCTCTCTGCAGAAGAGCACGATGAACTCATGAACCTGCTCATCAGAGTCAGGGACAGGGCGCTGAAAGACCGCAGAGCACGGAACAAACCTCCGTTTCCCACATCGAAGGCATAATAGAGGCGCCCGCAGGGCTTGTCATACGTGACTTTCGGAAGAACAGGGCAGAGACTTCGAGTGTGCCCTGGGAGGTGATGTGGTGTCTGTGAAAAAGGCGACATTCGCGGCTGGCTGCTTCTGGGGTGTCGAAGAGGCATTTCGTCGCGTCTCCGGCGTTGTTGACATCACGGTGGGCTACACCGGCGGCGTCACCGCCAATCCTACCTACGAAGATGTCTGCACAGGAGAAACGGGGCACGCCGAAGCCGTGCAGGTTGACTTCGAGTCCTCCGTCGTCTCCTATCCCGCTCTTCTCCGGGTCTTCTGGCAGGTCCATGACCCAACTCAACTGAACCGTCAAGGGCCTGACGTGGGCACACAGTACCGCTCAGCCATCTTCTATCATGATGCCCGACAGAAGGAAGAAGCTGAGGTCTCGAGACGTGAACTGGAGGAATCCGGCGTGCATCGCGCTCCTATCGTTACTGAGATTGTTCAGGCGAGCACATTCTGGCCGGCCGAGGAGTGGCACCAGGGTTTCATCGCCAAGTGTGGTCTTCTCCGCAATGCAGATCACGGTGGAGAAGTACAGTGAGAGGTCTGCGGCGAGCCCTTCTGATTCTCATCATTGGTGGTGGACTTGCCGTTCTTGCAAGCTACGTCATTGGCTATATCTCGTATCCCCGCATAATCACTGACCTTTGGGGAGGCGTCCCCCTCTCACTGCGCTCCATGTACTACGTGTCGATGCTGCTTGCCGCAGTCGGCTTCTTTCCTTTCACATGGTACATATTGTTCCGGTTGGAGCCGTCTTCGACGATGATTGCCAACAGATATCACTACGGATTCTTCATCGTTGTCTACGCGATTGTGCTATTTGCATCATCTGCATGGATGCCGCTTTCGGTACTGATGCTTACTCGGCCATCGGCGATGGTGTGGCTGTCAGTTCGCAGCGTGCTTGGCGCGGTCGGGTTGGCCTCAATTGCACTGTTGTGGGCACTTTTGAATGTGAACGTAAAACAGCCAGCCTGCTTGTACCGGCTGGCTGTCGTTGGCTGCCTGCTGTTCTGCTTTCAGACAGTGATACTTGATGGCCTTCTGTGGCCTGTCTACTTTCCGCAGTAGCGGGTGTCTGCCATCAATCGATGGCAGACCTATGCATTTCGCTCTCCCTCGCTTGGCTCGGTGAAATCAGGATGGCACTTCACGTCTGCAGCCCCGGTGTCAGAGGCCATTTCACCTGCCGCAATCTGGGGCTGGCCGGCCGCCGCAGGCTGTACAGGCTCAAGAGGAAACTCAGCTCTCGCCATGGCGATGAATACGGTGCTCATGATTCCGAGAAGGGCTGCAGGTGAGAGAATGGCGCATATGGCTCCTGCAAGAGAGAGTCCCCAGCGGCGCCGCTGAACGGCGTTAATTCCGCCTATCAGCGCGACTATGCCGGTACCCAGAAAGAGAACGTCGAAGACGCCGACGGCAAGCAGTGCCGAGCGAAAGGGCATAGCCATAGGAAAGAACAACGTGAGACTCAGCCCCACGAGCAGGTTGATTGCGCCGCCGACTATGGCGAGGATGCCCCCTGCGGTTGGCTTCCATGTGGTATTCATTGTGTCACCTCCAGAATGTGATGCTAATTGAACTCATCTTTGCCAACAACGACGAAAACGATGGCGAGTATGCCGAGTATTCCGACCTGTGGTGGAAAGAGCGCACAGATTGCCCCCGCAAGCGCCAGGGGCCAGAGCTTGCGGCGTATTGCGTATGACCCACCGATAATGGCCACGGCTCCGAGAAGGAGCATCGGAGTTGCCATACCTCCGAGTATCGGGAATGGAATGAGACACAGCATGTTGGGCACTCCAGACGCTGCCAGAATGCCTGACAGCACTCCGCCGAACAGGAGCAGTACGAGTGCGGCGGCTACTGTGAGCGAACCTGCCACGATGCTGAGTATGCCTGCAGTTGTTGGCTTCCATGTCTTCTTCATGATGCCTGCTACCTCTTCCCTTTCGGTGCCTCTGTCACGATAGCGGTGTTACTTGTGTGCTCACGTATTGTCTCATGCCCAAACTCCTCCCTGCCAAGCGCAAGAAATACCATGGATAGGATGCCGAGGAGAGTCTGCAGTGGAATGAGTGCGCAGATGGCCCCAGTGACGGCCAATCCCCATCGCTTGCGTTGGAGTGCACTTATGCCTCCCAGCAGGGCCAGTACTCCGCAGGCTGCAAGCGGAATGCCGATACTTGCCGTGAGTGGCACAGATATCGGCAATGCCTGTTCTGGCAATCCTGCAGCCTTCAAGCCTGCCACAACGGCTCCTCCTGCCATGAACACAATGGAAGCTGAGACGAGATACAGTGCGCCCGCAACGATCTCCAGAACGCCGGCCGTGGCGGGCTTCCAGGTACTCATCGCCATGCTACTCTCTGCAACGTGCCTCCCCATTGCGACGATGTATCACAGGTCAGTCTTCCACTGATGGTCCGAGGTCGACAATGACTTCATTGCGTCGCAGGAACGGAGGAATCCATGGCGGGCTGTAGTTTGCAAACAGCGGTGCCGCCACGGCTTCAAGACCTTGCTGCGCAATCCATGTCAGCAGTTCATTCGTTCGTGAGTGTGCCGTCTTCTCGGTAAAGGAACCCGAGAACCGCACTGCCGCTGCCCGATGTGCATCAATCGTGCGAAATGATATGCGCGTATCCTCCGGCACTGGCAGAGTATCTATCGCGTATTTTGACGGCATCATGAACGCTACTCGATAGCGGTCGGGATCAAGCACCTGGGACGTGACGGGGGCGGTCATCGCCACCTTCTCGGAATCATTCTTTCCTTGCTCCGTCACGGGAACAGTCATCGCGATGTGTTCAGACCTGTGGTTGTTGCCGAAGATGTAGTCTGCCAGAATTCGAAATCCGGCACTGAGTGCACCATCGTAGTCTTCCGCCAGTTCCACCTCTGCGACGATGTAGTTGTCATAGCTGCGAAGCTCGAAAGGCGCCTCTTTCTTGAGCACTCTGTAGGGCGGATTCTCAAATGCCATGCCAAACGCTCCACGATGCGGAATCTTCGGCAGTCAGTCTAGGCATGTCGCCACGTTCTGTCAAAGAGAGACTCCGGAGTGCCATTCCTCCCCGTGACAAAGAGGTCGACCACGTTCCCCCCGCTAGTAGCCGCGCTTCTTGTTGACGACGGTCAGAGGTTTCTCTCCCTTTACATAGCGCTCAAGGTTACGTACGAACAGGTCCTGTACCATGCTGGGATAGGCAGAAATATATCCGGCGATGTGGGGGCTGTAGAGGAGGTTCGGCATATCCCAGAGAGGGCTATCCTGGGGAAGTGGTTCCTGTTCGAATACATCGATGGCGGCGCCACCGATTCGCTTTTCCTTGAGTGCTGCTGCGAGTGCCATCTCATCGACGACAGGACCGCGACCGACGTTGACCAGTAGAGCATCCTTCTTCATGGTGTTGAACTGGGCGGTGCTTATCATGTGAAATGTATCTGTGGTGAGTGGCAGTGCGGCCACGACGAAGTCGCTCTCGGAGAGCAGTTGGTCGAGTTTGGAGGGCGGCAGGATAAGGTCTGCATAGCGGGCCTTTCCAGGCTTTGTTGCCGACCTGCGGGTTGCGATAACCCACATCTCAAATGCCTTCGCCATGCGGGCTACCTTCTGGCCGATATTGCCGTATCCGACGATTCCCATGGTCTTGCCACGCAGGACGCCGGGGTTGAAGGGTTCCCACACGTGTGCCTCCTTCTGGCGGGCACATTCGACCGTGCCTTTGACCCAGGCAAGGCAGGACTGGAAGGCGAACTCAGCAGGCGCAAAGGAATGGACTCCTCCGACGTTGCTCAGCATGATGGGACCCGTGCGGAACTCGTCATCGAGAAGCACCTTGTCCGTACCTGCCTGCGCAACCTGAACCCATTTCAGATGAGGCGCACGGGAGAGAAGTCGAGCAGGAATGCGCATGCCGGCGTACACTTCGGTTTCCGCGAGCAATGCATCGAGTCTGCGACTCGCTTCCGCATCTCCCTCAAGTTCTGCGGTGAGGAGGTTCCCGATGTGGGTGACCTTGAGGCGTGAGTCAACTGCCTGAATCCGGGGCAGTACTTCCTCGGTAATCTGGTCATTCACAAGTACGTTGATAGATGCCACAGGGTGTCCCTCCTCTCTGTTATAGTCGCTGCCAGACTTGAAAGTCTAGATACTCGTGGAGTATGTGTCAAAGCCCGTTGGGGTATCATGTCCGGAGCAAATTATTCGAGGCGCGGGTGATGGCTGGCAGGTCACGAAGAGTTGCGTGGCTAGTATCCCCTTTGCTTGTTCACCACATTCTTCAGCCGTCTTCCGTTGAGGTACCTTCCGATATTGTCCTGGAGCACTTCAAGCACCATTGACGGATACTCCTCAATCCATCCTGCAACGTGTGGACTGAAGAACAGGTTTCGGATCTCTCGAAGCGGGCTATCCGCAGGGAGCGGCTCAGTATCGAACACGTCCAGTGCTGCGCCCGCTATCTCGCCGTCCCGCAGTGCAGTAGCGAGTGCCACCTCATCCACGAGAGGACCACGCGCGACATTCACCAGGAATGCGGTCTTCTTCATGAGTGACAGTTCACGGGCGCCAATGAGATGATGAGTCTCTGCAGTGAGCGGTACTGTGAGCACGACAAAATCGCTCTCTGAGAGAAGGCGGGCCAAATCGGTGGAAGCGAGCAATTCGTCCGCGTAGCGCGCGCCCTTTGCGCCTTGCGTGCTGCGACGCAGGCCGACAACCCTGATGTCCAATGCCCTTGCGACGCGCGCAACCCGTCGCCCAATGTGTCCGAAGCCGACAATGCCCATCGTCTTGCCCCTCATGATGACCGGGTTGACCGGTTGCCACTCGCCGCATTCCTTCTGCCGGTGGAACTCATTGACGTTCTTTGCCAGCGCCAGACATGCGGTAATTGCGAACTCCGCAACGACGAAGCTGTGCAGGTTTGCAACATTCGTGAGAATCACCTGACTACGCAGCAGGTCCGGGCTGAGCACATGGTCGACACCGGCGCTGGTGAGTTGTATCCATTTAAGTTGCGGCGCCCGCTGTGACATGTTTTCGGGGAGGCGCATGCCTGAGTACGCGTCTGCAGTAGCAAGCAGACTGTCGAGTTGATGGCGAGCTCCTGCGTTGCCTTCGCGCTCGGCTTTGAGCAGGTCTCCAACAAATGTTGCTTTGACCCGTGGGTCAACAGCTTCAATCGCGGGCACCAGGTTCTCGAATATCGGGGCATTGACGAGGATATTGAATTGCGCCATGGTGGTTTTCCTCCCTGAGACGAACTCCCCTGACACTCTACTTTGAGGGGGCACCCTCCTGTCAATGCTCCCGCAAAGGGGTTCCTGCTACGCAGATTCTGTGTGTGAAGCCGGCAATGTGAATGAGAATGAGCTTCCCTTGCCGGGAGTGCTCACGACGCGAACCTGTCCGCCGTGCGCCTCTACGATCTGTTTGACGATGGCAAGACCGATGCCGGAGCCTGACCGACTTCGTTCTCGAGAGCGGTCGACCTTGTAGAAGTGTTCGAAGACATGGGGCAAGTCCTCGGCAGCGATTCCGGCACCATCGTCTTCTACGGATATGGTGAGGAATTCAGGCGGCCCCGCGGATAGTGACACCCGAATGCTGCCGTCTCGAGGAGTATGGCGAAGTGCGTTGTCGAGCAGGTTGGACAGCACCTGCCGGACGCGCCCAGGGTCGACGTCGACTGGTGGCAATTGGGCTTCAGGTGCAAAGTTCAGCGCAACTCCATGTGTTCCAGCTCGTTCGGAGTACGAACCGAGTACTGATGAGACAAGTTCCTGCATGTTGGTGGGCTCACGGTGGAGGCTCAGTTGACCTGCTTCGGCGAGAGAGAGGTCCCGCAGGTCGGTGATGAGTCGCGCGAGCGTCACCGCTTCCTCATGCACGGGTGCTATGGATTCGGCGGTAGGTGCCACCACTCCATCGCGCCATGCCTCAAGATTGCCCTGGATGATGCTCAAAGGGGTCCGCAACTCGTGTGCTACATCTGCCAGAAGCTGTTTGCGTCCGCGCTCTCGCAGCTCCAGTTGTTCTGCCATGCTGTTGAAGGTGAGAGCCAGTTCTCCCAGTTCATCTTCCGTCTGAACCTTTACGCGTTGTGCGAAATCGCCGTCGCGGATTCGTTGGGCCGACCACTTCAACGAGTTGATGGGACCGGTGATGAGTCGGCTGAAAAAGAATGCGAGGAGAATGGCGACCATTGCAGCGATGAGAGCGGCCTGCCAGAGGGAGTGCTGAAGGGCGTCGAGGTAGGCCTGTTCTCTCGCTCCGGACATGGTGGCTGAGAAGCAGTCCTGCCCGTCTCCTTCTCCGTTGTCCCCTTCCATCATGCAGGTATGCTCGCAGTACAGGCAGAATTCCCGCTCCGACACTTCGTTGAACCAGAGCGCAACGATAAGCACTGCGACCAGCGAGACCAACATGAACAGGAGGCTGAGCTTAAGCCTGAGGCTTCGCATCTCCACCTGACTCCAGCTTGTACCCTACGCCACGTACGGTCACAAGTGGCGTTGGAGATTCCGAAGAGAGTTCCAAGAGCTTCTGCCGTATGTTCTTGATGTGGGCGTCAATCGTCCGTTCGTAGCCATCGAAGTCGATGCCGAAGACGCGGTCGAGCAGCTGTGCTCTGGAGAACACTCTCCCGGGATTTCTTGCGAGGAACTCTATGATGGCAAACTCACGTGATGTCAGCACCAATGGTTTGTCACGGTAGGTGACGTTGTGACGCGACGCGTCGATGAGCAGCGTTCCTATCTGCAACGGGCGCACGTCCTCTGATGCAGTTGCACGGCGACGCAGAACTGCCTTCACGCGGGCGACCACTTCCCTTGGGCTGAATGGTTTGGTGACATAGTCGTCAGCGCCGAGTTCAAGACCCACGATTCTGTCTGCCTCCTCGTCACGGGCAGTCAGCATGATGATGGGAACATCTGAGGTCCTTCGGATGGTCCTGCATATCTCGAGTCCGTCCATGCCCGGGAGATTCAGGTCGAGCAGGATGAGGGCCGGGTTGCGGCGCTCAATCTCCTCAATAGCCACGCTCCCATCTTGTACGCACGAAACCTCGTAGCCTGCTCGTTCAAGGTAGACTCGAAGGAGATCGCAGACCTTGAGTTCATCATCGACGAGTAGGACGGTGCCTGTTCCCATGTCCTTCGAGTCCTCCAGACCTCGAATGTTCATGGTAGCACATGCGTTCGAGGGTGAGGTCTGGGAAAGACTACCGGACTCGGTTCCGGACGGAGTTGTGGTAGAGAGCAGGCGGAAGTTCTCTTTCAATTTGATTACCTGTATCGTCGATAGTCCAATCAAAGACATGTCGTGAGTGAGGCTGCCTCCAGGGAAGTGATGACAGGAAAAGAAGTATCCCTGTACCGCGCCGACTGCAGAGACAAACTGGAATGCACTCCGGCCCACGGATAGGGACAGCGACCATTTGTGCTGCGCGTGCGCATTGCCCATGGTGATTGAGTGAAGAAATGGGATACTCCCTCCCGGCGTAGCCGGGAGGGAGTAGGGGGTAGCATTTTCAGAATCGTCAGAGATGCGGTCATCGAGCACGTGCCATGAGGGGTCCTACCGGGCGCACCCACCACAGGCGCTTCCGTTGGAGGCTTTGGAACTTGCTGCGCTCTTGCCGCAACTGCCTTGCTCGCTGCCGGTCAGGCATGAGCCGGACCCATCACAGTCGCCCGAGCCATCACAATCGCCGGAGCCAGTGCAGTCACCCGAACCCACACAGTTGCCGGAGCCATCACAATCGCCCGAGCCGTCACATTCACCCGTCCCCGATGCACAGTCGCCAGTACAATCATCGCAATTTGCGGGAGATGAGGTCACCTCCACGCTGTTTGCAGTTCCGAACGAGGTGAGTGTGGCCCCATCTCCGGCCTTCAGTCCAGGTACGTCGTCAGCAGCCATCGCTATTCCTGCACCCAGCACCACCAATGGAAGCGCCACCGCGAGCGCGATAGCCATTTTCTTACCTGATGTCATTTGCCCTCCTTGTTTCTGGTTCAGGAGTCTTTCCTGTCTTCGCGAGATCATGCTATCAGTGATGCGTGAAGGGTCCATGAATTTTGTTGCGTGATTGTGTGAATCAACCTGTACGTGATTGCGTTCATCTTTCGGGACGTGTCTCACGGAGGACATTAGTTCAATGGTCTTGGGATAGGGGAGGGAGGTGGAACGAGACTGCTGTTTCTCGAGACAGTTGTCGTGATTCGTAATCTGCGTGAGGGCTGCTGATGGTGGTGTGGTAGAATACGCGCGCATGTGCCTGTGATGTAAAGAGTCGCAGGGATGGCTACAGGATGCTGGCGACCCATTGTACAGGGAGCGTTCTGAGCGGGACAGGTGTGATTCCTCCCACGTGTTCCTGAAAGTTCTTCTGTCGATATCTGCCTAGAAGGAGGTGGCCCGATGGGGTTCAATGATGTCATCGGACGTCTCTTCGGAAAGAAGAGCGGACCACAGGTAGCCTCAAAGGCTCGTGAAGAGGCGAAGCGTCGTCAAGTGAACCCGGAGGACCTGGCGCGCCAGGAGAAATTCCGGCAGGCGGCGGCCCAGCATTCAGGTGTATTGAGCGAGGAGTTCGCCAGGACTCTGGAGGAAGGTGACCAGGGACTGAGGTTTCCTGAAGATGCGCAGGACGTGCTCGAGTACCTCGGCAACATCGAACCACTGGGACTCTCCGAAGAAGAGAAGAACGTAGTTCGAGATTGGACGCAGGATATCGTTTCGGAACGTGGTGAACATGCGGTATGGAACTCACGACTTCGTCTGAAGCTTGAACTTCGCTACCTCACTTCAGAAGCAGGGCTTCAGAAGGGTGGGCTCAATTCGCTTGGCAATGGCTGATAGAAGGTTCCGAGCCGTGCATTCTGTTTGATGCAGTCCTTAGCCTATTGACTCATCTGCCGATAATACGGCGAGTGTAGAATCGGACTCTAATTTGCTGGCAGCGAGACCTTGAATTGGAATTCGGGAGCCGATTATGCCTGACGCAGCCGCCTACGAGTCTCTCCACGATATCGTTGCCGCCAGAAGAAGCGTGCGGCGTTTCAAGCCTGCCCCCGTCTCTAGAGAACTTGTAGAGAAGGTGCTTGAAGTGGCCCGGCTTTCCCCTTCCGCTGCCAACAGCCAACCGTGGGAATTCGTTGTGGTTGAGGATGCGGACATCCGGCGCAATGTGGCGCTGGCCGCAGCGTCAGTATTCGCAGATGCCCGGAAGAAGGACCCCACATTCGAGTGGAGCGTGTCCGTGCAGCCCTTCCTCTTTCAGGCCCCCGTCATCATCCTTGTGCTGGGCGACCGTCGGATGTTGCCAGCGTATCCTACGATTCTGAGGGGCAATGTACTTCTTCGCCAGAGCCTGTCCATCTGTGTCTACGGGCTCCAGCTCGCCGCTGCCAGCCTGGGCCTGGCAACTGCATGGGGTACGCTTCAGGGGGGTGCTGCAGAGGCTGGAATCAGGGAGATGCTTGGTATCCCCGATGTGTTTACAATTGACCACATCGTGCCGCTCGGCTACGCAGACGAAGTGGAGGGTGCGAGGGCGACAGCATTGGAGCCTGCACGTAGTCGCGCGCCGCATCGTCGCTCTCTTGACGAGGTTGTGCACTGGGGCCGTTTTGACGAGGCGAAGCGGCGGTCCGACGAAGCTGCCGGTGAATTCATCTGGTCGGAGACGGTCACGCGGGTTCGACGACAGGCGTAGTCAGCGATACGCGTACATGTTCGGATTGCCGGCGTACTCGTCTTCCCAGATAGCGAGCAGTTCATTCAAACCGACCCAGCGTATGAGTCCCTGTGAGGTCTCGTTCTGGAGGGACTGAATCTCCGTCTTGAACTCCTGCAGGAATTGCGGTCTCAGCATGTCGGCCTGCCGAACGAAGATGGTCTGGGTGTAGATCCTGGCGGCTTCGAGGTCGCCATTGCGTTGATGTTCAAGTAGATTGGCCAGACCGTCCCAGTTTGAACGGTAGCCACCGATGTGAGGCAGAGGCGCATCATCGTCATGCTCAAGGAAGTGCGTATTGTCCATGGGCTTCCATATTCCGGATATCCACAGTTCCTCCTCGTTGACGTGTCCTGAGGTGCTGCCGCCCCAGAGCGCCTCGGCGCTCCATGTGCAGTCATGTTGTTGGCCGCACAGTTCCTGTCGGAAGTACTCAAGTTTCGAGTCCGAAGGCGGATAAGCCACGAAGCCACCTGCGAGGTGTGATACCGGCACGCCTGCTTCACCGTGCAGGAAGGCAACATCGGCATATGTGTAGCGCTTCTCGTGCGCGTGGGGGTCAACCTCGAAGCCCAGGTTCTGTACGAGATAGCGGAGCACATTCTTGTCCCCTGTTGAGTGGGAGCCTCTGTCATACTTCAGTTCGCCCTTCACGAAATCCCAGTCTGATTGAAAGTTGAACATCACATCCTGGTCGTGAAGCATGCGGGCAAACTCGATGGTTGCCTCACGATTGCGCAGGAAGTAGGCCTGGTCTTCTGCGTACGCGGGGGCCGCTGCGTTTCTGGGTTCTTCGTTGTGGCAGACGATTGAGACGTGGATTGGAGCGACGGAGGGGGATACCGTGGGAGAAGAGGCAGAAGATGCGCAACTGGTGCTTGTGCCTAGCAGAAGCACCAGTTGCGTCAGTGCCAGTATACGTAGGAACCCGGACAGGCCGTGCTCTCCTGCCATGTCCTCTTTCCCATGCAACTGTCTCACGTCGTGAGGCAGAGAGTTACTTCGCTCCGCCGTGCACCATCTTGGACCGGGTGTGGTCAGGGGAAACGCTCTCGCTTTTCGTCAGGATGGCGGCTTGCGACGCGGCAAACCTGGCGACGGGCACGCGGTAGGGTGAGCAGCTTACGTAGTCCACGCCTATCTGGTGGAAGAACTTGACTGACTCAGGATCGCCACCGTGCTCTCCGCACACGCCAATCTTGAGATTCGAGTTAGTCCGCCTGCCACGCTCTGCGCACGTGCGCATCAATTCGCCCACGGCGGACTTGTCGACAGTCGCAAACGGGTCCTTCTTCAGGATTCCATGGTCAACGTATGCGGGAAGGAAGGTGCCGATGTCGTCGCGGCTGAAGCCATAGGTCGCCTGTGTCAGGTCGTTTGTGCCGAAGGAGAAGAAATCGCAGTAGGGGGCAAGCTTGTCAGCGATGAGTGCGGCCCTGGGCAGTTCTATCATTATGCCGAACTTGAAGCTGGCTTCCGGGAAGTTCATCTCCAGACGTACCTTCTCCGCGGTGTTGAACACAAGTTCGCGAAGGATGGCCAGTTCCTCCTCGATGCAGATGAAGGGGAGCATTATCTCCGGCAGCACTGTGGTGCCCTGGCGAATAAGCTCGTACGCGGCCTCGATAATCGCGCGGACCTGCATCTCGTATATCTCCGGGAAGGTGATACCGAGGCGGCAGCCGCGGTGTCCGAGCATCGGGTTGAACTGCTCGAGCGCATGCACTCTTTCTCGAACTCGACGATAGGGAAGGTCGAGCCGCTTGGCCAGTGATGTGAGGCCTTCCTCATCGTGTGGCAGAGGCAGGAATTCATGCAATGGTGGGTCGAGCAGGCGCACGGTAACAGGCAGTCCCTCCATCACCTGGAAAATATCCAGGAAATCGGCCTTCTGGAACGGGAGTAACTCTTTGAGAGCTTCCTCTCTCTCTTCCTTCTCCTGGGCAAGAATGGCCTTGCGGAAGTGATCGATGCGGTCCTGCTGGAAGAACATGTGCTCCGTCCTGCAGAGACCGATTCCTTCTGCTCCGAACTGCCGAGCGACCTTGGAGTCAGCCGCAGTGTCGGCGTTGGTCATCACGCCCATTTCCTTGACGAGGTCCGACCAGAGCATGAGTTCCTGGAACTCGCTGCTGAGTTGTGGTCGTATGGTCGGTAGCTCGCCGAGCATGACCTCTCCGGTGGTGCCATCCAGGGTAATCCATTCGCCCTTTGAGACGATGCGGTTGCCAACGACAAACTCATCTTTGTCTTCGTGTATGTCTATGGCGGAGGCTCCAACAACGCAGCACTTTCCCATGCCGCGAGCTACGACTGCCGCGTGTGAGGTAATACCTCCTCGCGTTGTGAGAATGCCCACGGCGGCATTGATTCCACGTATGTCGTCAGCGGATGTCTCGCTTCGCACGAGGATAAAGGCCCCACCTTCCCTGGTCTGCAGCTCTATGAGTTCGTCCGGGTTGAAGGCAACTCTACCCGAGGCTGCGCCTGGAGACGCCGGCAGTCCGTGGGCCACGACTTCTGTCTTGGCGCTCGGGTCGATAGTGGGGTGCAGCACTTGCTCAAGCTGTTGCGGTGTTATGCGAAGAAATGCCTGGGTGGCGCCCATCACCCGCTCTCGTGTGAGGTCTGTTGCGACCTTGATGGAGGCCTGGGCAGCGCGCTTGCCGGCGCGCGTCTGTAGTATCCAGAGCTTGCCGTTCTGGATGGTGAACTCTATGTCCTGGACGTCCTTGAAGTGTTTCTCAAGTTTGCGGGCCATGTCCTCGAGTTCCCCGTAGACCTCAGGCAGAATCTCCTTCATCTCCAGGACAGGTCGCGGCGTTGCGGTTCCCGCAACGATGTCCTCACCCTGCGCATTGGGAAGGAATTCGCCGGTGAGTACCTTCGCTCCGGTGGAAGGGTCACGTGAGAACGCAACGCCTGTGGCGCAATCGTCTCCCATGTTGCCGAACACCATCGTCTGTACCGTGACGGCGGTGCCGATATCATGGGATATCTCGTTCATCTCGCGATAGGCGATAGCACGAGGATTGTTCCATGAGCTGAACACGGCCTGGATGGCTGTCCAGAGTTGCTCTCGCGGCTCAAGCGGGAACTCTTTGCCGGTGAACTTCTTGATCTCGTCACGCATCAGTTGCGTGAGCATGGGGAGGTCCTCAGCGGGAAGCTCGCTGTCAAGTTTGACGTTGCGCTCTGCCTTGAGACGGTTCTCGATAGTAGTCAGTACGGCGTCCGGCATCCCAAGAACAACATTGCCATACATCTTGATCAGTCGACGGAAGCTATCCCACGCGAAACGCGGGTTGTTCGTCTTCTTGGAGAGGGCACGCACCGAATCCTCGTTCAATCCGAGGTTCAGAATGGTGTCCATCATTCCGGGCATGGAGATGCGTGCTCCTGAACGCACAGAGACCAGGAGCGGGTCGGTCTTGTCGCCAAACCTGGTGTCAGTCGACTTCTCGAGCACCTCCAGCGCTGCCTCCGCCTGTTCCTTGAGTCCTTCAGGGAGTTCCTGACTCTCCTTCAGATAGAGGTTGCAGGCGTCGGAAATTATTGTGAAGCCAGGAGGGACGGGAACGCCCATGCGTGCCATCTCTGCGAGGTTCGCTCCTTTTCCACCGAGCAGATCCTTGAGGTCCGCCCTGCCCTCAGCCGTGCCATTGCCAAACGAGTACACATACTTCGGTATCATCAATCCTCCTGGAGGGGTCTTCAGAACCCCGTATTGAGCAACTTGTGGTCCGCCGTCCTTCCTTTGATCTCCTCACACACAAACAGAAGGCCCTGTCCATACCCGAACAGGGCCCCACTTGAGCCTCTCAGCACTGTCTACCATGACGATGTGCGGTCAGTTTCATCACAGAATTGCCGCTAGTTTACTCGTATTCGTATGCGAGTGTCAAACGCACGAACGAAGCCGTGTCCGAGGCATCAGGGATGCGGGAATGCACGGCAGGTGAGCATCAGGAATTGGTGGGCGTTCTTCTCACCGGCAATGGCACCGTGCGGCTAGAGTACGTGCTGATAGTCTAACTGAATCCTACTGCCGTCCATCGCAGAATCTCCGAACAGCACCTCTTCCTCGATGTGTGTCTCATCCTCTGTTGCGGCAGCAGAGTCCTCCAATCCGTCGGAAGAGAAATACCACAGTAGAACGCCGATGCCGAGGATCGGCAGAAGTATGGCGAGCCACATGATGATGCGCAGTGTATGAGAGTAGTGAAAAGCAGTATCGTCCATTTCCTCCCCCGTGCCCTTGTCGTATATGTAGTAACGTCTGCACGAGAGTTGGGTTTAGGCTGGACTGTCATCATGGTGGGGTTATAACGAAATCTGAATAAAACTATTGACAGATAGTGCGATACTCGTTATAGTGTGCGCATGGCTGATGAGAAAGACGACCGGCAGATTGATGCCGTGAACCAGGCATTGCACCTCATCTTCATGAAGGCGCGGCAGCCCGAGGGTCTGTCTGAGATGCTCAGGCAGGTTAATTTTCAGGACATGCATGTCATGACCGCGGCACACGAGCATCCTGATGCCATCCTCAAGGACATCAAGGAGCAGATGCAACTTCCTCAGTCCACTCTCACGAGTATCGTGAACAAGCTGGAGAAGCTTGGCCTTGTTCGGAGAGTGATTAACCGGCGTGATTTGCGTTCCTATTCGCTTGAGTTGACGGAGGCAGGGCATGCACTGAGGGAGGAGCATCGCCGTTCTGACCGGGCACAGGTCGCCTTTCTCCTCGGACTACTGAATGAAGAAGAGCGTACTCAGTTCGTTGGACTGATGGACAAGCTGACTCGCAGGCTGGAGCGGTAGTCGCCCCTTTTTTGCACTGATAGTACGAATATCGTACAACACGAAAGTCATACTAATGACGCCCTGTCTGAAGCCAGGGCTGGGGTAGAAGGAGGTACCACAGGAATGAATGGAGAACCTGAAGGGATTCGCAGCGACCTGCGCATGGGTCATGACCCCATCTCCAGATTGCTACCCAGGATGGCTGCGCCGATGGTCGTGGCGATGGTCGTCAACGGTCTCTACTATCTTGTCGACGCTGCTTTTGTAGGCTGGGGAGTGGGCACCAACGGTCTCGCAGGTCTGGCAATCGTGTTTCCGGCGCAGATGTTTCTCGTCGCGCTCGGTACGTGGATAGCGACAGGCGCATCCGGGGTGCTCTCGCTGCAACTGGGAAGAGGGAACACAACCGCAGCCGGCCGCACGGTTCAGACTGCCGTGCTGTTCTGCCTTGGACTGGGCGTAGCGATTCCTGTAGTCATGCTTTCTGTGCGGGAACCCCTGCTCACGGCGCTCGGCGCAACATCCGTGACTTATGCGCATGCGTCCGGCTACTACTCCTGGATAATGTCGGGAATGGTCTTTGTGTTGTTGAGCTTCGTTGGCGTCAACACCACCCGTGGTGAGGGGAATGCGAGGCTGGCTGCCAACGCCATGGTCATGGGGTCAGTGCTCAACGTGGTACTCGACCCGCTGTTCATCTTCGTGTTGCACATGGGAACCGCAGGTGCGGCAGTTGCCACCGTGGTGGCTCGTGCCATCACCACGGTCTATCTACTGCGCTTCTACCTGGGAAGGAAAGGCGCGGTTGACCTGTGGGAAGGAAGCTGGAGGCCTGACTTTGCGCTGTTGCGACGCAGTCTTGTCCTCGGGGCTGGCCCGTTCTTCAACCAGATATGCATGTCCCTGCTCGCGGTTGTGATGCTCATCTCTCTCTCTCGTTACGGCGGTCCGGCTGACATCGCAGTTTACGGCGTAATCGGCCGTATCTATATCTTCGTAGCGCAGCCACTGATGGGACTGGCGATGGGAATGCAGCCCATCGTGGGCTACAACCATGGAGCCGGTAGTCCTGAACGCGTGGTTCAGTCGGTCAAGACTGCAGTTGCCTACGCTGTCGTGCTGGGCCTCGCGATGTTTGTTGTGCTATTCGGGGCGCCTGCACTCGTAATGCGGGCGTTCAGCAGTGATGCGGTGCTGATTGAAGCAGGCATCTCACCCTTGCGCATCATGGTTCTGATGACACCTCTCGTGGGTGTGCAGCTTGTGACTTCGTTCTTCTTCATGGCTGTGGGGCGAGGTCTTCCTTCCCTGTTCGTCTCCATCTCTCGTTCGTTTCTGTTTCTGGTGCCGCTGGTGCTGGTATTGCCTCTCTGGTTCGGTAGTGAGGGAATCTGGATGGCCTATCCCGTGGCGGATTCTGTGGCCGTCGCGGTCTCCGGCATGATGCTCTGGCGCGCTCTCGTGGGCATCCGTCGAGGTGAACTACCACCTGCTGTCAGTGAGAATGGTAGTCGAGCGTTCAATCAGGAGGGATGAAAGTGGACAGCGGGTGTGGGAGTCTCTATTGCGGTTTCGAGCGGTCAGTGGGATTCTCACACGGCGTCGGACATTCGGCGCAGTCGGGAGTGCAGGGCTCAACATGTATCGTCACCGCTGAGCCGTGGAAAAGGGCTCGGATGTCGTCTTCCATGTCTTCGGCTATCTGATGTCCTTCCTCCACGGTTTTGTTCCTCGGGACCACGATGTGAACCTGGATGTAGCGCTGACTCCCGGCCTTCCTCGTGCGAAGCGCGTGGTAGTTGGCGATGCTTTTCTTCCCTGCAAGCATGTCTTGTATTGCCTGCACCTCTTCCTCGGGCAGCTCTGTATCCATGAGGTTGCTGATGGCCTTCCGCATCGTGCCTGCGGCGGTTCGGATGATAAGGACGACGACCAGGAGGGCGACGATGGGATCGAGCAATGGCTCTCCTGCGGCCCGCACCAGTATCAGGCCGACGAGGACCGCGACTGAACTCATGACGTCTGCCATGAGGTCTCGTCCTGTTGCCTCCAGTGCCACAGAGTCGCTTGCCTTTGCAATTGTCAACACGTAGCGAGCCACGGACATGTTGATGGCAATGGCGATGGCCGTGGCAAAGATGCCTGTCTCAACCATCTGCACCGTTGCCCCAGAGATGAGCCTGTGTATTGCCTCATAAGCGATGATGCCGGCTGCGATGAAGATGAGAGTGGCGATGCTTGCACCGGCGATGTCTTCTGCGCGGCCATGACCGAAGCGGTGTCTTTCGTCGGGCGGCTTGCCCGCTATGCGCACACCGAAGAAGCCGATGACGGCTCCAGTGAGGTCGATGAGACTGTGTATCGCATCCGCTGCCAGTCCGATGCTTCCTGTCAGTATTGCAGCGACTATCTTGACCACCAATAACGCGCTGATGGTGCCGATGGCGACCTTCGAGACACGCTCTTTGGTGACCTGCATCTCTTGCTGTGTTGTGGGCATGTCCGCGAATTCTAGCGCGTTCATGTGTTGACGGCCAGTGAGGCTGCGCTGTTTTGCATCCCAAACTATGTGGTAGTAGAGTACGCGAAGGGTCGGCAAGAGGGGGCATTCCTCTGAAGGCAGATTCCTTTCGCCATCCCGCTTGCCGGTAGGGCGGCGCGATTGTTGTTGTGGTGATGAGAGGAGGTGAATGATGGCGAAAGTTGCACGGGAGATGGTGGAGAAGTCCGGTGTGAGTGTTGAGGAACTCCTCGACCTGCTGGTGAGCAACGCCGCGGCGGAACTGACGACCTATTACTACTACACAATCCTCAGGACGAACCTTGTCGGTCTCCAGGGTGAGCCCATCAAGGAGATTGCTGAGACCGCACGGATAGAGGATAGGAACCATTTCGAAGCGCTGGTTCCGCGCATCCTTGAACTCGGGGGCAAACTGCCTGAGAACATGGTGGACTTCCACAACCAGTCCGCTTGCCCGCCTGCCAGTCTGCCCAAGGACCCTTCGGACACAATGGCTATGTTGAGGGTTCTGGTTGAAGCCGAGCGATGCGCGGTGCGTGGCTACACATATATCTGCAACCTGACGGCGGGAAAGGACCACCGCACGTATGACCTGGCGCTTGCGATTCTGAATGAGGAAGTCGAGCACGAGTCATGGTTCTCCGAGTTCCTGGGAGAGGGGCCATCCGGTCACTTTCTGAGAAGAGGAGAGACATCGCCGTTTGTCTCCAAGTTCCTCAGGTAGCAATGGTGGTGCGTGAAATGGGAGTCCCGCGACTGCCCTGGGACTTCCCTCTCTGGGCTGCGGTTTGGTTCAGGAGGAGTCGTGATGGATTGGTTCATGTCACTCAACCCTGTGTGGCAGGCGTTTGTGGCCACCTGCTTCACCTGGGGAGTGACAGCGCTCGGTGCTGCGACTGTCTTTTCCGCGAAGGAGCTTCGCCGCGATGTTCTTGATGCGGCCCTCGGTTTCGCCGGGGGCGTGATGATAGCGGCCAGCTACTGGTCGCTACTGGCTCCGTCCATCGAGATGTCTGAGGGTGGCCCTGTCCCCGTCTGGGTTCCCGCGGTTGTTGGCTTTCTGCTCGGAGGTGTCTTTCTTCGCGTTATCGACATGGTGCTGCCGCACCTGCACCTTGGTTTCAACATGAGTGAGGCGGAGGGTATCAAGAAAGATTGGCCCAAGAGCACGCTTCTCGTGCTGGCAGTGACCTTGCACAATATCCCTGAAGGACTCGCAGTCGGAGTTGCCTTCGGAGCGATAGCCGCAGGCTATCCTGGAGCTGCTCTGGGTGGTGCGATGGCGCTGGCTCTTGGCATCGGCATCCAGAACTTCCCTGAGGGAATGGCAGTCTCCATGCCTCTGCGGCGAGAAGGGTTTTCCCGCAGCAAGAGCTTCATGTTCGGGCAATTCTCAGGTGTCGTTGAGCCGATATCCGGTGTGGTTGGTGCCGCGGCAGTGCTGGCGATGCGGCCTCTCCTTCCCTACGCGCTCGCGTTCGCTGCGGGCGCCATGATATTCGTGGTGATAGAGGAAGTTATTCCGGAATCTCAACGTGGTGGTAACACGGACATCGCGACACTTGGTGCCATGGTAGGCTTCGCACTCATGATGACACTGGACGTCGCGTTGGGGTAGGGCATGAGGAGTACATGCGGCGATTTGCGAGAGGTGAGTTGAAGCGCTAGGACGGGCGCGACGGCACCGCCTGCGTCGCTTGCGAAGGCAAAGTCTACGATGTCTCCGAAATCTTCGCCTGGACGATGGGATTGTACTGGGAGCGACACAGGGCTGGCCGGCACCTCACGAGTAGCCTGCGTGATGCACCGCGTGGACCGGAGTTGCGGGAACGGTATCCGGTCATAGGAGTATTGGCAGAGGATAGTCCTGCGTGAATGAGCCTCACGTTTGCTCACACGCGTGGTACTATGGGATGCGAGCCCACTCAGAATGAGGGAGATGCCTTATGACGTACGAGAGACTGCTGGTCGAGAAGAAGGACGACGTGATGCGGGTTTCATTCAACAACCCGCGGCTTCATAACGCCATGGACGGGCAGATGCTTGAAGAACTGGTTGCACTTCTCCATGAATTGAATCGAGATACAGTGACGCGCTTCGTTGTCCTGACGGGAGAAGGCAAGTCCTTCATGGCAGGAGTTGATCTGAAAAGCGATGCCATGTCGGTGGGTAGCGACCCTTCCTCTGCACGGATGCGCCAACGGCTGGGACAGGAACTCGTGAAGACACTTCGGGAGCTTGAGCAGATAACGGTTGCAGCAGTGAGCGGCGCATGTGTAGGAGCAGGTCTGGCAATCGCGGTTGCGTGCGACCTTCGGGTGGCGGCGGAAGACTCGACCTGGTCGCTTCCCAATACAAGTCTCGGCTACTTCTTTTCCTGGGCCTGTACGCCACTTCTTGTGAGTCTTGTTGGCCCGGGGAATGCGAAAGACCTGATTCTGACGCGCAGGCAGCTCACGGCCGCCGAGGCCGTCAACATGAACCTGGCGAACGTGAGTGTTTCATCTGACGCTCTCATGTCGACTGCTGATGGAATTGTCGAACGAATGCGGGCCGGCGGCCCCGTTGCTATGCGGATGGCGAAGAAGCTGGTCAACGCTGCCTCTCCCGCGTGGTTCGGTGATGTCTCAACAGCCGAGCCGGAACTCATCGAGCGGCTCTATGCCGAGGGAGAGCCGGTGGAAGGCAACGCCGCGTTCCTGGCCAGGCGGCCACCGACGTGGGCCCCAAAGGAGATTTCATGATGGATAGTCACGCAAAAGACTTCGCGACAGGAGAGGGACTACAGGAGAGGTCTTCAGCAAGTGGGCCTGACTGTGTGGATACGGACATTGAGCTTTCAGAGAATGAAAGACGTCAGGAGGACGCTCCGTCGTGTTCGTCGAGTTGTCGCTCTGGTCTGGATGTTCCAAGCGGCAAGATCGGAGAGATTCTCTCGATTGGTTCCGTGGTTCTGTGCATCATCTTCATAGTGCTGGGTCTCACTTTGGGTGGATAGATAGCGGCGGATTGCCGTGAACGGCGTCTATCATGCATCTCCCGTGCCGAGATGGTTTCAGTCTTGCATGATTTCCGACCGCTCGCGTCCTTCCCTGGCCAGAAGCTTCGCTTCGGGCAATCGGCGCAGTATCAGCGCTGATATCGGAGCGAGCAGCGCGCCAAGCCCCAACACGAGGAATGGCAACTCCCAGTTCGTTGCGGTTGTGGCGTCGATACCTGCGCCATTGGCAGCCTCAAGCAATCTGCCGAAGACCATCGGCGATATGATGGTCAGAGAGAAACCCGCGGCTGACTGCATACCCAGCGCAAGTGAGCGACGGTCTGCGCTCACAAGTTCCGTGAGTCCTGCCTTGTAGATTCCCGAGTCCGCGATAACCCAGAAGCCGAGCCAGAGCCCAACTGGTACCAGCAGATGAAGCCCCCTTCCGAAGAGGAATCCGAAGAAGCACTCCACCACAAGGCTGCAAAGAGACGCTATGATGATGGCCTTCGTGCGGCCGATGCGGTCCGAGAACGCACCGAGCGCCCAGACAGCCGGCACGCCGGCGAAGATGACGAGCGCTGAGAGTATTCCTCCTACGGATACCGCCTGTGCCTCGGCGTAGCCCGTCTGCAGCAGGTTTGCCACCAGATATGGTCCTATCCAGCCCCAGAACGCGTACAGTTCCCACATGTGGCCCATGTAGGCGACTGATATGAGTATCTGTGCGGTGATGAGTGTGCGTCGTGTGCCGCCGTAGTGCGCGGGGTTGATGGTTGTTGCGGGCTTTGCCTGTGAACCGGGCTGGATATCCTGCTCTACGTCAGGCGGGCGGTCCTGGACGAGGAAGAAGACGATAACTGCCGCGATGAAGACGGGGATGGATGTGCCCAGCATCCCGATGCGCCAGCCGTAGCTTGCTGCCAGCGGTGAGGCGACCAGGTATCCGCCCGCATAGGCGGCGGTCAGCGCGGCGGTGTAGGCGCCGATTGCTTTGCCCCGCTGATTGGACGGGAACCAGGAAGAGAGGAATGACATACCGGGCGCGTAGATTGCTCCGCAGGAGAGGCCGACGAGGAGCCTGAGGACAAGTATGCTCGTGAAGTCCCGCGCAAAGAACAGGAAAGCGGTTGACGAGAACGCGGCGAAGAGAGTAGCCCAGGCGACCACTTTTCTCGGGCCGACCCTGTCGGCGAGCCAGCCGGTGAAGATGACGACGAGGACGTATCCCACCTGGAAAGACGAGAGGATGGCGCCCATCTGGCCCGCGCCGAGGTTGAACTCCTGGACCAGGTACTTCGCCACGGCCGAGAAGCTGTACCACGGCATGTAGCCCAGCACCATCGCGAGGCACATCAGGATGAGAACACGTGTCCTGGTCTGCCGCATCTTCTTTTCCTCGCACCAGAAGAGTCGCTACATTCCATCGGCGAGCGACGTGGCCGGTCGCCTTCGGGCATGACATGGATGGAGGCTTCAGGCGATGGTAATCTGCCGGAATTGCGCTTGTAAAGCCCCGTCGCTCGGCCCCTGGAATCGTAGCGTGGCGGAGATACAGATGTGGCAACCCACGGTGTCCGGGGTTGCTCCACATTCAAAACGTTTGGAAGAATCCAGCGGGAGGGCTGTTTGATGACCGTGCACCACCTGCTTCGGATTGCTCTGCCTGCCCTGCAACTTTGACAGGGCCTACTCAAGGGACTGTTGTTTGGTGTAGAATTGGTCCTACGCGATGATTCTTTCCGAGCGAGGACAGAAGGGAACGCTCCGTCGTGGGTCTTGCTGGTTGTGGTTGAAGGACTCATTACGGTGGAGCAGAATGCGGCGATAGTCTCTCCGCTCCCGGCCCATTGGGCACAGGAGAAGCGTTGTTCCTTCGGCTTTTCGCTAGTAGAGCATGATTGGTTTCTATCCATAGCTGTTACGTGAGGTGTGGTGGGGAAGTAAAACATAGGGTTGCAGGAATTCCTGTACTGCCATAAGGCGGAAGAGACAGCGCTGGAGGAAAGTGCAAGTTCCTCTTGGTATGCTGTGTTTCGTGCCGGTGGGAACTAAGGAGGGATGCCGTGGCGATTGTCATTCGAACCCGCTACAACAATCAGGGGTGGAAGAACCCGTGCAAGGAGCCGGGCAAGGAAGAGAACTGCTGGCTTTGTTTCAAACAGCCGCGCAGTGCGGAAGGCCCCACCAAGGCTGACGCCGTGTGCCCTGCTGATTGTTGGGAGCAGCATCTCTGCACGCGCTTCGAATGGGGCTGCACTCCCCAGGGCAAGGTGTGGGGTGATGAGATTCAGTCCGGAGACAGGGCGTTCTTCGTCTACAAGGAGAAGGCCGGCGGCTACGCGCTATGGGGACTGAGCAACGTGTTCAGTGCCAAGCGTCAGGTATCCACCAGTGGAGGGGAAGGACACGCAGGGTATGCCTTCCTGCATCTCGATGATTTCGCCCCGATTCCGCTGGAGAAACGTCCGCGTGGACTCGCTGTAGAAGATATCGTTGGTGGTCCGTGGAGCAGGGGTGACCACAAGATTATCTCCCTGAGCCGTGCCGAGCACCTTGAGGACCTGGTTGAGCAGTTGTCCGGAGGTAGATAGGGAGTGAGACAGTTCTCCCAGGGTTGTTCTATCATGCAGGAGGTTGATGGTTGGGAGAAGTCATGACGGCGTAGGGCACTGCGCAATCTTGTTTGAGTGGTGAACAGTCTGTCGAGTTGTCGTGATAGGAGTCTCACGATGGCGAAGCGCGTGCGATAGTCGGTCAGTGAGCTTGGACCGTTGTGAATGGTGAGAGTGCGTGCCCGGTCTCTATTCTACTCCTTCGTGTCTCTCGTGAAGCAGAACTCCCCGCGATTGGGCGAGGGTTCCATCAACCACGTACTAGCCTGTTGCTGCGACTGACAACGAGCCTTCAATGCTGTAGTACACTCTGATACCGAACAGATACTGGTGTCTGGAGGTACGGACAGATGACAGAACCTGCGGTCATTCATTCCATCGACAGGGTCTCGCCTGACGTTGTAGAACAATTCAAGAGCCTCTCCAGTGTGACGGTTCACGAGGCATGTGGTGGACGAGGGGCGCTATCCTGCCGCATCAAGCCGATAGACCCCCACATGAAGGTGTGTGGGACTGCCGTGACCCCGGTGAGGCGGCCATACCAGCCTGATGCTGCACAAGGGCATTTGTCTACTCCACCCCCTGCTCCCAAGCCCATGCCTTCGTGTTCCACGTGAGGCTCTGTCACTTGCCTTCAGGGTATGCATGTGCGGAGGCTGTCCTATCGTCCGAGATGGTGCATCTGGCGGGCATAGTTCAATCGAATGATGATGACGTGGGCACCGGAACGCAGAAGCGCGCGGCCACCCTGTGCATCTCCGAAGGGTGCACCGCGCGCGAAGGTTTGTATTGACTGCTACTTGCCGCCGCGGGCGAACTCTGAACTCAGAATCGTCTCATACGCTGCGCTATCAAGATATTGCGGCTCATAGGTCACACCTCGCTTCTCCAGCACGGAGGTGAAGGAACTGAGGTGTTTCATAGAGCCCGTGAGGAGGTCACCGTAGACCTGCTGGATGTCAGCGTTGTCCGTCTGTGCCAGGTATTCTTCGAGGTCAAAAATATCTATCTCCTCAATAGCCGCGCCAACCTTGAGTGCCTCTATCTCGGAGACACTGCCCTGCGCCACCAGGTCATCGTACAGTTGTTGCAGCTTCGCGTCCTCGAACACGCCGTTCTCATTCCCTTCCACGGGGTCTGTGAGGCCGTACTTGTCTATGAGCAGTAGAACCTCATCCATGTGCGTCTGCTCACTCTGGCTGATGTTGGCGAATGTGTTGGTGGACCACATGTCGGCGAGTTGCAGGTACACGTCGCGTGCCAGCTTCTCCTCCTCCCGCATGAAGAGGATACCCTCTATCTCTGTCTCAGTGAGCTGAGCCAAAGGATTCTCATCTGTCACAGGTGCCAGCGCGTGCGTTTCCGCTGTCGCTCCCTCTTCCTGCACCGTATCCGGTGTTTCGGTGTCTGCACCTGCGCATCCTGCCAGTAGCATAGGTAGTGCGACAAGCGCCGTCATGCCGGCAAGCATCCCAATTGTCTTCATCAATCTCCTCCCTCTGCCGGGTCCCTGATTGCGCCCGACACAACACTATTCTTGCACACAAATATCAAATTCCAGTGAAGGTTCAGTCGGCGAAACATGAAAACTGACGGAATGCGGGTAAGCGTCTTCCGCGGCCCGTTTGAGAACCGTGTTCATCAATGCGACAAATCGACCTGTTTGTGTCATCCTCAGGGCAGGGGAGAGGGTATGTGGTGCGCAGCGTGGCGGAGTCTACGTGGCACTGCGGCTGCCACAACGCTGGTGGCTATTGTGTTCTTGTGCGCCGACCTCGCCCCGACAGGGCTTCCACTCGTACGCCCCCCAGGCTCCGGAGCAACCTCTATTGCTGCTGACTCCTGCACTGTCTTCTCCGTAACACAGTGGGATACGACCTTTGTTGGAAACAACGAGGACTACACCTACGCTGAAAGCTACTACTGGGTCGAACCTGGTGATGAAGGAGAACATGGTGCGCTCTACCTCGGCCTCGATGACATTCGGCCTCGGGGCGGCGTCAATGAACATGGTCTCTGCTTCGATGCAACTGGTCTGCCGGACGCGCTTCTGAACCGTCATTGGGAACGTCCGTCTCTTGATGTGCACTTCCCAATCCTGGCGATGCGGCATTGCGGCACGGTTCAGGAAGTCATCGACCTTTCACAGCGGTATGACTGGGGCAGATACCTGCGCTACCAGGTGCTATTCGCCGATGCGTCCGGAGATGCGGTTGTGATAGGGCCCGGTCCTGACGGGGAACTTGCCTTTACAAGGAAGAACGGGGGAAACGGCTACCTTGTGGCAACCAACTTCAACCGCGCCAACAGAAGACATGGTGACTATCCTTGCGAGCGCTATGAGACTTGCGTGGTCATGCTGGAGGGCACAAAGAAAGGGATGGAGCTGACCCTGGAGTTGTGTCGTGACATTCTCCATTCTGTGAGCCAGAGAGAAGCTGCCTCCTGCACGCTCTACTCCAACGTAATCGACCCCTCCAATGGACTGGTCTATCTCTACTACCATCGGCAGTACGACGAGGTGGCCATACTGAACGTTGCGGCCGAACTCTCCCGGGGAAAGGGTGTCCACAAGATGCGAGACCTGTTCTCAGAGGAGACCGTAGTGCGGGGGGAGAGTGCTGCACCGAAGTGCGATAGCGAGAGCGTTCCCCTGGTGGTGGTGCTGCTTGTGGGCAGTGCGGGATTGGTGGGACTCGCGGTGGTACTGCGAGTGGAGGTGTGCGGTCGTTGTTCAGTTGGCGGTGGAAACTCACCTTCATGCCAACCCTGTCTCTACCGTCCGCTGCACAGGAGACCCGTGCTGTCACTTCGATTCAGGTTCTCTCGTCCGCACTGAGAAAGGGATTTCTCACCCACTGTGCTCATTCTGCGCGAGCAAATTGACTATTGCCAACAAGCTCGTATGACAGCGCAGTGGTGCCATTGGCCTTCCTGACTCTGCGGAACAACGGGTGCGAGAGGAACCTGTGTGTCAGTCCTCATCGAACCACGTGGTGCCGGGCAGACGGTACTGTCTTCCCACGCTCTCGTTCAACTCCACGCCCAGTCCCGGCCTGTCTCCAGGTGTCACCCTTCCGTGCCTGAACCATTCAGAGGTGCCGCCAATGGCCAGTTCGTGGAAGAACGGAACATCATGCGCGTGGAACTCACAGACAAGGAAGTTCGGTATAGTGACGCTGAGGTGGGCGCTCGCCATCATTGCGAGTGGGCTGCCAATCATGTGTGGAGCGAACGGTTTGTTCGCGGCCGCGCACATGTCTGCTATCTTCCTGCCCTCAGCCAGTCCGCCCGCTTTCTGCAGGTCCGGCGTTACCACATCGACCAGGTCGTTGACGATGAGGCGCCAGAATCCCTGCCTGAGTTGCAGGTTCTCCCCGGTTGCGATGGGAGTGGTGGTGTGCTGGCGCAAGTAAGCGAGTGATTGCTCGTCATGCGGTGGTACCGGGTCTTCCAGCCAGAGCAGCCGCATCGGTTCAAGCTCCTTCGCGACCTGCAGAATCTCATTCGGACGATAGCGCCAGTGGGCATCCATCGCCACATCAATGTCCGGGCCGACTGCCTCACGGATGGCTGCGGTGAGCCCCACCATCCAGTCTATGTCCTTGCTTGTCAGCGTGTAGCCTGAGGCGGAATCGAACACGGTTCCGGGCAGGTCAAGGTCGAACTTCATGGCGGTGTAGCCACGCTCCGCCATCTCGGCCGCGCGTTGCGCGGAGGCTTTGATGACCTCCTCAGGAGAGAGGTCTACCGGAGGCGTTTCAACACGCCATGAAGGGGGAGTTGGTTGCAGCAGAGGGGAGAGGCACTCAAGGGCGCCTGCTGCGTGGCAGTCCACGTAGATACGCACGTCGTCACGGAACTTGCCGCCAAGCAACTGCCAGACGGGCAGACCGAGGTACTTGCCCTTCAGGTCCCACAGGGCCGCCTCGATACCGGTGATGGCGTTCCAGACAATGCCCGCGGTGGAACCGGCGCCCGATGCAGCCCAGCGCATCTTCTCCACCAGTCTCTCTATGTTCGCGAAATCCTCTCCAATGAGGATGTCTTCGAACTCCGCAATGATTCCCGGCAGTCCCGGGGCAAGGAAGCACTCTCCTGTCCCGTAGAGACCTCCGTCGTCGTCACTGTAGACTCGCACGTAGGTCCAGTGGAAGTTCGCCTGGACAACAGCAGTCGAGATTCCGGTGATGCGCGCCATCGGGCACCTCCTCCGTACAGTGATTGCTACATTATGCCGTACGTGTTGAACGCTTCAACGGTGCTCATGCCGGCTTCGAGTGCCTGCTTGACCGTGTGTTCGCCGCGTGCCTTTTCCAGTGCGAGTGTGAAAGTCTCTTCTTCTGCCTCAACCGGGATGACGCACACGCCGTCAATGTCGCCGAACAGGATATCACCCGGCCTGATGTACGCTGCACCAACCTGCAACGGTACGCGGTAGTCCATCACCTTGCCGCGCGGTCCCTGGTCCTGGCCGTAGTTGCCGTATGAGAAACAGGGGAACTTGAGGCTCTTTATCTCTCGGGTATCCCGCGAATAGCCATCGACAATTGCCCCTGCTGCGCCGAGATGCATTGCGCGAACGCTCATCAATCCACCCCAGAGGGCGTAGGTGGGGCTGGAGCCGGCGGAGATATAGACCTCATTGGGCTTCAGGTTGTCCACTGCCTCGAAGACGAGTCCGAACGGCTTCCTCATTATTGGATTGGCGCCGCTTCCTTCGGCCTCACCGAAGATGTCGGCTTCCAGTACGGGCATCGCCCGTCCGATGAGAACCATGTCCTCATGCAGAGGTTGTATCTGTGGGGACAGAAATTGCTTCTGCAGTCCCATTTTGTCCATCACGTCACCAACAACGGCTGTGAACAGTTCGCGTTTCGCGATTGCGAACAGTTCCTCGTCAGAGTTCCAGAGTCGTGTCATCATGTCTCCTTTCAAATTCCCAGTGTAGAATTGATTTGCACCGCGTATCTGCACCGAAGGAACCGGTGACCGGTGCCTGTCTGCCTCCCCTGAGCCGGTACGGAGGCGACGGTCAGAATACTACCATAATCACGTAGCAATGCCCCAGACACATTTGTGGTCAGCATGTATACGTATGTAAAGTGCGCGTGCAGGCCCCACAAATCGTGGAGTCCTGCGTGCCTCGTGCCAAATGGAGAGGACGGGCAACTATCGTGGTTCGCTCACCGCGATGGTCAGTTCCTGGAACTCGTGAGAGCGTCGGCCACGCGTTGGCCCATTTCTTTCGTGCCAATCAGTTGTCTTCCTTTCTCAGCGATGTCCGCCGTTCTGTACCCTTCCTCAAGCACGGCATTCACTGCGGCTTCAACAGCGAGCGCCTCATCGAACAGTTCCAGTGAGTACCGCAGTAGAAGTGCCGCACTCAGGATGGAAGCCAGAGGGTTCGCAATATCCTGTCCTGCAATGGTCGGTGCCGTGCCGTGGATTGGTTCATACAGTCCGAATACCTTTCCCCCGGGCGACCCGGAGAGACTGGCTGAGGGCGCCATTCCCAGGGAGCCGCACAGCATCGATCCCTCGTCCGAGAGGATATCCCCGAACGTGTTGTCCATCACCAGCACATCCAGTTCGCGTGGATTTCTTATGAGTTCCATCGTACATGCGTCGACGTACATGTGACTCAGTTCTACATCCGGGTATTCCTTGCCGACCTCGGTCGCGACCTTGCGCCACAGGCTTGATGTCTGCAACACATTGCTCTTGTCTACTGACATCAGCCTCTTGCGGCGACCACGGGCAAGCTCAAAACCAACGCGAACCACACGTGCAATCTCAGCCTCCGTGTAGAACATCGTGTCAACGGCCTGTCTGCCCTCGGCAGTCGACCACTGTTTTCGCGGTTCAGCGAAATAGAGACCACCGATAAGCTCTCTCAGGATGATGAGGTCAACGCCCTCGACTGTCTCCGATTTGAAAGGCGTGCAGTTGACCAGCGCTGGCAGCATCTTGATGTGACGCGGGTTCGCGAAGAGTTGGAGTTCCTTCCGAATCCTGAACAGCCCCCGGTTGGACGGCATTGTGCCCCCGATGTCGTCCCATTTCGGCCCTCCGGTGGCGCCGAAGAGAATGGCCGCACAGCCTCTGGCCATCTCGAACGTCTCTTCTGTGAGGGCGACCCCTGTGGTGTCGATAGAAATGCCGCCGATGAGGCCTTCGTGGAAGTCAAACTTGTGTCCGAAGATGTCGGCCACCTTGCCAAGCACTTTCGTTGCCTCATGCGTGACTTCTGGACCGATTCCGTCGCCGGGCAGGACCGCGATGTCAGATTGCATTTCCGTTCTCCTCAATCCTTGTTGACTGGGGCATCGCTCAAGAGAGCAAGGCGATTGCGGGCTGCCGGAAACAGGATGTCTACCGCTTCCTTCGCCCAGACCGCGTTCCGCCTCATGAGCGGGGTGGCTCATCCGGGAAGTACTGACAGGTGGCGTCCGGAATCACCGCAACCTTTGCATTCTTGCCGTACGTTTTCTCAAGCATTCGTCGCACGACGGGCCATGAATGTGCCCAGTTGACCATGTCGTACGGAGCGGTCCAGTCGGCGCCGACCTTGTCAGGGTACGTGGACATGATAGTGAGGCGCGAGGTGTTCTCAGGGAGACCTGCCTTGCGCGGCCATGTTCTGCCTCCGAGATTGTGGCCGAATGTCCGGCTCAGATAATGAGGAATCTGTCCCTCCGGTGTCATGGTGATGAGCACCATGTCGCCGCCCCTGTGAGATAGGAGTGGTGCGGCCACGCGTGGGGCGAGTGTGATTTCGTTCGCCTTGAAGTGGCAATTTGCGATGACGATATCGCAGTCGCCCACGAAATCCGTGGCGAAGTGCTCCCTTGCCACCTTCACTGCCTTCACGTGTTCATCTACAACGTCGCCCACGAACAGGGCCGTCACCTCCCTGTTCAGATTCAGAATGGCGTCCACCTTGAGGTCGAGTCCGGCCATCCTGGCGGCCTCGTTCATGTCCAGCTTGACCTCGTTGTCCTCATACCTGCCCACGTCCACTGTGTGGGAAGCGCCCATCTTGTTGTGGTTGATGCTGATGGTCTGCGCAGCGGAGACGCCCGGCAGGATGATTTTGCTGCCGCCGCCGAAGCCGCCGAGCGGATGCGGAACAACGGAACCG
>JAFGFT010000057.1 GCA_016930935.1 Dehalococcoidia bacterium | reverse complement strand
TGTCCTTGTAGTGCAGGTACATGCTGGTGGGTATCTTCACGGTCCAGTTCCACGTGATTTCATCGAACCGCCAGTAGGTCCAGTCGAAGGACCTCTCTATGAACTCGCAATCAGTGTCAATTGAGGGTGTTGGCGCAGTCTGAGGCTCCTGTTGTGGATTGGAAGCGGGCGCAGGTGGCGGGGGAGTTGCGGCGCAGCCGACGGTGCTGAGCAGGAGGAGCGGAACGATGCAGACGATGCCGCAACGGAGAACGATGGTTCTCAGATTGTGGAGCGATGTGAATCTCAGTGGCTGCTGTGCTTTCTGCAACAGAGACCTCGGAGGAACGCAAAGGATGAATATGGCGCGCCTGGAGGGATTCGAACCCCCGACACCCGGTTCCGAAGACCGGTGCTCTTGTCCGCTGAGCTACAGGCGCATGTGTGTTTGGGGCTGCTCGTCTTTGTCTCCGCAGACTGTTTCAGGATGAATGCTGTTGGCCTGCATCAGAGATGCGTGGCTCTGCTATGGGTCGAGGAAGTGGGCGCTCATACCTGCACGCTTCGTCATTCTAGCAGAATTGGTGTTCTGGGCGCTAGAAACGCCGCTCCGGCCACAGGACCAGTGACACATCACCTCCTTTCGGTTGGGACGGGACTTGTTGCATGAAACCGGTATCAGCGAAGCATGGTCGCACGCGTCACGGTGCGTCACACGATGGCATGTTGTTGATGGGCAGCGGGCTGGCGGTCATCGGCTTCCGAGGCGATTCTGGTGGCAGCAGCAAGACAAGGATTGGTACTGTTTCAGGGGGCAGGTCACTCCAGAAGGTCGCGCTGCGTGACATGGCATCCGGCGAGCGAGTCTACAAGTACTGAGCAATCATCGGAGAAGCCACGAAGCCCATGGCGGCAGCCGAACACGTTCACGTGCACAATATCCGAAGCCGCTGGGGAAGCATGGACTTCTGACAACCGCTGCCGACATACTTTCACATCTGCGGCGCAGACTTGGAGAGAATTCTCTTCTACTGGATTGTCACGAACCCTCTGTGCTGTTAGAGTAGCTGGCATTTAGCACGGGCGGCATCGCGAGTCAAAGCAAGGCAGAGGGGGTCCGGGAACTGCGACAGCCGCCTTCGTTGAGGGACAGATGAGAAGACCAGCGGCGCTCCTGCTTGCCCTTACCCTGATGGTGGCCCTCGGTCCGATGGGTCTCGCCACGCCGATGCGTGCCGGAGCGGATTCGACGTGGGTCGTGACTTCGCTTGCCGATGACGAATCGAGTGGCACACTGAGATACGCCATCGAGAACTCGAACGAAGGTGACGTCATCACCTTCGCGACGGGGCTCCACGGCACCATCACGCTTGACGATTCGCTGGGGCAACTGTTCATCGTACACGCGCTCACCATTGAAGGCCCTGGCTCCAACAGCATCATCATCGACGGTGACGGAGAGATACGGGTTCTCGCCATCGAGGTCAACGACTTCCCCCCGGAGGCGGGACCGGGAGACCTGGCGGGACTGGAGGCGTCACTGACGGTCGAGGAGGCAGTCCACATCAGTGGACTCACCTTCCGCAACGGCAATTCATTGGCCGAACTAGGAACCTTCGACCGTGTCGGCGGCGATGTCGCCGTCGGGTCCAGCACCGTGCATTTCGAGGACTGCGTCTTCGAAGATGGCACGGCCAGTTCAGGTGGAGGTCTATACACCGAAGGAGCCTACGTATCGCTGACACGCTGCATGATACGTAACAACAACGCCACTGATAGCCCTAGCGGCGGAGTCGGGGGCGGACTGTACTGCACATTCTCCATTGTTATGGCTGACGAATGCGTGCTCGAATACAATCTTGCGGAAGACGGCACCGCAGATGGCTATCCAGGGTTTGGTGGCGGGATGGCGGCGTTCTTGTCCGCGTGCCACTTCACGGGATGCGACGTCAGCCACAACGCCGCCGGCGACGGCGGTTTTGGAGGCATGGGTGGTGGAGTGTTTACCTTATTGAACCAAATGCTGTCGATGACTGAATGCACCATCAGTGACAACGTCGCGGGGAGCGGAGGTGGCGAAGGCTCCGCCGGAGGCCTGTCCCTGTTGGGCTCCTTTGGACCTACGGTCCTGGTCGACAGCCTCATCGCCAACAACACTGCCGGCTCCGACACGTCGGAGGCTGCGGCAGGGGGCGGCATCATGATCGTACCCGTCATATCCGGGGCGGTGGAGTCTCCCGTGAGCCTCCCGTCGACGCTCGTTCCATCGGTACAGGAAGCCGGTGACGACCTGGAGCTACCGCTTCACATGGTCAACTGTACCGTCAGCGGGAACACCGTCCTGGCAAGCAACGATAATAGCTGGGGAGGGGGAATCGTGGCCGACGGCGGCGAGACGGGTGCGACACTCGCCGGGCTCAGCTTCTGCACGGTCACTGATAACACTGCGAGACGTGGTGGAGGCATCGCGACCGCCGGCACGCCGGCCGATGATTCGAGTTTCGAAGGCGTCATCCAGTTGAAGAACTCAATCGTGGCAGGCAACACTGCCTTGATGACCGACATGGGCAACGATGCGCTTGGGCCCATCGCTTCTCTGGGCGGAAACATCGTGGGAGATGCCCAGGGGTGGGACTACTCCGAGGAAATGGAGATGCCCGCTGACTGTGGTGACCTCATCGGTGTCGATCCGCTTCTCGGCCCGCTCGCCGACAACGGTGGCCCCACGCTCACTCACGAGTTGCTGCCCGGAAGTCCCGCGGTCGACGGTGCATGCGACTGCAATGCGATTGCGGACTACCACATCGACTGGGACAGCATACACCTGCTGTTCCCTTCCTCGACCAGCTTTCAGGACTCATTGAATGCCACGGTCGAGAGCGACCAGCGAGGCGAGATAAGGCCCGTGGACGGGAATGGGGACGGTGAGGAACGTTGCGACATCGGGGCAGTCGAAATGCAGCCGGACATCCTCCTTCCGCACGCTGTGGCTGATGCGGACCGTGCCGGCAGCACAACGGTTGGGGAGTGCGAGCAGATTCGAGTGCGAGTTGTGAACGATGGCGACACAAGCCTCGCCATCGACCACATGGAGATCACCGGCCACTCTGCGGGCGATTTCTCCATAGTGGGGGACCCATCAAACCTCGTACTCCTGCCCGGTCACTCGACCGAGATCATCCTGCGTTTCTGCCCGAAGACGCCGGGAGAGAAGATCGCCGATGCGGTTATCTACTTCAACGATCCCTCTCAGGACCCTCTTCATCTTACGCTGAATGGAGTTGGACTCCGGAAGGAAGTCGAAAAGGCCCTTGAGCCAGCGAACATGTCCATGACCTACCTGCGCGTCGACCCGATGCAGGTGCTGCCTGGTCAACAGGTGACCGTCTCAGCCAACGTATGCAATGGTGGGGAGGAACGCGGTTCAGCTACTGCGACGCTCATGGTGAATGGTGTTGCCGAACAATCGCAGAGCGTGGCGGCCTCAGGTGGCTCGTGCAAACAAGTGGTTTTCGCCGTTGCCAGGGCGGTGCCGGGCACGTACCAGGTGTCTGTGGGCGGCATGCAGGGGCAGTTCTCTGTCCTGGCGCCACGAACGGTGCAGGCGTCGGTCGCATCCAGGCAACATACCGGTCTTGGCACCGGAGGGCTTGTGGCTATCGCGGCAGTGATGGTGGTGCTCGTATTTGCTCTTGTCTACGTCTTCCGTAGAGAGTAAGGCAAGTTCCAAATCATCCAGAATGCCCGGCCTCAGTTCCGAAGACCGGTGCTCTTGTCGGCTGAGCTACAGGCGCGTGTGTGTTCGGGGTTGCTCGTCTTCGTCTCCGGAGACTGTCTCAGGATGAATGCTGTTGGCTTGCATTCGAGATGCGCGGCTGTGTAACGGTTCGAGGAAGCGGGCGCTCATACCTGCACGCTGCGTCATTCTGGCAGAATTGGTGTTCTGAGCGCTAGGAACTGTACTCGCCCACGGGCCCGGCGACCCATCGCGTACTTGGGGTTGGGACGGTACTGTCGCACAAAACCGGTACCCATCGAAGCATAGTCGCACGAGTTACCGGAGTGTTACACGATGCGGTGTTGTGATGGGCAGCGGTCGGGCAGACCTGTGCGCCGGGAGTGCCGACGGAATACAACGAGATTTGTCCACGCAGTGCGCCGGGCTACCGGCCACCGGCTCCCGAGGCGATCCTGGTGGCAGCACCAGGACAAGGATTGGTATCGTTTCAGGGGGCAGGTTACAAGGGTTTCGGGGAATTCTGCCAAGCCACACCGTCCCTGCCTGAAGCCTTCACACCACACGCGGTAGGCTGAAGGCCTGGGGACACCGCCCACCGATGCCGTACGGACAATCGCGCCACAGTATCCCATGCGTTTTCGTGAAATTAAGTAGGGCGTCCCCGGAATTCGCGTCGACCGCCTCTTGGCGTCGCTCAGCGACGACCTGAAGGAGGAGATACGCTGAACGTTTCTGCAGAAGTCGTGGCGGTATCACAAGTTGCCGAGGCCTGGACATCGGTTTGCAGGGGCGCGACCACCGGAGTAAGATGAAACAAGGGACTCCGTAGCGGTCCCTGCTTGGAGATTGCGAATGGTAGGAGCGGCGGACACCTGCGCATGATGCGGATGGACGAGGCGGCATGATTAGCGCAGCGGCGTGCCAGGGGTGAAGAAGTTCACAGAATGGATTCCGGCTTCAAGAGTTGGATAGCATCCTCGACGGGACGAAGGAGGGAAGGATGGGGGCCTACAGACAGGCGGCAGGACCACACTCTCCAACCAGTATCTGCCACTCATTCACATGTTACGCCATCGGCACCACCGTAGCTTTTCCGTTTTCGCTAAGCCCGCTAGTGCTCTCCCATTTCTGCAAACGTGAGGAGGTGTGTACATGAATTGGAGCAATCTATGGGACCCCCTGCAAGGTCTATGGGCATCCATGGTGACCTATCTACCCCGAATACTTGGCGTGATTGGTCTTCTCATCCTTGCATGGATAGTGGCAAAGATACTGCGCCATGTCGCCAAGAAAATTGTCCGTACCAGTGGGGTTGACAAGAAGCTTGGAAAAGGGGCGAACGAAAAGGACAAGAGACAGTGGCCCGTGGCTGAAGGCACCGGTACGGTGGTGGCCTGGATCGTATGGATACTGTTCATCGTGGCCATCCTCCAGTTGCTCGAACTGCAGGCGGTCCTCCAACCGGTGACAGTGCTGCTTGAGAAGACTTTCGCTGCAATACCGAACATCATAGCGGCGCTCATTGTCCTGGTGGTCTTCTTCTTCGTGGGCCGTTTCGTGGCTGGACTCGTCACCAGACTCCTGGCACGCGCCGGCTTTGACGAAGCCCCAGTGAAGATGGGCCTGACCCACAAGCCACTGGAGGGCTCAAGCTCTGCGTCGAGCCTCGCTGGGTACCTCGTCATGGTGGCACTGATGTTGTTCGCCGTAATCATGGCGGCCGACCTGCTTGGCTTCACCATGATAAGCAATCTCGTCACTGAATTCATCGGGTTCTTTGCCCTCGTTGTGTGGGGCGGCATCATCATCGGCGGCGGTGTCTTCATAGCTAACCTGGTAGCGAATACGCTGAAGGCAGGTGGCAGGTCTCAGACAGTGATTTCAGTCGTCAGACTGGTCGTGATAGTCCTGAGCGTCGCAATCGGTCTACGCGCGATGGGCTTCGCGAACGACATGATCCTGCTGCTCTTCGGGCTGCTGTGGGGAGCCGTATCAGTGGCTGCTGCCCTCGCCTTCGGGCTGGGTGGACGCAAGGTAGCGGGTGAACTTCTGGAGCGATGGACAAAGACGCACGTTCCCGGAGCTGACAAGACCGAGAAGTAGAGAGTATTCGCGTGGCGGGGAAGGCCTCGAGTGTGGGCCTTCCCCGAGTTCCGAGAGTTCCGTAGAGTTCAGGGGACACCTTACTTATCTCTTGACATCCGAGCAACGCAACGTTCAATATCCCCCTCGTGGCCGGAATCTCGAGAGGCTGTCGCACCCAGCCTCCCCCACCACGTCGTATAGTGCGACAACCGCGGGCAGCAGTCCTTTTTCTCTGATGAAGAATACCAGGCCGACATCGGCGTGATGCACGAGTGTTGCACCCGCTACTCCGTCGCCATCTTGGGAATTCCAGCCTCGCCCAACGCGGGGATCCGGGTAGACGCTAGTACACATTCATGGCATGCCCATAGTAATGTCGCATGTTTCATGTGTCACTCATCTGTCTGGACGAGATAACCAGAGGTGCTGCTGGCTGGGAGCCCAAGGTACCGTGTGACTGCCTTTCCGGGCCCTCCTGTTGATGTCACTTGCTCGACAAGTGGTATGGTTTTGGGAGGGGCAGGTCACTAGAGTTTGGGCCGAAGTTTGAGTAGACTAAGTCAGGGTATGAATGGGACGCAGGAAATGACAAGTATCTAGAGGGGGAAAAATGGAAATTCGTTATTCGGCAGATGATGTCAGGTACAAGCGTATGGATACGGAGGAGTTGCGTTCGTCGTTTCTCATCAATGACCTGTTCAAGAAGGATGAAATCACGCTGCTGTATTCAGATATTGACCGCGTGATAGTTGGTTCAGCTTCACCAGTCAAACAGAAGCTCACACTTTCTTCAGTGGAAGAGCTGGCTGTGGAGTATTTCACACAACGCCGCGAGGTCGGCGTAGTGAATGTTGGGGGAAGAGGGAAGATAACTGTAGACGGCAAGGAATTCGGTATGGAGTACCGTGATGGCCTCTATATCGGTCGTGGTAATCACGTCATAGAATTTGAAACTGCAGACCAGAATTCCCCGGCACTCTTCTACTTCCTGAGCTACCCTGCACACAGCGATTTCCCAACCGTTCATATTGAGGGCGCGACAGTGGAATCTGTGCACCTGGGCTCTCAAGAAGAGGCTAACGAACGGACGATACGCAAATACATCCACCCGGCAGGTGCGCAGAGTTGTCAGCTGGTCATGGGCTGTACGGAGCTTGCCAAAGGCAGTATCTGGAATACGATGCCCGTTCATACTCATGAAAGACGGATGGAAGTCTATTTCTACTT
>JAFGFT010000002.1 GCA_016930935.1 Dehalococcoidia bacterium | reverse complement strand
CTCATCTATCTCTACGACGACAACAGCATATCGATAGAAGGGTCCACGAATCTCAGTTTCACAGAAGATATCGAGAAGCGTTTTCAGGCCTATGGCTGGCAGGTTGTTGGCCCCGTCGACGGCATGAATCCACGTGAAGTCGAACATGCCATCGAAAAAGCCAGGGAAGATACTGAACATCCGTCCATAGTGATATGCCGCACGATAATCGGATTTGGAAGTCCCAACAAGGCAGGCACCGCCAAGGCACATGGAGAGCCACTCGGCAAAGAGGAGACAAGCCTGGCAAAGGCGAGTCTCAACTGGCCGGAAGACGAGACCTTCTATGTACCTCCAGATGTACTGCAGTACTTCAGACAGGCCGTCAGCCTCGGGGAACGGCAGCAGGCGGACTGGAACGTTGACCTGGAGTCCTATCGCTCCGCTTACCCCGATGATGCGCTCCGGTTGGAGCGCGAACTGCGCGGAGAACTGCCACCCGGATGGAGTGATGGTCTCACATCACTATTCTCTGCATCGGAGAAGCCGTTGGCCACCAGAGTCGCCTCAGGCACGGTGCTCAACGCAATCGCTGCGCGGGTGCAGAACCTCATGGGAGGTTCCGCAGACCTCGCGCCGTCCACCAAGACACTGCTCACAGGAGAAAATGACTTCGGGCCGGAGAACTACGGTGGCCGCAACATGCACTTCGGCATCAGGGAACACGCCATGGGAGCCATCGCCAACGGGATGGCGGTACACGGGGGCGTGATTCCCTACACCGCCACGTTCCTCGTATTCTACGACTACATGCGCCCGGCGGTGCGGCTCGCTGCACTCATGGGCATACGCGTTGTGTTCATCTTCACCCACGACTCCATCGGTGTGGGAGAGGACGGACCCACCCACCAGCCCATCGAGCAGGTGATGGGACTCCGAACGGTGCCAAACCTCACCACCTTCAGGCCCGCTGACGCAACTGAGACCGCAATGGCATGGAAAGCCGCAGTGATGAACGCAGAAGGTCCAACCGCTCTCGTCCTTACGCGGCAGTCTCTGCCGGTGCTCGATAGAGGCACGTATGCTCCGGCAGATGGCACGCTCCGCGGAGGATACACGTTATGGCAGAACTCAGATTCTCCAGACCTGCTGCTCATCGCGACGGGTTCAGAGGTAGAGATTGCTCTTGAGGCCTCACAAGTGCTCGCAGACAGGAAGGTTGCGCTGAGAGTCGTGTCGATGCCCAGCTGGGAACTGTTTGAAGCGCAGTCGCAAGACTACAAAGAATCGGTACTGCCCTCTGCAGTGAGGGCACGAGTATCCATCGAGGCAGGGACAACGCTGGGCTGGGAGCGTTATGTGGGCTTGGACGGAGTAGCTGTCGGTATCAACCGGTTCGGCGCCTCCGCCCCCGGACCGGAACTCTACCGCCATTTCGGACTGACTCCTGATAGAATCGTCACGGAAGCCTTACAAGTGCTCGAAGGAGGCCCAAATTGAAACTTCGCATAGCTATCGCAGCTGACCACGGCGGCTTCGACCTCAAGCAGGAACTCATACAGCGACTCTCTGAGGTAGTCGACATAGTCGACATGGGGGCTGAGTCTTTCGACTCGTCCGATGACTATCCTGACCTTGCCATCCCGGCCGCAAGGGCAGTCGCGTCAGGTGAGGTCCAGAGAGCAGTCGTCATCTGCGGCAGTGGAGTGGGCGCATCCGTCGTATGCAACAAGGTGAAGGGCGTGCGTGCAGGATTGTGTCACGATACCTACTCGGCGCACCAGGGAGTAGAACACGACGACATGAACACCCTGTGCCTGGGCGCCAGGGTCATAGGCGTTGAACTGGCTACAGAGATAGTCGCCGCGTTCCTCATGGCCCAATTCTCAGGCGAGGAACGCCATCTACGGCGCCTCGAGAAGCTCAACCAGCTCGAAGAATAGTGGCCACAGTCCAGTGGAAACCCGGGGTGGAAGGAGAAGAATGAACAGTATTCAAGCGGCGCTGAAACTGGGACAGTCCGTCTGGCTCGACTATATGCAGCGCGCACTCTTCGAGTCAGGTTCGCTGCAGACATATATCGACAACGGCATCTCGGGCATCACCACAAACCCGACCATATTCGAGAAGGCAATCACCGGCAGCACGGACTACGACGACACGTTGCTGGCTCTCGGACGCCAGGGAACGTCCATCACATCCAGCTACGAACACCTCGTGCTGGGCGACATCCGGACTGCCGCAGACCTGATGCTACCCGTCCATACGGCATCCGGCGGTAGGGACGGATACGTATCCATTGAGGTCAATCCCCTCCTCGCACATGACACCTCAGGAACGATTGCCGAGGCCAGAAGGCTCTTTCAGGAACTCGATAGGCCGAACGTGATGATCAAGGTGCCTGCTACTTCTGAGGGACTGCCTGCCATTGAACGGCTCATTGCAGAAGGCATAAGCGTCAATGTCACGCTGCTCTTCTCACTTCAGCGCTACTCGGAGGTGCTCACAGCCTATGTAGAAGGGCTTGAGGAGCGTGTACGAGCGGGCAAGGATATCTCCAATGTGGCATCTGTTGCCTCCTTCTTCTTGAGCCGCATCGACACCGCTGTGGACGCGATACTCCAGGAGAAGATACGTGGCGGAGAGGATTCACTCAAGGAACTGCTCGGCTCGGCAGCCGTAGCCAGCGCAAAGGTTGCGTACAAACAGATGCGTGACGTCTTCGATGGGCAGCGGTTCGCCGCTCTCCGAGCCAATGGAGCACATCCACAACGAATCCTGTGGGCGAGCACAGGGACAAAGAACCCCGCCTACAGCGACCTGAAGTACGTGGAACCGCTCATAGGTCCTGACACGGTCAACACCATGCCGGTCTCGACTATCGAGGCGTTCCTTGACCACGGCAAGCCGGAATCATCCATGGCAGCTGATGCTGACAAGGCACTCTCCACACTCCAGCGACTCGAAGACAATGGTATCTCGATAGAGGATGTTGCCGGAAAGCTCCTAATGGAGGGAGAGCACGCATTCAATACCTCCTTCGTGCGCCTCCTTGAGGGCATTGAGGAGAAACAAGCGAGTCTTCTGCAGGACGCCCTCGCATTCCAACAGTTCCATCTTGGACAATACGTGGATGACGTTGAAGACGGAATCAGGCAACTCTCAAGGGACAGTGTCGTCCAGCGGGTCTGGGAACACGACCACACTGTGTGGAGTCAGGACCCAACGGAGATATCCAACCGCCTCGCATGGCTCGAAATGCCCGTGTCGATGGCTGACAACGTCGCTCGAATCACAGCGCTTGCCGAGAACATCAGGACAGAAGGGATACAGGATGTTGTACTCATCGGAATGGGAGGCAGCAGCCTCGGAGCGGAGGTTTTGCGACAATCGTTGCCAGAGGCCACCGGATTCCCCACTCTGCACGTTCTTGACTCAACCCTGCCCTCCACCATCGGCCACCTGGAAAGTAGCCTCGACCTCGGGAAGACGGTGTTTATCGTGTCTTCAAAATCGGGGACAACTGCGGAGCCCAATCTCCTCTATGCCTACTTCAGGAGCCGCGTAGAAGAAGCGGTCGGCACAACGAACGCAGGCGGACACTTCCTGGCGATAACCGACCCGGGGTCAGCGTTTGCCACGAAAGCCACGGCCGAGGGATTTCGCGAGGTCTTCATCAATGAACCTAACGTTGGCGGCAGGTATTCCATCCTGTCCTACTTCGGACTTGTTCCCGCCGCGCTTGCCGGCGCCGATGTCACGACGTTGCTTCAGAGGGCACTCGTCATGAGCCAGTCCTGTGCAGCAGGCGTGCCAGTGCGCGACAACCCGGGAGCATGCCTGGGAACAGCCATGGCCAGGCTCGCGATGCGCGGAAGGGACAAACTCACCCTTCTTACCTCTCCTTCTCTTTCCAGTCTCGGGCTCTGGATTGACCAGTTGATTGCGGAAAGCACCGGCAAGCATGGAAAGGGAATAATCCCGATCGTGTCCGAACCACTGCTCACTACTGCGTCCTACGGCAACGACAGGCTCTTCGTCCACGTCGGAATGGAATCAGATGAGGATGCATCGGTGAACGGGGGCATCGGCCAGTTGCTGGACGCCGGCCATCCCGTCATCTCCATCACCATGAAAGACGAATACGCGCTGGGCGCGGAGTTCTTCCGCTGGGAGTTCGCAACTGCCATCGCCGGACACATGCTCGGCATCAACCCATTCGACCAGCCGGATGTGCAGGCGAGCAAGGCCGCCACAAACAAGCTGCTTTCAGAGTTTGACCCGGGCGGAACCTTGCCCCAGCCAGGAGAACTCGAACGCCCTGAGAGGCTTCTCGCAGAATTGCGGACAGGCTCTTTCCTGGCCATCATGGCCTACATCGAACAATCCCCCGAGACAGATGAGGCACTGGCCGCGTTCCGTCGGCTTATCGGAGAGCGGTACCGCGTTGCGACTACCCTGGGCTACGGTCCCCGCTTTCTGCACTCAACAGGCCAGCTTCACAAGGGAGGCCCCAACACAGGGCATTTCCTGCAGGTCATCAGCGCTCATGAAAAGGACATTGCCATTCCGGGCATGGACTATTCGTTCGGCACGGTTGCGGATGCACAGGCTCTTGGAGACCTCCAGGCACTTCAGAGCCTGGGAAGGCGAGTAGCCCGAATCAGGATTGAACACGACGATGCGGAGGCACTGGCCGCGGCACTCGACGCAGTCCGATAGCGTCGCTTTCTGTGGGGGACAGGCGTCTACACTTGTGAGGCAAGCTGTGAGAGGCGCCGATAGCTTTCTGCGGGGTCTGTTGCCCGAAAGATTGCGCTGCCCACACACACGGTGTCCAGCCCCTCTCGCGCAACCTCGACGAGGTTCTCCGGCTTGATGCCACCGTCCATACCGATCTCCAGACCAGGCAAAAGCTGTCGCACCTCCCCTATCTTGGCGACAACCTCAGGCACGAACGGTGCGCCATAGTACCCCGGATGCACAGACATCAGCAGCACATTGTCCACATCGGGCAATACCTGTCGTGCGAGCTCAACCGGAGTGTCCGGATTCAGAGCAACGCCGATTCCAACGCCGAGACGTCTGGCGAGCGTGATTACCTTTGAGGGGTCATCATCAGATTCGAGATGGAAGATGACGCGGCGCGCGCCAAGATTCTTGAACTGCTCAACATGGTTGAGCGGATCACTCACCATAAGGTGCGCTTCCCAGCCAAACCGGATATCCAACCCTTTCAGGTCGCCGGCAGTAATACTGCGTGAAGGCACGAACCGGCCATCCATGATATCGATCTGCACGAAGTCTGCAAAGCTATTGACACTCGCCACCATACGAGCAAGGCTGTCAGTGTCATCGGTCAGCAGGGCAGGTATGACTCTCACTTTTCGCATGAATCCATTCCCTTCAGAGATTCTCGTGCAGCCGTGCCACCGACGTCCGAAACTCAAGCAGCAGGCACGGCAACGGCAATAGTCTACCCCAACGAGAGCCGGGCCGTCCTCGTCCGAGAACAATTGAGGCGATTGACCAGGAGAGCGGTGAGCGGAGAACACTGCTGCCGAAGACAGAACGAAAGAGAAATCTGAATTCTGTCACCCGCAGAGACTCCATCCTCCCACGCAGGGCGAACGGGGACACGCGCGAGCCATGGAGCGGATGTTTGGAGGAAGAGTATGGTGGAGCTGATGGGATTCGAACCCACTACCTTCTGACTGCCAGTCAGACGCTCTCCCGATTGAGCTACAGCCCCCCGACGAACCTGACAAATATACCGTATGGGGCACTACCTGCACAAGTCAGCCCGCAATGCCGAACCACTGCAACACCGTTCGAAGTCCAAAGAAGCCAAGATACGCAAGCACGAGATTCTTGAGTGTTCTACCCAGTAATGTGAGGAGAAAGAACCTGCCTATCTTCACTCTCAGCACTCCCATCCAGACGGCGAAGGGATAGTAAATGGGATTGACGATTGCAGCCATGAAGAACATCGCCTTCGACCCGTGTTTCAGCATGACCGCGGTGAACTTGCCCTGCATCTCACCGCTTATCAGCAGGCCCCGCCCTCCATAGCCCGTCAGATAGGCCCCCACCGCGCCAGTTGCTTCGCCAAGCCCGGCCACGGCACCAACAATCGCCGGGTTCAATGCCCCTCCCAGAGTGAAAGTCACCATCGCTCCCGTCCCTGGAACCACAAACGTGCCGCTGGCAAGGACGTTGATGACAAAGCACCCGAGGTAGCCCCAGTGCGAGATGGTGTGCTCCATATAAGAGCGGTGCTGCACGATGAGAATGCAAAGAAGGACAGTGAGTCCTATTGAGAAGGCACCGAACAGGAATCCGCGTCTTGAGGTCTTGAGCTGCACTGCAGCAAAGTATACCCCAAATCACACGTGGATTAGGAAGCCGGGAGCGCCTCGCCGGCACTGAAAGTCAGCGCATCGTCCTTCACGCCAATCCTCACACGAGCACCATCCTGGAACTCACCTCTCAAGAGGCGAGACGACAGGGGATTCTCGAGGTGTCTCTCAATGGCGCGCCGAAGCGGCCGCGCACCGTAAACAGGGTCGTACCCGGCGTTGATAAGCCATGTCCTGGCTTCATCATCGACGTCGATTGTTATGTCCCTTTCAGCAAGCAGCTTCTCCGTTTCTCTCAACATGAGGTCAACGATGCTGCGAAGCTGTTCCTGTCCGAGCGGGTGGAAGATGACCACATCGTCCAACCTGTTCAACAGTTCAGGTCGGAAGGTGCGTTTCAGTTCCGCCTCAATACTCTTGCGCATGCCGGCATCACCACTCTCCTCACCACGGGAGAAGCCGATTGCCTGCCGTTGAAACTCAGACGTACCAAGATTGCTGGTCATGATGACAACCACGTTCCTGAAGTCAACGGTCCTGCCGTGACCATCGGTCAGACGTCCATCCTCAAGCATCTGCAGGAGGATATTGAAGACGTCAGGATGTGCCTTCTCTATCTCATCGAACAGAAGCACCCTGTAGGGCCGTCGCCTGACCGCCTCCGTCAGTTGTCCGCCCTCGTCATACCCGACATATCCGGGAGGCGCGCCTATCAGGCGGGAGACGGTGTGCTTCTCCATGTATTCCGACATGTCGAGACGCACAATAGCATCCTCGTCATCAAACAGGAACCAGGCCAGTGCGTGCGCGAGTTCCGTCTTGCCAACGCCGGTCGGACCAAGGAAAATGAAACTGCCAATCGGCCTGCGCGGATTCTTGAGTCCCGCCCTGCTGCGCCGCACCGCTTCAGATATTGCTGACACGGCCTCTTCCTGGTCGACAAGGCGCTCATGCAGCCGTGCCTCCATGTTCACCAGCTTGTCAGCCTCAGCTTCAAGCATCCGAGCGACAGGGATACCTGTCCACTGTGATATCAACGCAGCGATGTCCTGTTCCCTGACAACTCCATCGATGCGCTTTTCCGCTGCCCACTCACACTTCCGGTCAAGATACTCCTTCTCGACCCGGGCAAGTTCAGCCTTCACTGACGCGGCGGATTCATAGTCCTGCCGCTGCGCGGCGGAGTCCTCTTCATCACGCAGATGATTGATACGCCGTTCAAGCGCCCTCACATCCGAGGGTGCACTGTCCATGTCGAGACGCATCTTGCTCGCAGCTTCATCGATGAGGTCAATCGCCTTATCGGGAAGATACCTGTCGGATATGTACCGCTGTGAGAGCTTCGCCGCCGCCACGAGCGCCGAATCATCCAACTTCACCGTCTTGTGATGAGCCTCATACCGTGGCCGAAGCGCTTTCAATATCTCCAGCGTCGTATCAACATCCGGCTCACCAATGAAGACCGACTGAAACCGCCGCTCAAGTGCTTTGTCCTTCTCGATGAACTTACGATACTCGTCAAGAGTCGTCGCGCCGACGCACTGAAGCTCTCCACGTGCAAGGGAAGGCTTCAACATGTTGCCTGCGTCGAGAGCTCCCTCGGCTCCGCCCGCACCAACCACCATGTGCAGTTCATCGATGAAGAGAATCACTTCCCCGCTGGACTGACGGACTTCGTCCAGCACAGCCTTCAGTCTCTCTTCAAACTCCCCCCTGAACTTGCTCCCCGCCACAAGCGCGGCAAGGTCCAGGGCAACCACCCGTTTACCCCTGAGTGAACCGGGAACATCCTCGGCAACAACCCTCTGTGCCAACCCCTCTGCAACCGCAGTCTTCCCCACGCCCGCATCACCTATGAGCACGGGATTGTTCTTCGTCCGCCTGGAGAGAATCTGTATCGTGCGGCGGATCTCCTCATCACGTCCGATGACGGGATCGAGCCGTCCCTGTCTCGCCATTTCAGTCAGGTCGTGACCGTATTTCTCAAGCGAGCGATACTTGCTCTCGGCATGCTGATCAGTCACCCTGTGTCCTCCCCTCAACGTCCGGAGAGCCTGGTAGACCCGCTCCTGATTCACGCCGAGCCCCTCGAATATCTTCGCAATCTCTCCGGTCTTCTCGCCCACAATGGCAATCAGCATGTGCTCTGTGCTGATGAATTCATCCCGGAAGCGGTCAGCCTCCTGTCGCGCGCTCTCTACAACACTCAAGGCGCGCGGAGTGGCATATATCTGTGCGCTCTGGTACGCAACTTTCGGGAGGGAGTCCAGCGAACGGCGGATTGCACCACCCAGTACCGCGCTCTCTACGCCCAGTTCGTGAAGTATCCGCTCTGTCAGACCGTCCTTCTGTTCAACCAGAGCCAGCGCAATATGCTCCACATCCCACTGGTTGTGCTGAAACTCCCGGACGTATTCCTGAGAGGCCGTCAGTACCTGTTGTGCCTGCTCGGTAAACTTGTCCGGGGTGAGAGGCCCAATCCCCTGCTCCATCCCCATACGCTACTCTTCGCCGGACGAATCCTGGGTCCCGTTTCCGCTGCGCCTTCTGCGCTCCAGCTTGCCCAGCCTGCTGGACATGTCTGTCACTTCACCCTGCAGATTCTCCATACGACGCATCAACGCAAGCGCGAACTGAACGCCGGCAGAATTCACTCCCAGGTCATTCATCAATGTCTTCACGCAACACAAGTGGTCCACGTCCTCTTGTGAATACAACCTCGTGTTGCCATCCGAACGACCGGGACGAACGAAGCCAAGTCGCTCGTAGTGTCGAAGTCTGTGAGCCTCAATCCCGACCATTCTCGAGGCCACACTTATCACATACCGCGGTTCAGAGTGAGCAGGACCACGAAGGCTGGCGTCAAGCAGGTGACAGAGTGCCTCACAGGCCTGGCACATCTCCTCCGATAGTTCCATCGCAGGTTGCATTACATCGTTTGTAACATTCTGCTCATCCATCGTGTCTTACTCCTGAACCGCCTACGCGGGAATTGTATTGCAGGCGAAGATTTCCTGTCAAACACTCAAAGAAATCTCACATTGCGTCACAAGTCATACGTGGAACACAATGCCCCCGCTGAGAATCCACCACCCTGTTGCTCTCACCTGACTGTATCCCGTCCCTCGTGGACTACAGCAGTGCGTCATCTTTGGAAGTGAGCAAATCAAGGAAGTGTCGAAGTATTCGCCCTGTCGCACCCCAGATGACATGCCCATCATAGTCACAGACAGGTCCAGCATACTGGTATTCGCCTATCTCGCGTTCCTGGTAACAGAATCGCTGTCCATCCAAAAGGACTGAGAGAGGTACGCAGAAGATATCCTTCGTCTCCCCTTCGTTCGCATGGAAGTGATATGGATACGGAATGAAGCCAACAAACGGTGTAATGATGTAGCCTGTGCTTGCCACAACGTTGTCATCGAGTTCCCCCACAATCTCCACATCTTCGGGGAGAATCCCCGTTTCCTCCCAAGCTTCTCTCAGTGCAGTCTCGAGCAGGCTGTCATCTTCAATCTGGGTTGTTCCTCCGGGAAAACAGACCTGCCCCTTATGCGAGCCGACTTCCTGGGTGCGCTCCGTGAGCACGACGTGCAGTTCTCCGTCCGCGGAGAAGAGCGGAATCAGCACAGCCGAAGGAGTCAGATGTCGCCCATCTACTTCCTTCTTCACATAGTCCCGGACAACCTTCTTGACATGGGCTGCGTTCACGGCTCGATTATAGCACCGACTCACCGCCACCCATTTGCAGCGCAGGAATCGCGGCAGCGTTGTTCGCAGCATTTGTCACCACCCGTGCCACACATCTACAATAGCTGGTTCGGAGCATGAAGGTATGAACATCAGTGAAGACTACTACGAGATACTGGGAATCTCGCGCAATGCCAGTGGCGAAGAGGTCAAGAAGGCTTTCAGAAAGCTGGCTTTCCAGTACCACCCGGACAGAAACCACGAGCCTGAAGCAGAGACCAGGTTCAAGCAGATAAACGAGGCCTACCAGTGTCTCTGCAATACCACCAGCCGTCAGCGATACGACACATTCGGCCACGCGGGCCAACAGACGCGTGGATTCGAAGAGTATGGATTCGGCGGGTTGGGAGAGATATTCGACACGTTTTTCGGTGGTGCTTTCAGCGATAGTGCCGCACGGACACCACGCCAGGGCGAGAGCTTCAGGGTCAAGACGAAGCTCACCTTCGAGGAATCGGCATTCGGGTGCGTCCGTGAGTTCACGGTCAAGCGCAGGGAGATGTGCACGGAGTGCAGAGGAACCGGCTGTGCGCCGGGAACAGCGCCTATACGGTGCACGGACTGTCAGGGCAGTGGAAAACTCCGCAAGGTCGAACAGAGCATCTTCGGCAGATACAGCCATGTCGTGCGCTGTCCGCAATGTGGAGGAACAGGCTCCATAGTGAAAAATCCCTGCTCTGCATGCAATGGCAGTTCAACAGTGGTACAAACGCGCACGGTGAAGGTAGAGATACCCTCAGGCATCGACGACAGCGCTACCATCACCCTTCAGGGGCAGGGAAGCATCGGAACAAACGGGGGCCGCCCCGGAGACGTTCTAGTCAACATCGAAGTGAGTGCTCACGAATCATTTCGAAGGGACGGACTGGACATCCACTCAGAGCTACCCATCAACTTCGCACAAGCCGCCCTCGGCATCGATGTGGAAGTACCCGTTCTCGGCGGAACGTCCACTGTGCATGTGCCATCCAATACACAGACAGGAGAGGTCCTGCGAATCAAGGGGAAGGGAATCCACCCTTCCACAGGGCGACGTCATGGTGACCACCTCGTCCACGTGAAAGTTGTGACGCCCAAGAAGCTCAGCCGAGACCAGCGCAAGCTGTTCGAGGAACTGGCGAAGGTTCTCCCCACCGAGCAGTCATAGCAGGAAGGTGCGTCTATTCAGCAGGCGCGCTGTACCTGACCCGTGAACCTGACCACCTCTCTCGTGAGAGGTGAACCATCAAAGAGGACACGACAGATGGACTTCATGATGGGGGCTTCGATGCCCAGTCTGCCCATGAGTTCGTTCACTGCTCGTGCAGTATAGACGCCTTCCGCCACATGGTGCATGGTGCCCAGCACGTCATCGAGACCGCGTCCCCGAGCGACTTCAAAGCCAACGTGGTGATTCCTGCTGAGGTCGCTCACGCAAGTGGCCACAACATCACCGAAGCCCGCCAGACCATAGAAGGTGGATTCTCTCGCACCGAGGGCAACACCTATCGAAATGACCTCACTCCACGCAAAAGCGATGAACGCGGCCTTCGCATTGTCTCCAAGTGAGAGTCCATCCATCATGCCCGCGCCGAGCGCAACCACGTTCTTCAGCGCGCCCGCCAACTCCACACCGATGATGTCATCACTGGGCACGGTGACGAAGCGGTCCGAGCAGAACAGGCTGCTCACTTCTCTCGCAAGTTCGGAATCGGCGCACGCGACAACTGCCGCAGCAGGCAACCCGCGAGCTATCTCTGTGGCAAGATTAGGTCCCGACAGCGCACAGACGCCACGAATAGAATCGCCCATCAGAGCGGACTGCAGCACTTGAGTCATCCGCTCCCCTGACTCTGCATCCAGACCCTTGGCGGCACTCACGTGGCACACGCCAGCGTCAAACCTGCCCCGCAGTGCAGCAGCGTTGGCCCGCATCGTCTGAGAAGGTACCACCCACACCACGTAGCGGACGCCGGAGAATGCCTCCACAACGTCGTGCGTCGGGCAGTAAACAGGGTCGGACTCCGCAAGAATCCTGGTCTCTTGTTCCGACCGTGTGACGAGCCGCGTATCATTCCCGGCCCTGGCCATGAGAGCGGCAATCGTGTTGCCCCAACTCGTGTTTCCCACGATTGTCACTTTCTGCATGAATGTACGAAGACTCCTAGAAGAGCTGTCGTTCAGTACCGCGCCACAACCGGCCGATATTGTCCCTGTGCGAGACGCCCAGCCATCCGGTGGCAACAATAGCATAGAGCAGGTGGGCCAGAGGCACCCATCCAGTGATGTAGAGCACCAGCATCACGACAGAAGTCGCCACTCCCCCGAGGAGGGAACCAAGTGACATGCGGCGGCTGACAAGCGCAACGATGGCCAGTACTTCAATTCCAAAGAGCCCCGCTGCGATATTGATGACAATCATCGTCCCGAAGAAAGAGGAAACACCTCTCCCCCCTTTGAACCCCGCAAGTGCCGGGCGATTGTGGCCCGCAATGGCCGCAATTCCAGACAATCCCTGCACTATGGATACGTCAAGTGTTACCGCCCCGAATACAAGCGGCACCACCTGCACAACCATCGTGGCAATGAGCACCGCAAGTGCCGCCTTGAGACCATCCAGAAGAAGCGTCAGCAGGCCCCACTTCTTGCCGGCAGACCTCATCACATTCGTCGCGCCGGTTTTCCCACTGCCAGACTTGCGAAGGTCAGCACCCGTCTTCCATCTCGAGATGAGAAGCCCTACGGGAATGGAACCAAGAAAGTAAGAGAGAGCCAGTAGTCCAAACAACACAACCGCGCTCATCCCGCCTCCTGCCCCTGGTCCGCCCTACGGGGACGCCCCGCAGGGACGAAGTTGAAATGAAGAGGCACCCCGCGATAACCGAATCGGCGTCGCATATGGTGCTCCAGATAGCGTTCATAGCCTGCAGGAACAAGGATGGGGTCATTCACATGCACAACGAAAGTCCATGGATTTTCCTCATCCTGATGCGCCCAGATGATATCCAGACGCCTTGTCCCAACTCTCGGTGGAGCGTGTACTTCTACGGCTTCCTGAATCGCTTTGTCCACTGTAGAGCGAGACAATCGACGTTCCCTCGATTGAGCCACGTCAAGAGCGCCCTGCAACACACGTTTCACACTCGCATCTTTCAAGGCAGAGACGTGAAGAACGGGAACGAATGACAGGAACGGAAGCCTGCGCTTCATCCACTCCTCGAGCGACTCACGATGTCGCGCTTCAATCAGGTCCCACTTATTCACCACGATGATGAGACCGCGCCCTGACTCAACGACATATCGTGCGATATTCACATCCTGAGCCGTCGCAGGGTCAGTAGCATCCAGAACGAGGAGGGCGATGTCAGAACGGTCAATCGCATGTAGAGAACGGAGCACCGAGAAGTAGTCGACCCCGTACGATACACGCGTGCGTTTGCGTATGCCGGCAGTATCCACCAACTGGAGGTGTTTGCCCTGCCACTCCATGTAGGCGTCAAGAGAGTCCCTCGTGGTACCCGGTGTTGCATCAACAATCGCGCGTTCATCACCCAGGAGCGCATTGAGCAACGTCGACTTGCCTGCATTTGGACGCCCCACAATGGCCACGCGAACCAGTCCTTCGCGCACTACTTCGGGCTCTCCTGCGGGAGGAAGCATCTTCACAACCTCATGTTCCAACTCACTCATCCCGCGGTTGTGAAGCGCACTCACCGGCACAACGGTGCTGATGCCGAGCTTGTAGAACTCAGGAACCAACGCGTCGCGAAGAGACGTGTCAATCTTGTTCACAACAAGAATGCACGGTTTGCCGGCAGCCCTCACCAGAGCTGCAGCTTCCTCATCGCTCGCGATAACGCCATCCGTCGCCGCAGTAACCAGGACGACAACATCGGCCTGGGCGACCGCGAGTTCAGCCTGTTTCCGCACCTTGGGAGCAATGGTGGTGTCCGTATCGATACCCCACCCTCCGGTATCGACAAAGATGACGTCCCGGTCCTGCCACGTTACAGGGAAGAACAACCGGTCGCGAGTCACGTTCGGCTGGTCGTCCACAACAGCGTATCGGGCGCCTACAATTCGATTGAGAAGCGTGGACTTGCCAACGTTGGTCCTGCCAACAAGAGCCACAATGGGTCTGGCCATCACAACCTTCCTTTAGTCAGAGGCGAGGAGTATCTGAGCCAGCACGGCCTTCTGCACATGCAGCCTGTTGCCTGCCTGATCGAATACGATAGAAGAAGGACCATTCAACACATCCGACGTAACCTCTTCTCCATGATGGGCAGGGAGGCAATGCATGAATGCCACGTCCCGCTTTGCCCGTGAAAGAAGAGCGCTATTGACCTGATATGATTCGAAAGTCTTGCGCCTGTCCGCCGCTTCCTCTTCCTGCCCCATGCTTGTCCATGTATCAGTATATACAACGTCGGCGTCACTCACCGCTTCGCCCGGATCAGTCGTCACCATAATATCACTGCCGCTGGCACTCGCATACGCCCGTGCTTGAGTCACAGTGGCTTCATCCAACTGGAACCCCTCAGGTGTCGCAATGGCAAAATGCACTCCCAACATGCCACTCAGCAAGGCGAGGCTCCTCGCCACATTGTTGCCATCACCTACGTATGCGAGCCTCACCCCTTCAAGACGCCCCTTCTTCTCTCTGATGGTGAGCACGTCAGCGAGAGCCTGACACGGATGCTCAACATCGGACAGCGCATTGATGACCGAGACGGACGCGTGCTGTGCAAGCTCAACCAGTGTCTCATGACTGAAAACCCTGGACACAATGCAGTCCACGTACTCACTCAGAACCCGTGCTACATCCGCGACCGGTTCCCGCTTCCCAAGTCCAACCTCCTGCGGCGAAAGGTATATACAGTGGCCGCCAAGATGGGCTACCGCCAGTTCGAAACTGACCCTCGTGCGCAACGAAGGCTTCTCGAACAGAAGTGCCACTGACCGCCAGGGAAGAAGACACCGCATCTCACCCTGCTTCATGACAAGCGCCTGCTCAAGCAGATGCTCCGCCTCATCGCGAGTGAGATCAGAAATCGAAAGGAGGTCCTTTTTCACAACGCTTTAGTATATCACGAGCCTTGAACGGTATAATGAGGAAGATGCACGTAGAGAACAAAGACCTGCTTCTGCTGATTGATGGCAACGCACTCATTCACCGTGCGTTTCATGCACTCCCCCCACTCACCACATCCAGGACAGGAGAGATGGTCAACGCCGTGTACGGCTTCACCAATACTCTCCTGAGAGTGGTTGCAGACTTCAAGCCAACGCACTGGGCAATCGCGTTTGACTACCCTGCGCCGACCTTCCGACACAAGAAGTTCGACCAGTACAAGGCCCACCGCCCTCCAACACCGGAGGAACTCCGAAGCCAGATCAGGCGCCTTCACGACCTCGTGATTGCGCTTGGCATGCCGTTGTTTGAAGTGGAAGGCTATGAGGCGGACGACATACTCGGCACACTGGCCACGCAGGCTCGTGACCTCAACGCCGAGGCTGACATACTCACTGGCGACCGCGACCTGCTGCAGATGGCAGGACCGGGCATCAGCATCCTCCTCCCCGGAAGGAATTTCAGCGAGGCCATTCCCTACGATTCCACGGCCGTTGAGGCACGATTCGGCGTCTCTCCGGACCAGTTCTCAGCGTACAAGGCCCTGGTGGGAGACCCCTCTGACAACATTCCGGGCGTTACAGGCATAGGCGACAAGACGGCCTCGCGACTGATTGCGCAATTCAAGAACCTGAATGGAATCTACGAGCATCTCTCGGAGGTGACGCCCGCAAGGCTGCAAGCGGTACTGGCTTCGTCAAGAGCCCAGGCCGAACTCAGTCAGTACCTGGCGACGATTGTAGTCGATGCACCGGTGAAACTGTCTCTGCACGATTGTGCCATCGGAGACTACGACAGGGAAGAAGTCCTGAGCCTGTTCCAGGAACTGGAGTTCACCAGTCTGTTGCCCAGGCTGCCACAGAACACACCCGCGGGCATTCCATTGCCACCCACCCCTCCCGCCGTTACCCAATCAGAAGTACGTGTCATAGCAGACGATGGCGACAGGGCACTTCTGACAAAGACGCTGTCACAAACTACAGACATGGTTCTCTCGGTTGTCCTGAACGGCAAAGGGCGGCCCAACCGCAAGTCGCGGTCGGACGGTCTGTTAGAGTCCGAGCCCCAGGGACTCGGCATTTCACCTGGCAGTGATGGGACGTTCTACCTACCGGTCGAGCCCCTACCATCAGGCCCCGCAGACCAATTGATGCTCGAGCGACCGCTCGATTTTCTCTCTCCCACACTCGAGAACGAGGGAAGCGCCAAGATGTGCGAGGATGCGAAGGTCATCATGCACTACCTCGCGCGACATGGCATCGCACTCAAGGGACTAGATTTCGATATCTCCGTAGCCGCTCATCTCGCAGGAGAGAAGAACGTCTCACTTCAAGCAGTCGCCCTCACCAGACTTGGACTATCACTATCGGATGCACCTGAACCACGAGAGGGACTTACCGTAGAAGCCAGTGACATCGCCCACTGGCTGGCCCTGCGCTCCAACGCATGCAGGGATGTCAGAGAGGCCTTGGAAAGCGACCTCAAGGCCAAGGACCTTTGCGGCTTGTACCGTAACGTAGAACTGCCGCTCATCTCCGTCCTCGCTGCAATGGAGGAATACGGCATATTGATAGATGGTTCCATCCTGCATGAGATGTCAAGAACGTTGACACAGGAACTACACACACTTGAAGCCAGCATCTATGATGCAGCAGGACACCAGTTCAACATCAACTCTCCCAAGCAACTTGGCAACGTGCTCTTCGACGAACTGGGACTACCCGGAGGACGAAAGACAAAGGGGGGCTACTCAACCGAGGCATCTCTGCTGGAGACCATTCGCAGTGCAAACCCGATAATCGACCTCATACTGCAGTACCGGCAACTGGCAAAGCTGAAGTCGACGTATGTGGATACACTGCCCGCACTCATCAATCCAAGAACCGGCAGAGTCCACACCGTCTTCAGCCAGACAGGAACCACCACGGGGCGACTGTCATCCAGTGACCCCAATCTGCAGAACCTGCCAGTCAAGACTGAAGCCGGAAGAATGATACGTTCCGCAGTGGTTGCCCCGAAAGGCAGCACTCTGCTCAGTGCCGACTACTCACAGATTGACCTTCGCGCACTCGCGCACCTGTCTCAGGACAAGGACCTCATGGCGGCATTCGCACACGATGAAGACATCCACAGGATAACCGCCAGCAAGGTCTTCAACGTCAGGCCGGAGGACGTGACACCCGCCATGCGAAGTGCTGCCAAGGTGGTGAATTTCGGAGTGGTCTACGGCATGAGTGACTACGGACTGGAGAGAGCAACAGAGTTCACGCGGGCCGAGGCGTCGACGTTCATCAAGACCTACTTCCAGAAGTATCCCGGTGTCAGCCGCTGGATAGAAAACACCAAGAAGAGTGCACGGGAGACCGGCTACGTCCAGACACTACTCGGCAGGCGAAGGTACATACTTGAACTCAATTCACCCAACCGCCAGATCAGAGAATCCGCCGAGCGGATGGCCGTCAACGCTCCTGTGCAAGGCACCTCTGCGGACATCATCAAGGTTGCGATGATAGAGATTCACAAGACAATGCAGGCAGAAGGACTACGCAGCAGGATGTTGCTGCAGATACACGACGAACTCCTGTTCGAGGTAGTTGAAGGCGAGATGTCACGCATCGTGGAACTGGCGCAGACAGTGATGCCGAACGCCGTCAAGCTGACCGTTCCGCTCAAAGTGGACCTCAAGGCCGGCCCGAACTGGGCCGACTTGAAACCCGTCTCGTAGGGTGGCGGACCGCTTCAGATTCCGCGAAGATATCTGTCCATGTCGGCTGCGGCACGCTTGCCTGCGCCCATCGCGCTTATCACCGTAGCCGCTCCGGTCGCCATGTCTCCGCCACACCAGATGCCCTCTCTGCTCGTGCGTCCGGTCTCCACATCCGTCTCCACAGTGCCATGACGCGTCATCTTGAGTCCCGGCGTGGTTGAAGGAATGACCGGATTCGGCTGTGTGCCAAGTGCGATGATGGCGGTGTCAATCTCAATCTCGAACTCGGTTCCGGGCTTCACCATCGGCCGTCTGCGCCCGCCCTCATCAGGCTCTCCGAGTTCCATCTCGAAACACTCCACCGCTCTGACATTGCCGTGACCGTCATCAAGAAACTGCTTCGGGTTTGTCAGCAGCTTGAAGATAACGCCTTCTTCTTTGGCGTTCTCCCTTTCCTCTTCCCTCGCAGGCAATTCCGCCTCAGACCGTCTGTAGACGATGTAGACTTCCTCCGCACCAAGTCGGAGTGCGCATCGGGAAGAATCCATCGCGACATTGCCGCCACCAAACACGGCGACCCTGCGCCCGACTTTGACGGGCGTGTCATACTCGGGAAAGCGGTATGCCTTCATGAGATTCACCCTGGTCAGAAACTCATTGGCGGAATAGACGTTGTTCAGGTTCTCGCCGGGAATGCCAAGGAACATGGGCGCCCCGGCACCGGGAGAAAGGAATACAGCATTGAAACCCTCTTCGAAGAGTTCATCTACCAGCTCGGTTCGTCCAACCACGTTGTCCAGCACAAGTTCGACGCCCAGGGACTTCACGTAGTCCACTTCTGATTGAACGATATCCTTCGGGAGTCTGAACTCGGGTATCCCGTACTTGAGGACGCCTCCTGCAGTGTGGAGCGCCTCGAACATCGTCACACTGTGTCCCATCTTCGCAAGGTCGGCGGCGCACGTCAGGCCTGCAGGCCCCGCGCCGACCACTGCAACGCGCTTTCGTCCAGTGGAGGCATCCATTTTGTCAGCCTCAACGGCTCCCTTGTGAGCAAGGTCCCAATCCGCCACGTAGCGCTCCAGGCGACCGATGGCCACAGGCGCGCCCTTCCGTGCCAGAACGCAGAATTTCTCGCACTGTTGTTCCTGCGGACATACCCTACCGCACACTGCAGGCAGACTGTTCTTCGCTTTCAGCGCCCGCACGGCTTCAGGCATGTCGTCCTCACGCAACGCCTTGATAAACTCGGGAATATTCACATTCACGGGACAGCCGTCCTTGCATGTCGGCTTTGCGCATTGAAGACAGCGGTCAGCCTCGGCAACTGCCTGCGCAGGCGTGTAGCCCAAAGAGACCTCTCCGAAGTTCCTGGCCCGAACAAGGGGCTCCTGCTTCGGCATCGGGACCCTGTTCAAGTTCAACTCTTTCTTAGCCACAGTGTCCGCCTCCCTGACAATGATGGTGGTGGCGCTCGACGGATGTCTTCTCCTGGTCGAGGTATGCTCGTTGTCTGCTCATAAGCAGGTCCCAATCCACAAGATGGCCGTCAAAGTCCGGACCATCAACGCATGCCAGCTTCGTCTCTCCACCAACCTCCACCCGACACGCGCCGCACATTCCGGTGCCGTCCACCATGATGGGATTGAGACTTACAATAGTCTTCGTGCCGAACTGCTTGGAAGTGAGCGCGGAGAACTTCATCATCACTGTCGGGCCAATGGCCACAACTCTGCCCACATCCCTGGTCTCAAGGAGTTCCTTCAACGGTTCAGTCACCAGTCCCTTGCGACCGTACGAGCCATCATCCGTCGTAACGATGAGTTCATCGCTGAATCCACCAAGGCGGTCCTCCCAGAACACAAGGTCCTTGGTTCTGAAACCCATTATGGACACTACCTTGTTGCCCGCTGCCTTCATCGCCCGCGCAATCGGGACGATGGTCGCAATAGCGAATCCACCTGCCACACACACGACTGTGCCGTAGTTCTCTATCTCCGTTGGCTTGCCAAGCGGGCCAACGAAATCATCTATCGCGTCCCCGACCTGCAGCGCCGCAAGCTTCCGTGTGCTCGCGCCAACTTCCATGAATACCACCGTCACTGTCCCCGCATCTCTGTTCCAATCAGCGATGGTAAGAGGGATGCGCTCCCCCTCCTCACCCTGGTGAAGAATGATGAACTGCCCGGCCTCAGCCTTGCGGGCCACGCGGGGCGCCTCAACACGAAACAGATGAATATCAGGGGTCAGGTCTTGTCTTTCCAGAATCCTGAACATGTGACCTCCAATGTCACTTCAAGCGACTAAACGGCCTTTCATTATACACAATTCACGATTGGAGACTCGGTCGGGATGTCATACACTGCATGTATGCCAGAACTGCCTGAGGTTGAGACCATCCGCCGCACAATCGAACCACTCGTGCTCGGCAAGACAATCCTGGAGATACGGTTGCTGGACACTTCCATCGCGCAGGGCACACCTGAACGAGTGCGGGGTGAACCTGTGGGCACCACCATAACAGCAGTGAATCGTCGCGGCAAGCACCTCATCCTGATGCTGGACAACGGGAAGGGGCTCGCCCTCCATCTGAGAATGACAGGCTCGGTCCTCCTGGAACCCCCGACGCACAACCCAAGAGTGCGAGCCGAGCTTCTGCTGTCAGACGACGTTCGGTTGTATTTCAACGACATGCGGCGCCTCGGCGTGATGGAGTTGATTGATGACTTGGACGCCCGGATGGAGAAGATGGGGCCTGAACCACTGAGCGATGAATTCACCACTGAAGCGCTGCAATCACGGCTTGCCCGCCACCGGATTCCCATCAAGGCCGCGCTGCTCGACCAGCACATCATTGCGGGAATCGGCAATATGTACGCAGATGAGGCCCTCTTTCTCTCACGTCTCCACCCCACGACACCTGCAGCGGAGCTGTCTTTAGAGCAGGTTGCCAGACTCTGGACTGCGCTGCGCGAAGTGCTGACCCTCGCCATAGCCAATCAGGGGGCGAGCATCGATACGTACGTGCTCCCCAGCGGTGAGCGAGGCACCGCCTACGACTGCTTCAACGTGGCCCACAAGAAAGGCGCCCCATGCCCGAGGTGCGGTACTCCGCTAGAACGCCTGATGGTACGCAAGCGGGGTGCCTACTACTGCCCCGTGTGTCAGCGCCCGGACAAACCACAGAACAGCGAGGCTTGACCGCGGTGCTCCGGCACAGAGATTGCTCTGCGCGCTGATTTGACAGCACATCCACCGACGGAAGTTCGCACCACAGGGTGGTGGTAGACGTGAAGATCGAGATTCTGGACAAGCTTGCGGCACTCATCGCCGCAGCGTTCGGTCTTGTTGCCGCACTGGCATGGAATGGCGTGATTCAGTCAATCTTCAAGGCGGTATTGGGCTCAGCGGAAAGGCACCCCTGCCATGGTAACGTATGCCGTGGTTGTCACCATTGTTGCGGTTCTGGCGACAATCCGGGTAGCTCGCGCAGTCGGTAACGCGAAGGGCACCTCAAGGAAGTAGCGAGCCGGGACTTCTGCAAGGAACGAGTCTCTCCCACAGGCAAGTGAAAGGGGGAGGCCAGAAGCCTCCCCCTTTGGTTCCGCAGCATTGCGCGATACAGCCTATTCAGCAGGCGTCGGGCAGGCGCAGCAGGAAGTCAGCGCGTCCTCGAAAAGGTACTCGGTTGGATTCCATCCAGTCATCGCCCCCTCATCCTCATCAAAATCATCAGCAAGGACGAGCCAGATTTTGGCCCCATCCAAGTCTTCCGCCACACCCAGACACGGGACGGAGCCTGTCAGGTGTATGTCCCCTTCCTCATTGACGACGCCAGAGGCGAGCAGCAATGAGCCGGCTCCGGGCCAGGGGTCCACATAGTTCATGAGTTCGTACTCGGCAGAGGGCTCAAGCCCGTGGCCGTTGAACACAAACGAGAAGCCGTCCTCACCACTCTTGTAGTTGAGCTTACCCCACGCGCCCTCATCGACAACCTCCCACGAGGCATCCTTCTCAAACAGGTAAAGGTGACCCAGGTTTGATTTGCCGGAAGGACCATTCGGCCCCTTGGCCAGGACAGGCGCAACGCTGACCGCAACGACCAGGCTGACCACTGCAAGCACCATCAGGAATCTCTTCATGACACGTTCCTCCTTCGCACTCTCGATTTGCTGCCGCGAGGCCGCGCAACGACCAGAATCCAATCATTGCGCATTGCGGAGAACCGCCTCCGAAAGCCACACGGACAGCTATCCAACAACGAGGCTACCAGAACGCACACATGTCACAAGTGCCTGTACCTCATCTCACCCACCACAACGCGCGGAAGATGGTCACAGGACGTTGGAGGCACACAAGAAAGGGGAGCACGGGGTGAGGCTCCCCGATTGAGATTGCAGCACGAGTATTGGCTGCTCAGAAATGCTGACGGAGGCGTCGCGAAGTATGTGACCCAGTTGACCTTGTCATCCAGAATTCGAGGGGGGGGGGCATCCCTGCCCTCGCAGATTGAGCAAGCCCTTCCCACACTTCCATTCCGCATAAGCCGGAAGACCCAACTCCATGCCCTATCCGCGCCAGCAACAGTGATGGACGCAGAACCACGGAGGCGCAACAGCACGTGCGGTGCAGCACGGGAAGAACGAACACGACAATAAGGAGAAGAAGAGTGGTGGCAGCGGGTAGATTTGAACTACCGACCAAGGGCTTATGAGTCCCCTGCTCTACCACTGAGCTACGCTGCCGTGGATGGTCTCATAATTTACCACAGGCCCATTTCACGGTCAACGTGACGTGACTGCGCAAGAGCGTTTCCTTCCCTCCTCTTATGCACGACTTTTGTACCCCACACCTCTCACCCACTCACCATCAGATACCTCCACCCCGTACTTCCGTTTGATGTGCCACCAGCACAACGCTGTTACAAATATGGTTTGACAGCGTGCTCTTGTGTGCGCCAGAGGCAGTCAACCATGGGACACAGAAGTCCAGATGCGATTTTCCCCAAAGAGAGCAGTGGAGGCTCGGTAGAGACGCTTGAGGAACTGTACGAAGCCTACCGCGACAGGCTCCTGGGATTCGTGACTACGCGCGTGGGAAATGACCGTCACACGGCAGAGGACATAGTACAGGAGGCGTTCGCGGCTGCATTTGTCTCCATTGCCGGCTTTCAAGCCAGGTCCAGTTCGTACACGTGGCTCTGTTCCATCGCACAGCACAAGATTGCCGATTACTATCGCAGACAGCCCCAGAATCAGGGCAGTGAGTCGCTGAGCCTGGACTACCTCGCGTCGGAAGAAGAAAACGACACCACATCCTCATCTATCGAACGTTGGATGGAGACACAGGAGACTCGCGACATGGTCCAACAGGCCCTCTGCGAGCTTCCGCCCACATACTCCGAAGTGCTTAGATTGAAGTACTTCGATGGCCACTCAATCGCGGACATCAGCATGGGCATAGGGCGCACGCCAAAGGCCGTTGAGGGACTGCTCGCACGAGCACGGCATGCACTGTCCCTGACCCTCTCAGAAGCGGTCCACGCGTAGCTGCGACTTCCAGGGACAGCGACTCCACACACTAGCCCGAACTACACTTGCACCTGATTCAATCTCGATTCCGAGGCCGAATACAGCCACACGCTCGCCTGTTTTCATTCATTTCATATCACGACAGGGCACGTCGACGACGAGCCGTGCAACTCACACGCTTATGACGACCTGTGTGAGGAGGACACCTCTCTTGATTGCTGGTTCCATCATCGCACGGCACACGAGCACAGCAAGAAACGCTCGGCAGACCGGCATGCATCCAACGTCATCTCGTTTAACCCCAAGAAGAACCCCAAGATTCGATGTGCCAGTGTTTCAGCATCAAATGACGTTCCCCTGAGAGAAAGGTAGATGACTTAGAGACAGGTGCTACACATCACCCACCACAAGCAGCCTCACCACGCAGCAGACCAGCCTCTCGCAATTCCGCTTCATCTCTCCGCAGCCAGTAACAACTGTCTAACTGCGGCTATGCCACAAGAGAGGCGGAAGACTAAGAGAGTACTTCTGGCACATGCACCATTCCGCGTACCTCCTGCGTCCGATTGTGAAGAACCGACCTGCTACATCACTCTCGTGAAGCACGTTGCCAACAACGACGGAGTCACCGCCTCTCAATCTAACTTGCCCGTCTTCATCGATGGCGCTAATGCGTACCGGGGCAGAACGAGGTAGAGTCCAACATTCACAGTGTGAGCGAAACGCCACAATCATCCATCCAGAAAGGCATGAAAGATTCCCTCGAGGTACGGCGACGAAAGTCCCATTACCTCATTGACCCTTTGACAAAAGTGTGTTAGCTTCGATATTCAACTGTTTTGTGTAGCGTATCTACCTGTCAGGAGTGGCAGCAAGCCGAGTGGGGGACAGGCCGAACAGGCGTTGTCATGGGTGTCCGTGCGCGCGCAATCTCCCCCAAAAGTACTGCCCCTGCGGGTGATTTCTGGTTTTCTAGCGACTAAATATATGACGGAAGTACTGCCATCAGGATAGTCGGGCGGAGGTTAGCTATGAAACGTAGATTTCTATCAGTCCTGAGTCTGGTCGTGATATTGAGTGCGCTATTGGCACCGGATACGGCCACCCTTGCCCAACCCTCCAGCACCGATTGGAATAGCGTCGACTGGCAACGTCCACCTGCCTGCTATACAGACCCTGCCGAGGATTTCTCTGGACATCCCGGTCTGCCCGACCTGGACCTCGTCGGAGATTCCTCGAATCCTGCGGCGTTCTATCAGTTCGACGATGATTATGCTTTCTTCCGTGTGCGAATCGTGGGGGACCCCAATCAACCGGCAGGCTCCTCCACATTCACCAACTACTCATGGGTGGCACTGCTGGACTTTGCTGCCACTGAGGGCTACGACTACCTGATAAATGTGACAGGCCAGAATCCCAACGAATATGTCGCACTGAACAGGAACGAGGACGCAGGTAGACAGGTTCCGTTCCAGATGGACCCCACCAACAACGACGATGCAGACGACGAACTGCAGCGGTACACTCCCGTCGGAGACTATGCTCGCGCGGAACTGGATGGGACAGGCTACTGGTTCATGTCATGGGCGATTCCGATGGACGACCTCGTCTATTGGATAGGGGAAGAGGCGACTGACCTGGGAATCGGCAATGCCGAAGACCTGAACGATGCGATTGATTCCGGCGAACTGATGCTGTACTTCGGCACATCGGCGGACCACAACAACTACAACAAGGATGTGCTCGATTGCTATGGCTATGCAGAACTGACCGTCTGCAAGGTGGTGGTAAATGACGATGGTGGTAGTGCCACCGCCGATGAGTTCGACATAGTCATATACGATGACGAAGACAACGAAGTCGCGCGGCAGACACCAACATCCAACGAAGAGAACTGTGTCTCTTTCGCGCTCTCGGGCGGCGACTACACCATCATGGAAGAGGGACCCGAGGGTTACGAGCCTACCTATTCCGGTGATAGCTCAGATGGGACTATCACCCTCGAACGTTTTGGAGAGGCGAGCGTCACCATCACCAATAACGATGCGCCTCACACGGCTGCGGTTACCACGGTTACTCTGCAGAAGACCGTCAAGAATGACAATGGCGGCACGCTATCAGAGGATGACTTCTCAGCATATCTCGACGGCCAGATGGTCGAGTGGGATACGCCTATCGAAGTGTTGCCCGGCCCTCATACGGTGAGCGAGGAGACCCAGGCCGGCTACGAACCCTCTGACTGGGGCGGCGACTGCGACGCGAGCGGAAATCTGTCGGTCACTGAGGGTGGCAGCTACATCTGCACCATCCAGAACGACGACCAACCTGCAACCTTGCAAGTGTGCAAAGCGGTTGTCAACGACAATGGCGGTGAGTCTATTCCACAGGAATGGACCATCGTAATAAGTAACGAGCAGGGAGACGTAGTAGCAAGCCAGTCCCTGGCGCCTGACTCCATCGCTCCCGCATTTGCAGTCGTTACACCCTGTGTCGATTTCACGCTCGATGCCGGCACCTACACCATCACGGAAGAAGGCCCCGGAGGCTACACTGCTTTCTTCTCGGGTGGCACGACGACTGGAACAATAACGCTTGGTCCCGGTGATGAGAAACACGTGACCATCACGAATGATGACGATGCATCCTCGATCACCATCGTCAAGGAAGTCATCAATGATGACGGCGGCACACTCACCCAGCTCGATTTCCAGGCAACCCTCGACGGCGAGAATGTTGACTGGGACACTGCACACGCAGTTGATGCAGGTTCACATCTGATTGGTGAACTGGCCGTCTCTGGCTACACCACCTCGTTTTCGGCACCAGCCGATGCGAATGGAAACATCGACGTTTCGCAGGGTGAAAGCATAACCGTAACCATCACCAACGACGACCAGCCAAGCTACATCATTGTTGAGAAGACCGTCATCAATGACCACCACGGGACTCTCACACAAGATGACTTCCCTGTCTTCATAGACGGACAGCCTGCAATCTGGGGCCAGAACACAGTACTTCCCGGCACCCATGCGGTGAGCGAGACCACGCAGGATGACTACACGGCATCCGAGTGGAGCGGGGACTGCAACGCAGACGGATCGAACGTGCTTGTCGGTCTGGGCGAAACAAAGACGTGCTCCATCACCAATGACGACAACCCGGACTACTCCATCAGCGGCTACAAGTATTGCTGCGGCGAGGAAGGCTGCACAGACACCGGTGTTGAAGGATGGGAAATCACCCTCATCGGACCGATTGCGCAGATTCCGACCCCCGAGCAAACAACCCTGACGGACGAGGACGGCTACTACGAGTTTCTGGGCATTGAGGCCGGCACCTATATCGTGTCCGAGACCCCTGTTGCCGACTGGAATGAGTGCACACCAACCAGCGTACAGCTGGTTGTCGGACCCGGAAAGGGCGCGATATACAGCACTCCTGATGAAACGGAATACTATGACGACGATGGTGCCGCATGGGTGCCTGCCGTTGAGGCATGGGAACACTCTGCATGGAGCACCGCCAAGACCCTGTTTGCCACCGATGCTGACTGGGTCTGGAACAGCTATCGTGTACTGGAGCCCGTCGACGGCGAGGTTGTTGATTTCAGGCATGAGTTTGTGGTCGCCGGAACCCCCGAGGCGGGGCAATTGATTGTCACGGCGGACAACGGCTACGAAGCCTATCTGAATGGCACGTTCGTGGGTTCAGCCCAGGTAACGGACTTCGACGGGACGGACTGGCAAGACAGTCTGCTCTACTACAGTTGGGTGGATGGCCAGAACTGGCAGTCAGTCGAGACATGGGACGTCAGCACACTCCTTGTCCCCGGGGTGAACACCCTCATCCTGGAGACTGCCAACGAATACATGGGCCCCGACGATTCACCGGCACAGAACACCGGTACCATTGACAGCAACCCGGGCGGCGTCATATATGAACTGGTCTTCACGACGGAGCCGACCGAGGACTATGAGGTGGACTTCTGCAATTCTCCCGCCGCCGCCGCAGAGAGCAACTCTCCCGTATGCGAGGGCTACGACATCGTGCTCAACGGCGGTCCTGACGGCATGGCGAAATACTCCTGGTCCGGTCCCGATGGCTGGACAAGCGGCGAACAGAATCCCGTTCGCACCGAAGCGACGTCGGATATATCCGGAACCTATACCGTAACAGTCACGTCCGAGGAAGGTTGCGAGGCAAGCGACAGCGTCGACGTGCTGGTCGTCGCACCATGCACCGTGGATGCAAGAGATGTGACCATCTGCTCAACCGACCTTCCGCTCGATGCCGAAGACCTCGATTTCGACTGCGACGCGGATTGCTGCGAAGCCAGCATCACCATCCTCGTTGACGCCAGCGATGTTCCTCTGGCGGAGTTTGTCGGCGAAGAGGGAGAATATGAATACACGGTCACCTGCGGCTGTCCCGATGGACCGTGCGAGCCAGTCTCTGACTCAGCCTCGCTGGTCATCGTGGAGCCATGTACAGTCGAGGCGAGAGATGTGACAGTGTGCTCGACCCCGTGCTCGAACCCCATGCTCATCAACGAGGGTTTCGAGTACCCCGAGGTGACCGCGAGCCAGAACTGGGATATCTGGGACTCTGGGACTCCGGGGCTGGGATGGACGGTAGAATGGTATGAAGGCTCGACTACATACAGCGGCCAGACAAGGCCAGAGCCTGCTCACCTCGAACTTCATGAGACTATCAACGGCTGGCTGCCCTACGAAGGCAACCAGTACGTGGAACTCGACTCCGACTGGGACGGGCCAGGGAGCGGACTGAACAGAGAACCCGCTTCAGTTCGTATCTACCAGGATGTGAACACATGCCCCGGCCAGAAGTACACTTTGGAGTATGCGTGGTCTCCACGCCCCGGCTATTCAGACAACCAGATGAAGGTCTTCTGGAACGGCGTCGAAGTTGCCTTCCATCAGGCATCCGGCGGCAGCAACACCAGTTGGACGCTCGAGACTCTCGAAGACCTCGAGGCAAGCGATGGCGCTGCAACTCGTCTCGAATTCATTGAGGTCGGGGAGCCCGACTCCTTCGGCATGTTCCTCGACGCAATAGCACTGTCCGGTGACTTTGCGTTGACAGTGGAGAGTTTTGACTTTGATTGTGAGACTGGCTGTTGCGCAGCCAGCATCACCATCGATGTTGACGGCGTTGATGTTCCCCTGGCCCAGTTCGTCCCCGAAGAGGGTGAGTACGACTACACCGTCACGTGTGGTTGTCCTGACGGGCCATGTGAGCCTACTACTGATACCGCAACCGTCACCGTCGTGGCCCCCTGCCCCACACCAACGGCACCGTACTTCGCAATCTGCGTCGGCACCACTATTGATGACGACCTCTTCTTCACCAACGGCGCCACTTCAGATTGCGGCGGCTCCGAATGCTGCAACGTCTCCCTCGACTATTCCGGTGCCAGCTCGGCCAACGCTGGCACTTTCAACTACACCGTCACCTGCGGCTGCCCCGACAGCCCCTGCGACCCAGTTGAGGCCGAAGGCACCGTCACCGTCTATGCCCTCCCCACTGTCGATGCCGGCTTAGACGATGAGTTCTGCGCCAGCGTCACCTCCTTCGCACTCGACGGTACGGG
>JAFGFT010000008.1 GCA_016930935.1 Dehalococcoidia bacterium | reverse complement strand
GCCAAGAGATGCCTGAAGAGGCTTCACGAAGAGGCTGAACGAGAATGAGCCGCAGCCGATGCACACAGTAAGACACAGGAAGGCGAAAGCCACCATCCAGTACCCGTAGAAGATACGAGGACTTCTAGGCACGGGTTGTGAATCGAGAACGTTCTGCCTGTGCATTGGGGGACGGCAAATTGTAACACCAGGGGGCAGTCATCACCATAGGTACTAGCGAGGACGATGCCTCTGCCAAGACACAAACCACGGGCACCTGCCACAGTATGCCACACAGGGATGCGTCCGCGCGCGCATGAATCCGAGGTGCTATCATACGAAACAGAACTGAGAGACGTGCTGGGGGAACGCAATGGCAGGCTCCTCGCCCACCGAGATGACCAGTCAAGTGTATAGTGACTCCCCTTCTGATGGGTGCCGCAAATTCTTCTTCGTCGTCAACAGACAGGCGGGCAATTACTTCAAGTGGTTTGTGCAACCCAGGATGGGTGAGTTCCTTGCTACTGAAGGCATCGAAGGTCAGGTCCACTACTTCTTCAATAAACACGTTCTCAAACAGAAACTGGAAATCGCTCAGCGCAGCGGCTATCGGACTTTCATCGTGGTTGGCGGCGACGGAACCGTTGCAATGGTAGCGAGTCTGCTGTTTCATGAAGATTGCACCATAGGCATCATTCCCACAGGAACCACCAACATGCTTGCCCAGATGCTTCACATTCCACTTTACACGCCTCGAGCTTTCGATCTACTTCTCTCATCAACAACGTCGAAGTCTCTTGACGCTCTGAAGATAGGCGAGCAGGTCTACTTCCTCAACGCATCCGTCGGTCTTTCTTCTTTCTCGATTTCTGACCTCCGCACAGTGGAGAAGACGTATTTCAAGCTCTTCGCTTATGTCTTCGCAGTGGCGCGCAGTATGCGCCGGGCCCACACGAGGAATTTCAGGGTAACCATAGATGGCGAGGAGCACCTGGTCCAGGCAGCCGAGTTGTTCGTCGACAACGTGGGAGCGCTCTGGACGCCTCGACACCGGACGTCAGAAGCACAGTTGGATGATGGAAGAGCCACCGTCTGCTGCGTGCAGAAAGGCACGTTCCTCGAACTCATCAATGCGGCCCTCGACGTACTGTTCGTACGCAAGAGACGTCAAAGCATCCGCTACGTAGCAAGTGGAGTGTCCATATCGATAGACTGCGACGAGTCCATACCGGTACAGGCCGACGGCGACGCGATTACGCACACGCCCGTGAGCATTACCGTCATGCCCGCCGCAGCCAGATTCATCGTGCGGTGACCAGTCTAGTCCTGCTGCAAGTGGCTCCCTCTGCGCACTGCTGCTCCCATTTCTGAAGGAGAGCGTGGCACACGACCCATCAACAGATGGGAGGAGGAATTGGGAACTTTCCCGGTTTTCCCCTACCACTCTGCACACGTCATTGGTAGACTCAAATTGGCCCAATGAAGCATGAAGGAGGAAGCATAATGTCGCGTCCATTTCTCGACCGGTATTTCCAGCTCTCGGAACACAACACCACTGTCCGCACAGAGATTGTCGCCGGATTGGTCACATTCGTCACCATGGCCTACATCATTGTGGTCAATCCTGCCATTCTGGAAGCAGCGGGTATCCCGTTCGGGCCGTCAATGGTTGCAACCATTATCTCGGCAGCCTTCGGCACCCTCGCAATGGGTCTCTATGCAAAGAGACCTTTCGCCATTGCCCCCTACATGGGAGAGAATGCGTTCGTTGCATACACCGTTGTTGGTGTCCTGGGGTATTCCTGGCAAACGGCACTGGGTGCAGTATTCGTAAGTGGCGTTCTCTTCACGATTCTCACACTGACCGGTGCCCGTGCGGTTATGAGCCGCGCCATTCCTCTGAACCTCAAGGCGAGCTTCGCCGCAGGAATCGGACTCTTCATCACGTTTGTCGGCCTCGTTGACGCCAACATCATCGTTCTCGGCGCACCCGGCGCACCGGTCCACATCGGTGACCTGACCGACAAGTCAGTACTCCTGGCCATCTTCGGAACGCTGCTCATTGCGTTCTTCCTCATTCGCAAGACGAAGGGTTCCCTTCTGCTGGGCATCCTGATCACCGCCGTCATTGGATTCATCATCGGCGTTGGGCAAGCACCGGCAGCAATAGTATCTGCCCCGCCAAGTCTCAGCCCTATTCTGCTGCAACTCGACATCAGCGGTGCGCTCACATGGGGATTCTTCTCGGTAATACTGACCATGTTCACAATGGACTTCCTGGACACCATCGGCTCGCTCATCGGTGTGTCAGCACGTGCAGGATTCCTTGACAAGGAAGGCAACCTGCCCGACATAGAGAAACCGATGCTTGCCGATGCCCTGGCGAGCGTTGTTGCATCCCTGGTAGGAACAACGACCACAGGAACCTTCATCGAATCCGCTGCAGGCGTAGAAGAAGGTGGCCGGACCGGTCTCACGGCAGTTGTCGTCGGGCTGCTCTTCCTCGTTGCGCTCTTCTTTGCGCCCTTGTTCTCAGCAATCCCAATGGCAGCAACCGCACCCGCCCTGATAATCGTCGGGGCCTTCATGATTGCTCCAATCAGCACGATAGACTGGTCTGACTATTCTGAAGTGATTCCTGCATTTGCCGTCATCGTCCTGATGAGTTTCTCTTTCAACCTGGGAGTTGGTCTTTGCGGAGGGTTTGTACTCTACCCCCTGTGCAAGCTCTTTGCCGGCAAAGTCAGAACCGTGCAGCCGGCAGCGTGGGTACTGTTTGCTCTCTGCCTCCTGTTCTTCATCTTCTTCCCCTACTAGTCTTCACAAGCGAAGGCGGGCGAGAGGTCCCTCTGGACCACCTCGCCCGCCGTTTCTCTTCTCAATAACGAACGTTACTGCTTCGCGGCCTTCTGCCTCTGGTTGTACTCGGCAACGCAGTACATGCCCTCACCCGCACGCGCCGGCCCAAAGCAAAGGTTGCAGTGGATGCACGTCGCTGTGGATGTATCACCATCGTGCCAACGCTTCACGAGGTGCGGCTCACGTATCAGCGGCCGGCTCAACGCTATGAAATCGGCAACGCCATCAGCCACCAGCTTGTCGGCAACTGCATAGGTACGGATGCCACCGACAAGCACGAGGGGAATCGACACCGCGTCCTTGTACATCCGGGCCGCATCGAGGTAGTAGACCTCCTCTTCAGGAGGCTGAATTCCAGGCCGGGAGAAGCTGCGATTGCTCGGACTGAGAGGGCTGCCGCCACTAATCTCAAACGCGCTCAGACCCTCACTCTCAAGGATGGTCGCAACCTCAACCATCTCCTTACGTGTGAAACCACCGTCTATGAAATCATCCGAGTTCATCTTGATAAGCACGGGGACTTCTCCGCCCACAACTCCACGGATAGCTTCCAGCACTTCAACATGAATCCGGGCACGGTTGACGAGGCTTCCTCCATACTCATCCGAGCGTCGATTGAAATACGGAGACAGAAACTGGCCCAACATGTAGCAGTGCGCGGAGTGTATCTGTACACCATCGAACCCCGCCTGCATCGCTCTTCCGGCCCCATCGGCAAAGGCCTTCACGACATCCTTGATTTCCTTCTTCTCCAGCCCCCTGCACGTTCTGCCATCAGGAAGTGTCGTTGGTGAAGGGCCCACAAATTCCCCATCCGGCTCATTTGCCGTGCATCCGGCATGCGCAAGCTGCACGACAATCTTTGAACCATTGTCATGCGCAACCTGCGCCATCCGCGTCAGTCCCGGAATGAGGTCGTCCCTGTGAATACCCAGCTGTGAGGCTCTAGCGCGACCCCTTGGCTCAACGAATGCGTGGCTGCTGATTATGAGGCCTACCTCACCTTTCGCCAACTCCTCTGTGAGGTCAATAACCGCGTCCTTGCAGGACCCGTCCGCATTCGCCATACCTTCAAAGGTGGCAGACCTGACGAAACGGTTGGGCACGGTGATCCCGGCAATCTTTGCTTGTTCGAAAAGCTCTGGCATAGTCCCCTCCTTGGCCGACTGGTAGCTCGCAATCGTCATCAAGCAGTCAACGTCCTCTTCTACCAGCCTGATCGCTTGAATGGTATCATCATCAACCAGATGGACACGACAGAGATTTCCCCGACCGAACACCAACGACTGCGCTCGATTGTGGACCGCTACATGGCCCTGTGCGACGGACTCGATGCACACTGTTCCCGGTGTCTCGCCACACAGAGATGGGGAGGAAGCGTTGCCCTCATGGTGGTGGATGCCGCTTTCATGTCCATCGGCCTGAACTACTTCACGGCAGTCGTCCCCGGTGTCGCGGTATACGAACAGCAGATGCTCAAGGGAAATGTCCCCGACTCACTGAGCCAGCTCGCAGAATTGCGCTACGAGGACGTCGCGCCGCTCTGGAAGAACCGCCGGTCGTGGGACATGGCCAAGGGAGTTGCCGCACATCTCTCAAGTGGGTCCCTCCCAGCCAACGCGACAGACAGGGATGCGCTCCGCCTCTGGGCAGGGAACGCCACCACAGCCGCGTGGCGGGATGACCCTGTCGGCAGGGTCAAAGGCGTCGGAATCAACACCTACCAGTACATGAGAATGATGGGCGGCGTCGACACGTCGATGCCTGACAAGATAGTTCGGCGTGTCATCGCGAACATCGTCGAAGAGGCGAAGGTAGAGCTACCGGTCGACGACGACCTTCAACTGATAACCACGATTGACACAATCGGTCGTGCCACCAACCACAGGCCCATTGAACTCTGCTGGATGACCTGGATGGTGCAGTCTGAGGGGAAAACCATGCGGATGGACAAGTACCGCGAATTGCTGACTCGCATCTGACACTCCACAGTACCCCGCCCGCAACAAGAAGAGGGAGGCTTTCGCCTCCCTCTTGCGTTCATACTGAAGTGTGACAGAGACTAGAATGGCAGAACGTTGGGCCAGAATTTCTCCAGGATTCCCACCACAAGAACGAACGCGATAATGATTGGCAGGATAGTGCCACAGTAGAAGCGAAGTCCGGCAGGGAATTTCATGCCCTCGCCCGAATTGGCCTCTTCCAGGAAGTTGCTCCAACCCCAACCGTACTTGTGGGCGCAGAAGAGCGCGAACACAAGAGAGCCTATGGGCAGAAGCAGGAAGCTCACAATGAAGTCCCAGAGGTCCAGAATTCCGCTCCCCTCGCCGAGGGGTTGTACCGAACTCCAGAGATTGAAACCAAGCACGCACGGCATGGACAACAGGAACACTGCAATGCCCTCAACGACGACCGTCTTCCTTCGGCTCCAGCCCCACTGATCCATCGCATACGCGGTGAGATTCTCAAATACCGCGACTGCTGTCGTCATGGCAGCCAGGACAAGGAGAAGGAAGAACAGGGCCGACCATATTGCGCCGCCTGCCATTGCGTTGAAGATGTTCGGTAGTGTGATGAAGACCAGGCCCGGGCCTGCACCTGCATCAACGCCGAAAGCTGCAGCCGTCGGGAAGATGATAAGACCAGCCATCAGCGCAACAAACGTGTCGATACCGATAACTCTGACAGACTCGCCAGCAAGCGTGTACTGCTTGTTGATATAGCTGCCGAAGATTGCCATGCTGCCGATGCCAAGGCTCAGGGTGAAGAATGCCTGTGACATTGCAGCATACACGCCAGCACCGGAGAGTTTGGCGAAATCAGGTCTGAGGTAGAAATCGATACCTGCGCCTGCTCCGGGGAGCGTGACCGCCCTGACTGCCAGGACGATGAGGATAACGAAGAGTCCACCCATCATCCCCTTGGTGATGCGTTCCACACCGGCCTTGAGCCCCAAGCCACACACGAGGTAGCCTATGAGGACAACCAGGAACACCCACAAGGTCATTTCGTTCAGGTTGGAGATCAGGCCCCCAAAGAAGGCCCCCAACTCATCAGGGCTCTTGCCCATGAGATGCCCTGCAAGGGAATGGTACAGGTAGGCAAGCGTCCAACCGGCAACGGTGGTGTAGAACATCATCAGAATCAGGTTGCCGAGGATGCCCATATGGCCATACACATGCCATTTGCTGCCCCTGGGCTCCAGGTTTGTCATGGCACCCGCAAGGTTGCGCTGTCCTGCGCGACCGATGGAGAACTCCATAACCATCACCGGGAAACCGAGGATAGCCAGAAAGATAAGATAGATGATTACGAAAGCTGCACCACCATACTGCCCGGTGATGAAGCCGAATCGCCAGATGTTGCCGATGCCCACGGCACAGCCGGCAGAGACCAGGAGAAAACCTAATCTGGTCGCGAGCTGTTCTCTTTGCTGCATATTCACCTCCTATTAGCGAGACACGCCGTCCGAACCTCGACCAGTCAGGCGGGTCTTGCAGGTTGCCAACCCCAAGGAAATAGAACCTGGGCCTGACACACTACAAGGACACCCGCAGGACGTCCGGCACAGACTTCACAAGAACATGCGGCATCTGCTGAAAAGCAGATGCCTCGTTCCTACTATAGGTAGCAGCAGAACCAAATGTCAATAGGTGACAGGCACGAGTGCCGGTACTAGCCCAGCAGTTCACGCGCCGTAGAACGGCCGGCGGCAGCGGGAAAGTAGGTCAGAAGGGCGCCGAACTGCGGGTCGGAACCATATTCCGCCATGGTCTCTGCCACAGCATCCTCAAGAGCCAGTCCACGCGAGAAGAACGCGTCCACGAAATAGGACGTGGCTACGTCGAGATAGTCCAGGTTGACTGAGCGATCCCACGAGACAACAACCGACGCCCCCCTGCTGAGAAATGCCGAGGCGAGGTCCGTCCGACCGAGGCACGAACATCCCCCGATGATGACAATGGTGGAAGGAAATTGCCCCTTCATGCTCTTCTCGATGAAGAGCGGACTGATTCCGAACGTGAGTTGTGGATCCTCTTCGTACGGCCTTACGATAAGTATCCGGTCGGAAAGCTGTTCACTCACGTACTTCAGGTTACTGTATGGCTCATTCGTGAAGAGGGATGTGACGTGCTCCTTCTGTTCGCCCTCCAATACCAGAATCCCTGAGTGAGACCGGATGAGACAGACGGCACAGTCCATTGTGCCGAGGTCTCGATAGAGGCCAACGTTCACCTCCACCCCCTCATACTCCTTCACGTCAAGCCCGAACCCGTCAAGACCACTTCGCACTTCGTCACGCAGTGTCACGTTCGCATACTCTGGTGACAACTGGTCAATCACCACGGCAACAATTCCTTCCGAAGTGGACAACGGTGAGGGCACGGTAAGACGCACAACCGCGATAGCGACCACCGCGAGGAGGCCAAGCGCAATCCACCTCCAGGGCAAACGACTCTCCCGGGATGCTCTTGCAGCAGCTCTTTGCCGGCGCAGCGTGGCTTTTCTGCGTGTCATGTGTGTTTCTCGCCAACTGAGGGCGACGGTGCATTATAGGACAGTCTGCGCGGAAGAGGAGTGTTTCCCATACACAGCCATGAGGTTCGCACGCCATGAACGATTGAGTTTTGCAGTTGGGTTGACGCATGAGTAGAATGGTCGAAGACACCTACCACGAGTTCAATGAGACTCAGACAAGGAATAGACGAATGAGACAGGCGATTGCGGCCACTCTTACCTCGGCACTTATTCTCGCCACGTTTGCGACACCGGAGAAATCCACGGTGATGGCTGCCTCTGAGCCCATTCCTTCGGCAACGCCATCCGCACCTGCGGAAGTGTTTCTGAATGAGGGATTCACCCTCACCGTGTCGTTCGATAACATCGCCACGGGTGACAACACAGGTTTCGGGCCAATTGTCGAGGTTCTTGTGCCTCCTGCAATCGATGTTTTGAGCGACAGCGCCTCATATCTCGGAGCGGACGTCAACGTCATCGACATGGGATTGTTCGGTACATCGGGAGAACTCATCAATCCGCTCACCAATCTGACCGTCAGCGGAACGGAGGGCTTCCGTCTCCTCATCATCGAATACCCGCTCGGGAGCTTCACCACCCAGCAGCCGGCCGCGGCCGTCACACTGGACTGCGAACTGAACAGTCTTGCGGTGCTGGGGACCCCGCTGACGATTGCGACGAACCCGATGTTCAGATATGGCGCTGACGCGGAAGACAACCCGACATCAGACCCTCCGACAATCGGGAGTACGGCCACAGTGGATGTCACCCCCACCGTCATGCGGCTCACGAAGAAGCACGATGCACACGAATCTGAAACCGCGACCGGACCGAACTACCCCGTCACGTACACACTGACGGTAGACATCGCCACGGACGCAAACATAGACAACCTCATAGTCACGGACGAGATTCCAGACAACATGCAGTTCATCGACGTTGTCGCTGACGCCGGCGGTTCGGTCAGCGAACCATCCACCACCACACCGGGCGGGACGCTGGAAGTGCATCTCGGCGATGTGACCGGCACAGGTGCCGATGACGACGTCGTCATCAAGTACAGGGCATACGCGCCGGAACTGGACGCCAGCGACGATGACGTCCTTGATGCGGACACGGGGGCCCCCGCAGCCGCAGAGAACGATGCCTCGGCCAGCGGCACCTATGATGATGACAATGGCGGCGTATATGTAGAAGACGATGATGCGGTTGTAATCACGCTCCGCTCCATCGCAACACAGAAGGGAGTAGACCTGTCTAATGATGTCAACGCCGCAGGTATTAGCCCCGGCGACACGCTTGAGTACACCATCGATTTCCAGATATCCGACTACTTTGCGTTCCAGGATATCGTTCTGACTGATGTAATCGGCGACGGACAGAGCTTCGAAGACTCACCTGTTCCGCATCTGAACGTAACCGAGGGCGGCACAAGTGACGGCTGGGACTTCGAGGACGGCAACACCTACACATGGAGCCACGATGGGTCGACGGGTGAAACAAGCCTCACCTTCTACGTCTCGAACCTCCTCAATGACGAGGACTTCGGGTACAACAAGGACGGCTCCATGGAAGGCGATATCTACCACAATGGTTCGTGGAATGAAGAGCCCGCGACAGGCACAATCACGTTCTTCACGACCATAGACGAGGCATATGAGGACCCCGGCAACTACGACCCGCTGCTGGATGAGTACCTTGGTTCAGGCGACAGCACGGGCAACGTAGTCGATATCGACGCCAACCTGCTCGACACCACCACCGCGGTGAGCGACGGCAGTTCAGCGGGCGTCACTATCGACGTTCCAACACTCACGAAGACCGTCTACGCCATCGATGGCGTCACCGGACCCAGCGACATACATGTCGCCCCGGGCCAGACTGTCACATATTCCCTGCGCACAAGCGTTCCCGCGGGAGAGACAGAGAGCCTGCAACTGACAGACTATCTGCCTATCCCGTTCCTTGAGGCGAGCGAACTCACGACATACGATGCGACTCCGAGCGATACGCCTCCCTTGGCCGGCCACTGGGCGCTCGCCTCGGATGATACGTTGAGCGGAGGCTCCACACCGTTGCTGGGACCTCCAACACTCACTGTAGACCCGACATACAACACGGTATCATTCGATTGGGGCAGCTTTGAAGAGACAAACGCGACAGACCGTGTTGCGCATCTCCTGTTCACGGTCACCGGCGTCGACGAACCCATGGCCGATGAGCTGTTCCTTGCAAATCTCGCCGTATCAAGCTGCACTGACAGCCTCGGAGACGCGCATACGCCGGCGGCAGTCGACTTCATCATCACGGAAGAACCTCATCTCACCATCACGAAGGGAGTCTTCTCCACCGATGGGTACGGCACAGTCACACCCGCACCCGGCGACCCCGTAGACAGCGACCTGCTTGACGCGGATGCACGAGATACCGTCACGTACGTAATAACGATTGAGAACGATGGGAGTTGGGACGCACACAACGTGACTGTCAGGGAGGACACACCCGCAGGACTGAGCGGCTGCACCATTGACAGCGTCGCCATAGACGGCTCACCTATCATCTCCCCTGACGACTACACGGGAGACATGTTCAGCACTCCGCTCGTCCTCGACGAGCCCCTTGAAGCAGATGAGACTCTGACCATCACCTACACCTGCACCATCGAGGACACCGTCTATCCAGGACAAGACCTCGTCAACACAGCGCAGATAGAGCGGTATGCATCAACCGACGAAGGGCCGAACTACGTACAGGATGAGTCGCTCTACCAGGACGATGCCACAGTCACCATAGCCGAACCGGCAATCGACAAGTCCCTTGCGTCAAGCACGGAATCAAGCACCGACAACCCGGGGCTTACGATAGGCGAGACAGGAACATTCTCTATAACGGTGGTATTGCCGGAAGCCACACTGTATGACCCAGTATTTGAGGACGACGTACCTGCAGAGTTGCAGTACATATCCACCCCCGTTGCAGACATCATCACAAGTGCCAACACGCTTTCCACCACCCTCGAGGCAGCAGCGATGCTGACTGCGCCTCCTGGCAGCAACGGCACACTGAGTATTGCCTTCACGGGAACCTACCTCACCGCAGGACTCAGTGAGGCCGAGAGAACCATCACTTTCTCCATCGACCTGCTGGTACTTGACAACGTGTCCAATAGCTGGTTGAGCCCCAATAAGGTCAACACGGCCAGCCTCAGCTGGAAAGATGGAGTCGGCGGAACCGAAGTCGGCAGCGTCACTGACAACGAAACAGTTCACATCGTTGAGCCCAATCTTGTCGTCATGAAAGACATGACACCGAACCCCGCAACCGGCGGGCAGGAAGTCACGGTCACGCTTACCGTCGAGAATACCGGCACATCAGACGCTTTCGATGTCAGCGTGAGTGACACACTCAACTCTGGCGTCTTCGACCTGACGTCCGTAGCTGAGGTCACGACTCCAGCAGGATTCACCTACGACTATTCCAGCCCGACGGTAACCTACAGCGGCGCGACGATCCCGAAGAACACGTCGAAGGTCTTCACGTTCACGGTGGACGTAATCGACCTGGCCATCGCAGGGTCGTCCTACCCCAACACCGCAGTTGCAGACTACTCATCGCTGCCCAACGGAGGCGATGACGATCGCGACTACGAGGACAGCGGCGATGACGACCTCGCCATCAGGCGCGCAGGCATCGGCAAGTCACTCATTGCCACCTCGGAGCCAGACACTGTTTCGGCAGGAACCAACGTACTCGTCGGTGAGGTCATGACCTACGAGTTGCAGATAGACGTGCCCGCAAGCAGCACGACGGATAATCTGCGGGTTGCTGACAACCTGCCGGCGAATGTGGCCTATGTCTCCGGCACCGCCGAAATGAAGATGAGCAGCACCGATGTCACATCGACAGGGTTCCCTTCCGTCGGTGCCAGCAGCTTCACCAGCGTCACGCCCACCGCGGAGCCGGACCCCATAACGTTCGCCCTGGGAAACGTGGTCAATACAAGCCCTGCTGGCCAGACCATCAAGATTCGCTTCGACGTCGTCGTGAAGAACATCTCCTCAAACGTCTCAGGAACCACAATCAGCAATCGCGGCACCATCACGTTCACCAACGACCAGGGGCAGGACATTCTGCTGCGTTCCAACATTGTCGCGACACGCGTGCGTAGCCCCCACCTCACACTCACGAAGAGCGTGGCTCCGTTATCAGTAATCGGCGGTGAGACGGTTACGTTCACTCTCATCGTCGAGAACCAGAACGTATCGTACGGAGGACCGGCATTTGACCTTACCGTCACGGACGCCCTCAACGCCTACTACACGAATCTGGCAAATGTGGGCTGGACTGTGCTTCAGAATACGGGACCTGCCATCGTGGTAACGGACAGTTCAACCACCGCCCTCGACATCGAAATCGACCGGCTGGACCCGGGCGACAAGCTCGAGATTGAGTTCGAAGCAGACGTAGTCGACCATGTGCCGCACGGAGTGCTGATACCCAACATCTCGAACGTTGTCGGAACGTCGCTTCCGGGCGACCATGGTACCGGCGATGCAACTCCGGGTACCCCCGGTTCCTCCACAGGAGAGCGGATCGGTGATGGTTCAGGCAGCAACAACCTGTGGGCCTCAGACGACGGCGAAGTCGCCGTCTATCTGCCCACCATCGACAAAGGCATCGTGGCCCCGCAGCCGCGCTACGCTATCGGCGATGAATTCACCTACAGGGTAGTGATGGGCGTGCCCGCGGGCTACTCTGACTGCCTTGGCATACGAGACTCGCTCCCTGACGGAGTTTCCTTTGTGCCAGGCACACTGACAGTGGATGTTCCAAGTGCAGTCACCGTCGCGAACACACCCACAGACGAATCGAACAGTACGTTCTTCTACGAAGAGACTCCTTCGAGCAACATCTACTGGTTCAAGTTCGGCGAGACTACGGCATCAGATTCGAGCGATATTGTGCTCGAATACACCGTGGTAGTGGATGACGAACCAAGCAACGTGGACGGCACGAACCTCGACAACGAGGCCCAGTTGCATCAACTCGTCGAGGCCGATTGCATACTGCTCGAGACCGACAGTGCGTCTGCAGTTGTCGGCGAGCCGAACGTGGAAGTCACCAAGTCAATCATCTCCAACACGGCTGACCTGCAGAATGGCGACACTGTTACCTTCCAGATAGACCTGGAGAACGTCGGATCCATGACCGCTTATGTGGTGGGCTTCGTTGACACGCCAGCGCCCGACCGGTTCGTCAGGCCGGTTGACTCGCTCGTAATCGCGAGCTTCACGCCAGTGCCGGTGTTCGACAACGACGCGCTGACGCTTTCGACCTTCGACCTTCCGCCAGGGGAGAGCGTCACCGTCTACGTGACGGCGACTCTCACCGGAGTGATTGCAGCAGAGACCGTGGAGAACACAGCCGCCGTCACCTACTCGAGCCTCAGTGGAGGGGAGGGACGAGACTACAATGACGAGGACGACGCGTCATTCCCGATAGACTCGGGTGTGACCATCACCAAAGAGCCCTGCTCCTGCATGCCGGACAGTGACTTCTCTATCGGCGAGCATGTGGTCTACCGCGTACAGGTGGACATCCTGGAGGTCAAGACTCTCGACATGACGGTGACCGATACGCTCCCTGCAGGTCTCGACCCCTTGCGCACCTACTGCCAGGTCATCTCGGGGAATGGTGGCATCGTCTACTACGAGCCCGGCACGGCGACTGTCAAGTCAGACTATGACGTGGCAGGCGGCACCGGCCAGGAGGTAGTATTCGAACTTGGCGACGTGGACAATCCCGCCAATGGTATCGATAGCGACGATTACATAGTAATGGACATGCACGCCATGGTGGTCGATGACCCCGGAAATGCGAGCACCACAGTCCTCACCAACAACGTCGAAGTCGAATGGACGGATGGCTCGGGCACACACTCCGGCACTAGTTCCGCAGAGAATGAGATCGTAGAACCTGACATGGAGATACTCAAGACCGTCGACAGAGTCGAGACAACGGTGGGTGACGAAGTCGTCTACACACTGACCGTCCGTCACACTCCACAGAGCACTGCGGCGGCACACGACGTGGTGATTGTGGATACGCTGGCCTCTGACATGGATTACGTGGATGGCTCGGCCACCCTCGCACCTTCCGACTACACAAGCGACCCCACTGAGACGCTGACCTTCACGATTCCGACACTGACGCTCGCAGAACACCAGGTCACCATCTCATATACATGCCGTCTTGACGACGACCCCTCCCTTGCCGAACCCACACCCGTGAACCAGCACAACGTCGCCGTGCTCACGTACACGTCTCTCGAGGGCGAGTCTGATGAGGACCGCAGCTACACCGACGAAGTTGCCGAAGACGTGACGCCAATTATCTGGACCAGCATTACCGCCGACAAGACCGTTCTGGATGAGAACGGGGGAGAGCTGATTGGAGGAGAGATTCTCGCCTACACCATCATTCTCACCAACGAGGATGACAGCATCGTCCGAGATGTGAAGTTCACGGACCCGATTCCGGCGCACACCACATATGTTCCCGGTTCCCTGCAGACAGACAAAGCCGGGGCAACGATTGACGACTCCGGTTCGCCTCTCATTGTCTACGTCGGCGACATGGCCATCGGCGAAGCGGTCACGATAACGTTCCGCGTCAGGGTCTTCGAAGCCGCCAGGAGTGGCACTGTGATCCGGAATATCGGCATCGTCGACAGCAGCGACACAACACCGTCTCCCACCGACGACCCGACCGACGATGAGAGCGATGCCGACCCAACGGACACCACAGTGATTCGTCCCGGCATCGTGGTCGGTGGCGAGGCATTCACTGCCAACAAGGCCGCGCTCATGGCACCATGGCTCGCCCTTGCGGGCCTCTCGTTCTTGCTGGTGGCATGGAGACGAGGCATGACCGGATAGACTCCGCACTCACGTTTGTTCAGAGAGGGCGCGTCAGACATGCCGCGCCCTTTCTCCATGCAGCAATGACTATGCCGGCACTATCACTGCCGTGCCGCCTCAGACCAGCACCGTACGTATGCTACACTTTCCAGAGAAAATTCATGTTGAGTGCAAACGGCATATCCAAATCGTTCGGCGATCAGGTCCTCTTCGAGAAGGTCAGCTTTACCATAGGCCCCCGCGACCGCATTGCGATGGTGGGACCCAACGGTGCGGGCAAGACCACCCTGTTCAACCTGCTCGCACGCCGCACCCAGCCGGATTCCGGCAGTCTAAGCGTACGTAAGGGCATCACGGTCGGCTTCCTGGAACAAGAGATAAGCCCTGCATCCAGAGTCCGGCTACTGGACAACGTCATTTCGGGTTCATCAAAGGCAACCAGTCTTGCACATCGGCTGAAGGTCCTCCAGGAAGAGATGGCCGATACCGAGAAGGAAGACCTTGAGGCACTCCTCTCCGAGATGGGTGAGCTACAGCACAAGTTCGAGGCAATGGGCGGATACGACCTGGAACACGAGGCCAAGAAAGTCCTCGGAGGGCTCGGCTTCTCCGACACTGATTTCACCCGTCCCCTCTCCGACTTCAGCGGCGGTTGGTTGATGAGAGCAGAACTGGCCAAGCTATTGCTTCTGAATCCCGACATGCTACTCCTCGACGAGCCCACCAACCACCTCGACCTCGAATCATGCATGTGGTTCGAAGACTATCTCAAGGGATATCAAGGTGCGGTGCTTGTCACATCGCATGACCGGGCCTTCCTCAACCGCGTCGTTCAGAAAGTATTCGCTCTTGAACAGCAGAAGCTGCTGGCGCACAGGGGCGACTACGACAGTTATGTCGTGGCAAGACAGCGGGAACTGGAGATACTGGAAGCCACGGCGGAACGCCAGGGACGCAGGATAGACCAGGAGATGCGCTTCGTGGACCGCTTCCGCAGCAAGGCAACCAAGGCAACACAGGTACAAAGCAGGCTCAAGAAGATAGAAAAGATGCAGCGGGTCACCGTTCCGCGTACAAGCAAGAAGATACACTTCACATTCCCTGACCCACCCAGGTCAGGCCATCAGGTCATCACGCTCTCGCACATCAGCAAGGCCTACGGCAACAATGTTGTCTACCAGGACCTCAACCTTGTGCTCCACAGAGGCGACAAGGTGGCCCTGGTGGGACACAACGGGGCAGGCAAAACCACATTACTGCGCATGCTCGCCGGCGTACTACCGTTCGAAGGCGGCGAACGCATTCTGGGCACGAACACCCACCTGGCATACTACGCACAGTATCAGCTTGAACTGCTCAACCCCACCAATTCGGTCATCGACGAACTGAGGACTGTGGCAGGGGACCAGAGCAATACGGGACTGAGAACCATACTTGGCGGCTTCCTCTTCAGCGGAGACGCCGTAGAAAAACCGGTTTCAGTACTCTCAGGGGGAGAGAAAAGCCGACTGGCACTTGCCAAGATGCTGACACAAGGCTCGAACCTGCTGCTGATGGATGAACCCACGAACCATTTGGACATTCCCTCACGAGAGATGTTGACCGACGCACTTGAGGCGTACACAGGGACACTCTGCTTCATCACCCACGACAGAACACTGATACGGGAGATAGCTACCAAGATTATCGAGGTTCACGATGGGAACCTGACGGTGTATGAGGGCGACTACGATGGCTTTCTACGATGGAAAGAATCGAACGAGAACGGTCAGCCATTCCCATCCAGAGAAGTCCCCGTAGAACGAATCGATGGCAAGACCTCCCGTGAACAGGAGAGAGCCAGGAAACGCCGTGACGGAGAACTCCGAAACCGCTACTATCGGAAGAGGGCGCCTGCTGAGAAACGCCTCCACGAAGTGGAGACCGAACTGCCGCAGTGCGAGATTGAGATATACAAGGCCGACCTCCTGCTTGCGGACCCGAATCACTACACAGATGCGAACCTCGTCATGGAGACGGTAGAGCGAAAAAAGGCAATGGAAGAGCGCGTGAACACACTCACGCAGGAATGGGAAAGCCTGTACACGGAACTGGAACGGCTGAAGGCGGAGTTCGAAAGTGAACTGGCTGGACTCAGTGTCTGATACTGCCGCCATGTACTGAACCCATGCGCGCCAATGCGGTTCCCACACACACCCAGCTTTCCAAGTGATGAGAAAGTACGATTGAGGTAAGGGCTGTTCAAATCGCTGCGCCTGACCGCAGACCACAGGAACACTACCTCAACCGATGCAGCAGATATCCTTGACTCGAACCTGCTACCATCAGGCAACAGACATGGCAACGTATGAGACAGTGGAATCGGGAAGAGCCAGCACCTTTCTATCCACGATGTGGGCCATCCTCAGGCTGATTCGCGTCGAATACTGCCTGCTTGGCGCCGCAGCAGTGCTCGCAGGCGCATTCGTCATCTCAGGGACACTGTCCAACACCAGGGTACTACTCTCAGCATCGGCAGTCTTCTTCGTCGCGGTAGGCTGCTATGCCTTCGACGACTACTTCGACCGCGCCTGTGATACCGCCAACGAGCGAGAGGACCGCCCTCTTGTGATGGGCACGCCTACCCCCCATATCGCCGCAGGCATCGGTACAGGGGCATTCGTGCTATCAGTGATTCTTGCAGTGGCGGCAGGCATGTCTACTACTATTGCCATCGCTCTCGGCGCCCTGTTGGCCATGGTATACAACCGCTGGCTGCAGAACGTTTTTCCCCTTAAGAACATCCTGTTGGCTGGTGCGTTTCCCACACCACTCATTATCGGAGCACTTGCCGTCGGGTCGCCGGAGCCAATTCTTCTATACTGTGCCGGACTCGCCTACGTTGTCGGTCTCGGATTCGAGGTCATGATAGATATTCCGGACGCGGCAGGTGACACGGCGGAGGGAGTAGCGACTGTTGCCACCCGCTACGGTAGCGACACGGCTGCGAAGGTTTCAGCAGCCATCTACATGCTCGCCGCGATCATGGCAGTGGCTCCTTTCTTTCTGGCAATCGACCCTCGTTTTCAGTGGAACATGCTGTTCCTCCTGACCGCAGGCACTGCGGCCCTCGCCCATGCGACTATCGGTAGATACGTACGTGCAAACCATAGCCGAACCCGGGCATTCAGACTCAAGGCCGCTTCTTTCGTGAGCCTCAACACCCTCATACTCGCGTACGTCGTTGCCGTCTTTCTCCAGTCAACCTGAGTACAACACCCGGCCATTGTCGCTTTTTGGCCAAACCGTACTGTGCCTGTACACTCTCAGACTGTGTCCGCCAGCAAGCATACAATCACACCCATTCCCGTCACGAAAAAAACGCCTGCCATCGAGAGTCTCCAGGATGCCGTCTACGCCCACTTCGAGGCGCACGGACGCGACTTCCCGTGGCGCCACACGAGCGACCCGTATCACATCCTCGTGTCGGAAGTGATGCTTCAGCAGACGCAAACGGCAAGAGTCGCGCCCAAGTACACGGAGTTCATCACCGTGTTTCCCGACGTTGCCACGCTTGCACACGCACCGGTCGCCGACGTTCTTCGGGTGTGGCAGGGACTCGGCTACAACAGGCGCGCGCTGGCGCTGAGAAGAGCAGCGCAGCAAATCGTTGCACTCCATGACGGTCGCGTGCCTGAGAACAGGAACGAACTGCTCGCGCTGCCCGGCATCGGCACGTACTCAGCCTCAGCGATACGGGCCTTCGCATTCAACTTACCGGACCCATTCATTGAAACGAACATACGTGCGGCATTCATCCACCACTTCTTCCCGGACAGAAATGATGTGACTGATAGAGAGCTTATGCCACTCGTCGAGGCAGCCATGGACGGGAACAACCCATGTCGCTGGTACCAGGCACTCATGGACTACGGGGCAGCTCTCAAAGAATCTGACAACGCAGCACGCCGCAGCGCCCATCACAGGCCACAGAGCCGCTTCGCAGGGTCACGAAGGGAGGCGAGAGGAATCATACTCCGGCTTCTGCTGACACACGGCCCTCTATCACTACAGGAACTGAAGACGCACATCACAGAATGGGATGGCCGCTTTGAGGAAGCGCTCGGCACGCTCCAGAAGGACGACCTCTTGAACGGCGACTCCGAAGGATTCTTCCCTCCTGCTGACGTCAGTTCACGGTCACTCCCACCACACGTAACTGGTTGACACCCCGTAGAGTGGCGGCTACCATTCTTCAGACTCGCTCGTAAGGAGGGGCAATGCCTGAGTACGCAGGAGACATGCACGTTGACAAGAAGGACCAGCTTGAGAAGATTGAGGCTGTGTGCCTTCCTGACGAACTAATAAGGGCAGTCTTCGACCTGAAGGGACGAGGCACCGGTTTCCTCGGCATCACCGACAGGCGTATAGTCTATTATGACAAGGAATGGCTCAAGAGCAAGAAAGCTCTGGTCAGTATTCCGTTCAGCCGAATCAGTTCAGTCGCGAGTGAAGACAGTAAGGGCTTCTTCATAACGAAAGGGTTCTTCGTCAGCGACACCCTTGCAATCACCATATCGGGGCAGGGAACCAAGCTGTTCGAGTTCAGAGGTGGAGACAAGGCCCACCTTGCCCACATGATAATCATGGAACACATCCTCTCCTAGAACTTCACAGGGGGAAGACAGAAGACAATGCCACAGGGATATGAGATTAATGATTTCGCCAAGGAAGAATCCTGGCGGATGTTCCGCATCATGGGTGAGATGGTCGGGGGCTTCGACAAGCTCTCCGATGTTGAGCCGGCCATTACCATCTATGGCTCGGCACGCGTAAGTCAGGAGGACGCGCTCTACGCTACTACTGAGGAGATTGCCAACCGGCTGGGCAAGCTCGGGTTCTCAATCATCACAGGTGGGGGTCCAGGTGTGATGGAGGCGGCAAACAAGGGTGCCCTCGATGCCGGAGTCCAATCGATTGGACTTAACATAGAGTTGCCTGAAGAACAAAGTGTGAACCCCTACACCACTCTCTCCATCACGTTCAACCACTTCTTTGCCCGCAAAGTCATGCTGGCCAAGTACGCCAGCGCATTCATCATCATGCCGGGCGGCCTGGGGACACTGGACGAGGTTACTGAGATACTGTGCCTCATTCAGACCCATAAAATGCGTCCCTTCCCTGTAATACTCTTTGACAGCAGTTACTGGGCAGGCTTCGTAGACTGGATGAAGAAATGTACGCTGCCCCTTGGGTACGTCGATGACGAAGACCTCAAGTTGCTGGTCATGTGCAACGACGTTGACCATGTGGTTGAAACTGTGAGCAAGTGGCGTGAACAGCAAGGCATCCTCACTACACCAGGTCAGCGCCGACGTGGCAGGAACCCCAAACCCAACGCCCGCTCATCCGTTCCCAGTAGCCCCGGAGCAGGGCAAAAGGAGAACCCCAAGTAACCTCACACCACACCTATCCGGCTCTCACCGGCAACTTCACCCTCTCAGCTCGATTACTCAGGGCCTGTTCTGAAGCTAACATAGTCGTATGCGATTGTCAAATCGTACGACTGAGGCTAGCATCACTCTCGTACAACACCCACGGCTCCCCCACTTCGGAATGCATCAATCAAGACCGCATCAATAGAGGTAGCTCATGGCAACAAAGGTAGTATTCTTCGATTGGGTAAACACTCTTGTCCGCATGGAACCCGGCACGCACATTCTGTGTGCAGAAATCTGGAAGGAATTCGGCATAGAGGCAGACCCCATGCGTATTCTGCGGGGCATCTACGCCGCGGAACAGCAGGTTCCGGAGGGAAGACCGATACACTGGTCTCCCGGTACCAACCCTGACTCATTCATCCGCTATAACAATATCGTCCTGCAAGCAGCAGGAGTGGCACCGCAGGAATACGACCAGACACTGTTGATGCTGAAGCAGTTCAAGGAGCGTTTCGCCGCCATGAAGTTCATGCCTTCTGAGGATGTGCGCCCCGCTCTTACGAAACTCAAAGAACAGGGGTTGACGACCGCGGTCATCTCGAACATGAACCGCCCCCTGTCCCCGTTCCTGGAAAGACTTCACTGGACTGAACTCCTGGATTTCACGATAACCTCATCGGAGATCAGCGGCAAGGGCAAACCAGCGGCTCCCATATTCCTTGAAGCACTGACCCGCGCCGGAGCGCAACCGTCAGAGTGCGTACACGTAGGGGATGAGTCATTTGTGGATGGAGTCGGCGCCATCGGCGTCGGCATCACTCCTATACTCATTGACAGATTCGGACTATTCCCTGACTTCACCGACTACCGCAGGATCACCTCTCTACAGGAACTGCCGGAGTTGCTACACCCACTGTAGTGAATAGTGATGAATTACCGGACGCGGGACTCTCTTCATGACAACCCCTCTGCTCTCGTGCGAGCAGACATATAGCCCTGCCATCTTGACGCCACAAGATTGGGGCTATATCGTGTTACCCACCTTCTTCACCACTACGAGGACCCCGTTCATCGCGAGTGGCCAATCAAGGCGCAACAGGAGAAGCAGCATGACCAACGAAACGCAGCGACTCATCGCCTCCCTGTCCACATCCGACCAACTCAAAGAATATCTGTCCAATCTCCAGCATCTCACGGAAGAAGGCGCCGTCACGGACGAACAGTACGCAACCGTGAGGGGAGACTATGAGAAGCGATTGGCAGCAACCACACGCGAGATAGAGATGCTTCGCGGAGCCCTTGGCTCGCAGCTCGAATTAGTCCGTAGCGACATCAGCAGTCTCACATCCGAACGAGAGACTATCGATATCCGCTTCAAGGCAGGCGAGATTTCCCTGGCGAAATCCCGCAATGAGGACAGGAGGCTTCGCGCACAAATTGACAAGCTTGAACGGAATGAGAAGCGTCTTGCAACTCTCGTCGCGGCTGAAACAGCTGCCGGACTGACCGCACCAAAGATAGTCGCACCCCGGGCAGCGCCACAAGAACATGGAGCAGGAACTGAATCCCGCAGGGCTATCCCTCATTCGCAGCCAGCAGTTGACCCGGACAGCACATCTCGATTGTCCGCACGCGGGATACTCAACTCCAAGCTGCGCATAGCGGCTGTTGTCGTTGCACTTGTGCTTCTCATCAGCATCAGACTGCCATGGTTGGCCCCGTCACAACTGCTCGCCTCCAGTAGCGCCGCGGAGGCTGGAGTCACGGTCAGTTTCTTCGTGGGGCTGGGAGGTCTGTTCTGCAGCCTTGCAGCTATAGGAGCTACTTTCATCTCCTCGGGACGCGCGCGAGGAGCGCTGCACATCGTCCTCGGGGTGCTCGCCCTGATGGCGCTCGTTGCGGCGATAGCACTGGGAGAGATGCCGCTGCACAGCAGCTATTTCCGGCAATTGATCGTGATTCGCGAGGGGCTCTACGTATATACCGCAGCAGCGCTTACACTAGTAGTATTTGGCATGATCCAGCGAAGAGAACGCTGACCCCCACCTCACCAGAGTGAGAACAGTGGCTTCGTCATCCCCACCACTCCTACGATTGGATCTACAAGGCCTTCTCTCACGGCCGTACGCAGCATCTCGTGTTGAGAGATGAAGTCCGCGACCGGCGGACTGAACCTGTAGTACGCATGAACGAAGTCACGTCCGGCCGGACTCAACATCAACACGTCATCCCTGAAGTCGCGCAGAATCTGAATCTCTTCTGCACTCTTCGTGCCATAGGCCGCCGTGGCAATGAAGCACTCGCCGGAGATGAAGGCCTCAAGGAAGTCCTCTCCCATTTCCTGCTGCAACTGAACTTCTTGAATCTGCGCGTTCAGGGCTGCCTCTCCTGCATCAAGCACATCCTTCACGCGAGCACTATCGTCGCTCAGGCAGGAGACGATTCTCGCTTTCGCAGAAAGCCCGGATTCCTCAGCCGCAGGCGGCGCGTTGAACAGGTTTCCGAAGAAATCGCGGCCCCAAGCAAGCACTCTGTTGGCCCCTTCGCCCGCCATCATATACGCGCACGACTCGTACGAACTCTCAAGGGTGGCAGCGACCGCTGCGTTGCTCTCAGCCAGACCTTGCATCGAAGCCGGCGGACCCTCGCGCAATATCTGCGCGCTGGCCTTGAGTTTGCCGCTGCACGAGAGCATGGCCCCGACGATCTCAGTAGCACTCGTCTCGGCTCCGAAAATCGCACCCGCCACGGCCCCATTCACAACGCCATCGAGTTCAGCCACCGCAGCGCGTGCGGTTGCATAGGCGGTCCGCATCCTGCTCACATAGGCCCTTTCTTCATCGTTCAGGCCCTCCAGAGGGTCCCCATCAGCCATCACAACAGATGAGGCAGGGACAGACTGTGCGAGAAGAAGACCTACCAGACATGCAACCGTGAACCATCTCATAGTCATCTGCCTTTCAACGAGCACCAACCACCACAGGAAATAGTGCAGGAAGGTGTACGGGAGAGTCTAGTCAGATACAATAGCGGAATCAAGGGCGGAGATTAGAACAGAACTGTGACGCATAACATCAGGAAACTCAAAGAAGCTCTCGTCGACCACGAACTCGCCACGAGCGACATCGAAAAACTCGAGGCCGGAAAGCTGGCAGGAAAGGTCGATGACAAGAAGTATGAATCGGCGATAGCCAAGTGCCGCAAACGCCTCGACAAGGCAGACGCGGCCCTTGCAGGTGCGCGGTCCGCAGTCAGAGCCGACGTTGAGAAGATACGAAAAACAGCGGATGACCTTCTCCCTGAGATAGCTGCTCTGGAGAGACAGCAAGGAAGTGAAGGACCTTTCTCAGACAAGAATGAACGAGAACTGGTCAAGCTGCGCCAGGAACTCAAGAAGGCAAAGACCCAGGAGGGGTTGCTTGAGAGCGCGGCCGGCACGGCATCCTCGAAGGAACTGATAGAGATTGCCGCCAGGATTGACGAGGAGCCCACACGTGACGAAGAAGGATACCCGGTGGGACGGGCAAGCTACACTGACTTCCCCGGCATGACCGTACCGGAACGGCTGATACTCCTGTTCCGAGAAGTCAAGAAGAACCCTCAGACCAAACGTCCGATAATCATCAGTTCTGCGGTAATCGGAGCCATTCTCCTCACGCTCTTCGGAGTGCTCATCGTCTCAGGCATGAGAAACGACGCAGGTGACACATCAGGCATCATAGGCCGAGGTGACGTACTCGCGCCCATCCTCGTGGATGGGGCTTCGAACGTAGGCCGACTCGAAATCACACTCACCTACGATGCCGAGATACTGACAGGATTGACTGTGCTTCCCGGTTCGCTCGCATCCGCATCGATGCTCGAACACAACGTCAGCATCCCGGGAACCGTCATCATCGAACTGGTAGACACGACCGGCATCACCGGGTCAGGTGAACTTGTCATCATCAAATTCCGGACGGACCATATCGTCATCGAACCCGTACCGTTGCTGCTCTCCTCTGCTTCGTATGACGTGCATTCTCTTGAGGAGATTCCTTCTCAGAACGAGGACGGATGGGTGGACACAGGAAACCTGTCCGTCATGGCTCCGGTCATAGATTTCGCACAGTGACGTGCGTCCATGAGCGGAGCGCCTCAGTGACTGTATACGGCGGTGCACCGTCGGCTATACATCAGAGTGAGTTCCACGCACAGTACGGCGGCACAGCGAGGGTGGGGACGCCAACACCGCACTCAGCAGGACGCAATCCAGAGACACAGGGGCCGCACGCGCCGGACAGGATACCCGCGTGAGAACGACCGCCTCCAGGGCACAACAGGGACAACGCGTGCTCTGCCTCACCGTCACAGGTGACGACTCAGGACGATTCGACGTCGGAATGGTTCTCTTTCAGAGCCACCCGTGACTGTCTCATCTTCGATGCCATGCTCTGGAGTTGCGTTGCCACTCGAGAGTTGATGGTCCTGGAGGCATAGCTACCGTCTTTGCGTCTCTTCCCAGCCGGGATACCTGTGAGTATCTCAATGCCCTCATCAATTGAATCCACGGCATAGACGTGGAACTTGCCCTCTCTCACGGCTTGAACTACCTCTTCACGCAACATCAGATTGCGCATATTGCGCCTCGGAATCATGACACCTTGTGTTCCCGTCAGGCCTTTCGCCTTGCAGATCTGGTAGAAGCCCTCAATCTTCTGATTCGCGCCACCTATCGGCTGCACCTCACCGCGCTGGTTGACCGAACCCGTCACGGCGATCTCCTGCCGGATAGGTACATTGGCTATGCTCGAGAGCAAGACGTAGAGTTCCGCGCTTGAAGCGCTGTCACCATCCACTCCACCATACGACTGCTCGAAACATATGCTTGCAGACAGAGACAGGGGGTTGTCCTGTGCAAACTTCCAGCCCATATATCCGCTCAGGATGAGTATCCCCTTGTCGTGCGTACTGCCGCTGAGGTTTGACTCTCTCTCGATATTGATAACGCCACCTCTGCCAAGGTACGTCCTGCAGGTAATACGTGAAGGTTTCCCGAACATGAGGTCGCCCATCGTATACACTGCGAGGCCGTTCACCTGCCCAACGACAGACCCCTCCGTATCGATGAGGATTGTACCTTCCTCAATCATCTCTTTCAGCCGCTCATCAGGAAGATTATGTCTAAAACGGCGCTCTTCGATTGCCCTCTGGACGTGGTCTTCATCCACAAGTTTCGCCCCGTCCTTGCGAGCCCAATACTCGGCCTCCTCGACCAGTTCCTTGATGAACGCAAACCGTGATGAGAGCTTCTCCTGATCAGCGACCAGCCTGGAGGCATACTCCATGACCCTGGACACGCCCGACTTATCGAAATGCCGGAGTTCACACTCTTCACAGCAACCGGCAATGAAGGCAGCGAAAGACAACATGTTGTCAGGAGTCCGCGACACCTCATAGTCAAAATCGGCCTTCACCTTGAAAATTTCCCAGAAATCCTCGTCATGTGCAGAGAGCAACTGATAGAGCATCGCATCCCCTATCAGTATCACCTTCACATCACTAGGGGCGGGCAACGGACGCAACCCCTGTGGAGAGAACATGCCCAACTGCTCGAAAGGCTCCTCGATTCCGAGTTCCTTCGTCTTGAGCGCGCGTTTGAGTGCGGGCCACACTCCAGGGTTCGTAAGCACATCGACCGCACTCAGCAGGAGGTAGCCACCATTTGCCAGGTGTACTGCCCCCGGCTTAATCATCGTATGGTCGCTCACATACCCACCCAGGATGAACCGGCGCTCAATCTTCCCGAAGAGATTCACGTAGTTCGGATTCGTCTCCGTAATGATGGGGGGTCCCACGGTAGCCCCGTTGTCGACAAACACGTTCACCATGAAAGGAAGCGTCGGGTCTGCCCCAAACTTGGCACCATCTGAGAGCAACCCCGGGGCAGGTTCGGCTTTCTCCTCCGGAGACTTGAACATTTCGATATTGTCCAACGTGTAGGACTTGAGGTCCGCCACATACTGCGCAATATCGGCGTTGTCAGCGTACTTGGAGGTAAGTTTTTCGTAGAGACGTGTGATGGCGAATTCCGCCACATCACGATCAGACTTCAGCAGTCTCTCACTAACCTCACGCTCGACCTCTTGAGCAGCTTCGAACACAGCCTCCAGCTTCTTGCGAAGTCCGTTCCGGACTTCTTCCATCCCCATCCGCTCGCTTTCTTCCAACGCAAGAAACTCTTCCTGGGACAGTGCCTTGCCATCCTTCATCGGAACCAGCGCAGCGCCAACCTGCGTCATCTGAATGAGGAAGCCCTTCTTAAGTGCTTCCGCACGGAGTTCGCCAAACACGCTCTGTTGCCGACTCTGACCCTCTTCAACAATCTCCTTCTTCTGTGCCTTGTAGTCTTCACTCTCAAAGACCTTCGCCATGTCTTTCTTCAAATGTTGCAGAAGATTGCTGATATCGTCCTTGAACTCGTGTCCTTTTCCCTCGGGCACTTGCACCATTCGAGGGCGATAGGGCTGCGCGAAGTTGTGGATATAGCACCAGTCATGGACGTGATACTCATCACCCCGTTTTTCACGCTCACCTATGAGCTTCTGAATATACGTCTTGGCAACCGATGTCTTGCCGGTACCGGTCAATCCTGAGAGGTAGATGTTGTAGCCATCACGCTCCATAGAGAGACCGAACTCGATAGCACGTATTGCTCTATCCTGACCGATGAATTCATGCAGCGGTGCGAGGTCCTTGGTGCAATCGAAATCAAACTGGGCAGGATCGCAATGCCATCGGAGCTTCTCTGGAGGTACTTCATACCGGCTGTTTTTCACTACGCTCTCCTTTCTGATGCTCAGTTGAGGGCCGAACACCCCAGAGGGTCAGTCTAACTGCCCGGGGGAGTCGAAGGCGGCCGCTTCGCAGAATTGTCATTCAGTTCTGCCGCCAGCGTGACGTTCAGTTCTCTGGCGGATACACGGCCGGCAGACACTATCATCTTCAGTGCGTCATCGACAGCGATGTCCGTCCGCATCACTTCGCTCTCACGCAGGATGTGCAGGAATCCAGATGTGGGATTGGGAGCTGTCGGAATAAACACGTTTAACAGCTTCTCTCCCCGAGAGTCGTATTCCTCGTTGGTGATGAATGCCAGTGTCCGGAGCCCTTTTCGTGGATACTCTACCAGCACGACCTGCATGAACCCCGTTTCACGGGGGGAAGCGAAAGCCTCAAGTATCTGTTTGATACCTGAAACCATGTGCTTCACTACCGGAATGCGATTGACCAAAGACTCCGCGTATTGGATAAGGCGCCGCCCACCTATCTGACTGGCAATGATGCCGACAATCCAGATGACAAGAAAAGTGATGCCAAAGCCCAACCCGTAGATGGGCCGGCCAAGCGCAGTGCGGATTATCGGCTGGAGGATATCATCGACCCACTCAAAAACCCACTTGAGGATGAGTACCGTCGCACCGACTGGAACCACCACCACAACGCCGGCGAGCAGTTGACTGCGAATCCTCTTGCCCACATTGGCCCAGAACGACTTATGGCGCGCGCGCGCCCTGGCCAACCGAAGACCTGTCACAACCTTCTTGGCTTGTTCGTCAACGTCTGGGGAAGTCATTCCACCGCCTCGCTACATATACCTTCATCATCTGACACAATACCACCCACAATTCGAGACAGGACACAGCAGAGACAGACTGAGAAGCCACCACCTAGCCCACTTCTCTACGTAATTCGAACACCACAGGATTGTCAGGATCCGGACACGCCACACGAGAAACATCCGGATCCGGTTCCCACGGAAACTGTCCGCCAAACTGCAACGGTTGAGAGAAAGGATAGAGAGTGTAGAACGCCCACGAGCACATGCCACAAGGAGTCGTCTGCCCAATCACGAATCGGTCACCGACTCGATGTCCGGCTTCACACGTTCCTTCCTGAGACACCACCGTCGCTACTACGCTGAACATACCTTTCCACATCAGTGCAACGCAGACCTGAAAAGGAGCATCGTCTCCCTATAGAGAGAGGACGGAGACTCCAATCCCCCACACGCTGAAGTGCGAGAAATAGACCTGCGGCAGACAGAACTGAACCAATTCAAGTATATGCACCAAACGAGGGCCAAGTCCAGCAGAGCACGCACACAGGACACTTCTTATGCCGTTCGAGGGCGGCGCGCAAGAAGGATGCTCACGATAGCCACAGCGAACAACACCAGGAACAGGATGAAGACGGCATCGTAGTTGCCGGACATGTCGTACATTCGTCCTGCGACGAACGGGCCAATAGCACTACCCACGGCATAGGGTATGGTCAACGCACCAAAGACGGCACCATAGTGAGCCATGCCGAAGTAGCCACTCGTCAGCATCGACATCGTGGGAAGCCAGCTGCCCAATCCAAACCCCATCATCACGGCGTAGAGCCACACTGACGCGGCTGCGGAATCAGGAGTGATGCGCATGAGTACGAGTATGCTGGCACACTGCAAACCGAGTCCGATTGCAAGCGCATGTCTGGCCTGGATACGGTCGCAGAGCCAGCCGAACGTGAACTTGCCGAACGCGCTACACAGCCCTACCGCCCCGAGCGCACCCGCACTCACCATCATCGGGAACCCCGTATCCTCCAGGAACGGAACCTGGTTCTGAACCGCTCCGACTTGCGCGAAGTGACTGAAGAAGTACGTAGCGGCAATGAGCCAGAAACTGAGTGTCCCCATCGCAAGTTTCAGAGAGATACCTGACACAGGCGCCCTCTTCTCCTCCGAATGCGCAGATAAGCCCTCCGCTCCGTATGCCACCAGCCCTTTCTCCGAGGGTTTCGTCCTTATGACAAAGACGGACAGCGGGATAATCACAGCCCAGAGCAGCACTCCCAGCAGCAGGTAGCATTGACTCCATCCCACGAGAGGGATAATCCGTTCACCCAACAGCGCTGGAAAGGCGAGTCCTCCGACACCGATCCCTGATGCCATGACACCCACGGCCGTACCCCTTCTCTTCTCAAACCAGTTGGAGACAACCGCACTTGTGGGTATCTGTCCGGTGCCTGCCATTCCCACACCCACAATCATGTAGCCCAGATAGAACTGCCACAACGCCGTCATCTGTGAGAGGACCACGAATCCTATGCCCGCGAGCACGGCACCAACAGACATCACCACCCTGGCCCCATGCCTGTCCACCAGCCTCCCCACCTGAGGCGACAATAGGCCTGTAGAAAGAAAGAAAACAGTGAAACCCGCCATCACATCGCCCCGACCCCATGAAAGGTCTGACCCGAGTGGACTCACGAACAGGCTGAACGCGTAGAAGCCGCAGCCGAAGGTCATTACATTGCACAGAAAAGTGGCCGCAACTATCCAGTAACCGTAGAAGGGTTTTCTCATGTCAGCAGACAACGGTAAACCTCACTATCTCGCGTTGCACTCTCGAACAGATATCGAGCCGCCAACACTCGTGGTACATCGAGGTGGAACTCTATCACATCTCCTCGAACAACGCTGGCCCAACCAAAGGTCAGCACACGAACGTTGGCAGCCATGCCGCGGTCAGTGGTAGAATCCAACGCACGCATGACGTGCCAACCGTATGACGTCGGCGAAGGAACCCCGAGCCGTCCAGCTTGCACGTCCGCAGGCGAACCGGACTCATTGGAGGACGAATGGATATTTCACTGCACTTCCTCGGTGCCACCGAGAACGTCACTGGCAGCCGCTTCCTTCTAAAGGCCAACGGGCGCCGCATTCTGGTTGACTGCGGCATGCACCAGGAACGAGAGTTGCGTTCAAGGGACTGGGACGCGTTCCCCATACCACCATCATCAATCGATACGCTATTGATAACTCATGCGCACCTCGACCACTGTGGCTATATTCCCAAACTCGTGAGAGAAGGGTTCAGCGGCCCCATCTACTCCACGCCAGCCACCGCCGAGATAATGAAGATATCCCTGCTCGATTCAGCACACCTTCAGGAATCCGACGCCGAACACAAGAGGAGACGCCACGAACGCCAGGGGCGCAAGGGTCCGCATCCCGAAGTCCCCTTGTACAACGTGGAGGACGCTGAGGCTTCCTTCAAGCAATTCAAGACTGTGAAATGCAAGGAAGTACTCGACCTCGGCGACGGCATCTCCGCCAGCTACTACGATGCCGGTCACATCCTCGGTTCGGCCATGATAGCCGTTGACATCAAAGCCGGCACAGAGAACCGACGAATCATCTTCTCCGGAGACATAGGCCGATGGGACAGGGTGATTCTGCGCGACCCTTCAACATTCGAAAGTGCAGACTACATCGTCATGGAATCCACCTATGGCAACCGCACCCATGGGGCCGTGGCCGACATCGAGAATGAACTCCAAGAGGTCATCGACCATGCGGTCAAAGCCAAGGGCAACATCATCGTGCCGAGTTTCGCGATTGAAAGAGCGCAGGAAGTGCTCTACCACATGAACGATCTGCTGGCCGCAAACAAGATTCCACATATCATGGTATTTCTCGATAGCCCCATGGCCCTCAAGGTCACGGAGGTATTCCGGCATCACCCTGAACTGTTCGATGAGGAGACCCGTGAACTACTTGCAAACCACTCATCGCCCTTCAACTTCCCCAGCCTCGTGCCGGTAGAGTCGACCGACCACTCCAAGGCCCTCAACTACCTTGGCGGTACCGGCATGATTATCGCAGGGTCCGGAATGTGCACCGGTGGGCGGGTCAAGCATCACCTCGTCAACAACATATCCCGCCCTGAGTCCACCATTCTCTTTGTGGGATACCAGGCCAACGGAACGCTTGGCCGACAGATTGTTGAGGGTGCAGAGGAAGTGAGAATTCTCGGAGACAAGTACCCCGTACGAGCACAGATCAAGCAGATACACGGCTTCTCTGCGCATGCGGACCAGAACGAGTTGCTCAAGTGGCTCTCCAGCATCAAGAACACCCCGCGCAAGGTGATAGTGGTGCATGGAGAAAAGGAATCAACTCACGACTTCGCCGAACTCGTACAGAAGGAACACGGATGGAACGTCGAGATTCCCGAGTATCGCGAGGAGCTTTCGCTCGACTAGTGAAGGACACGACGGATGGCGGAAACGCCATCCGTCCATCCAGCAGTGCGGAGTAGAACCATGAGATATCCCATTAAGAAGATTCTCAGCAACAGCAAGACTGTCGCGATGGTCGGCCTGTCAGCCAACCCTGAACATGATAGCCAGCTTGTTGCAGCCTATCTCAGCAGGCACGGCTACACGGTTATCCCCATCAACCCGAACGCCAGCGAGATTATGGGATGGAAATCGTACGCCAGCCTCAGGGACCTGCCTGAGCCACCGGATGTGGTTGACGTATTCCGCAGGGCTGAAGCCGTCCCCGCCATCGCAGACGACGCCATTACAGTCGGTGCTAAGGCGCTCTGGATGCAACTCGGCATAGTCAACACAGCCGCCGCCAATCACGCGCGAGCGGCAGGACTCATGGTCGTTATGAATCACTGCATGAAAAGAGAGCACGAGCGCATCTGGGGCACCGCGCACACGCAGCCCCCTTCCATCCACAAGTAGCTCTCACGCGCTTTCAGACCGCGAGCGACTGCGTACTAGCCGGTGACTGCAACAGTCTCATAGGCAGCCCGTGACGTCAGTTCCATGTCCCTCCCACCCCACGTGTCCTTCATCTCTATGCGAGCATCTGCCAGTGCATCGCTCTTCAGCCATGCTTTGAAAGTATCAACATCTTTGAACTCGTAGATGGCCATGTATGGTGGCTGCTCTGACTCGACCTCTTTCGAAAGCTTGCAGCGCGTCACTTTCGTGATGTGCCCACCCTTCATCAACATGGGGATATGCGTGTTGTCATACCACTCATTGAACTCCGCATCCAACTCGGGCGCACAGCGCGTACCAACCAGCCAGTAGAACGGTTGTTGAGCCATAGTACCTCCACGATTGCCCTATCTGTGACCTACAAATCAGGGCATCGCCAACAAATTGCCGCACTATACCACATGCGACTTCCCGCGTAGACGTGGCGGATTTGAAAGAGACAATCGAGAGAACTGTGCACCGGGATTCACGTCGGATACTCTCCCATGGAGACTCGACTGCTACAATGAGCGTTCTGCGGAAGGCAGACCTGCCACGCAAAGACGCCATAGAAGGATTACAGGAACATATGTCAAAGAATGAACGCGCGTATCAGCTATGGGGATGGATTCTGTTTCTCGTGTGTGCCATCTTCTTCATCATCTCCGCCATTCAGAACCATGACATCCCCTATCTTATCGGCAGCATCGTGTTTCTGCTCGCGTGCGTTCTGTTCCTGATTCCCTTTGTCACAGACAAGAAGAAGTAAGAACCGCCTGAGCAGGCACGAGAGAACGCCAAAGCGTCTACGATGACACCTCAATGGCAACCACTCCAGCCACTATCATCGTGGTAGCGACAAGTTTAAGAACAAGTTGCCGCCTCCCTCCTTCCCACACCAGGAAGCCCGGTGCACCGCGGCTCAAGACGAGTGCGAAGAACAACACGAACAGAGGACGACTGCTCACCAGTGTCGATACGAGAGAAACCGGCCCATGAGCCAGCGCCCAGAAAGACACGACGATGCCGATAGGTGACAGGACCTCGTTCAGAGCCATCAGTCTCAAGGAGTGCGCCCTGCGTTCCATGTCACGTATCTGCACGAGCACCTTTCTGTTCAGCGAACCGACGACGAAGGCTAGTCCCATCACTCCGGCGCCCATCCAGAACAGGTGCCAATAGCCAAGTTGGCCCAAAGCCTGCTTTGCGGTGACGTCAGACACGGCGAACAGCAGACTGGCTAGCAGCAGGAGAGCCAATCCGGGTTGCCTGATATCAGTTCGCGATGGTCCCTTGACGGCAGATATCAGTACCGCGCCTGACACAACGACTACGATTGCAGACCACTGCAGCAGGCTCAGCTTCTCTCCCAGCAGGAAGAATGCCATCAGTCCCACGAACACGGGGGATGTGTAGACAACCGGAACCACCGTCGACACTTCTCGATAGCGAAGACTGTGCAGGAATATGAAGATTGCGCCGGTCCTGATACACGAAGAGAGGATTGCGATGCCTATGATTGACGAGTCGATGCCCGCCGGCACTGGAAAGACTCGAGATGCCACAAGCGAATATGTCAGATGTACGGCACCGAGGGGCAGCAGGTACGCCCGAAAACTCGGAAACCGCTTCGATGTCAGGTGACTGTCGATAATACTGACAATCGCCATTATGGCGGCGCTGAAAAGCGCAGCCTGTGCCCATGTCATATGAGGTCAACTCCCTTGATGAAGCCGTTCGCACTGAAGGCATCACTGGCATCCAGTATGGCCTTCCGATTGAACAGCATGAACGTCGTCATCTGTATGCGCTCAGCCTTAAGATGCCACATCCCTCGGGGAATAAGAGAGAGGTCGTTTCCGGCTCCCACGTTCCACACCACCACTCAGACTGTCTTGACGCATCTCCGCGCGAGTGAGAGTATATCCTCCGCAGTGTCGTTGCTGCCAATCTGTCGAAGGAACGTAGATACACTACATGTGGTTCTCATCACTCCTGAATAGCGCATTCTCGCTCGTCAGACAGTTCCTGCGCCCGTATCTCATCATCAACATCCTCTACTACAGTCTCGTAGGGGTGTCCATGGCCTACGTCACCTTTCACCCGGAGATTCAGGACATGCTGACAAGCGCGGTGCTTGCATCGTTCACACAGGGACCACTGTCTATTGTCGCCGAAGCGTACGCAAGCGGCGCCATACTGAAGAGCATGGCCCTCACATTCGGGGTCAACTTCGCTATCGCCAGCGTGCTCGTTATCTTCCTACCCTCGCTGATTATTCCCTTCAGTGGCGTTGCCATAGGTCTGTTCCGGGCAGTACTGTGGGGCTTACTGCTTGCACCAACCACACCCGAATTGCAGGCGGCCATGATTCCGCATTCCCTCACACTCCTGGTTGAGGGACAGGCCTACATCCTGGCAATGCTGGGCGCTTGGATTCTCGGTTGCGCCTTCGTTTCGCCAAAGAGCGTTGGTGCTCTTACCTGGAGGGAAGGATACGCCCAGGGAGTCCGCAATGGGGCCTCCATCTATCTACTCGTCGCTATCGTACTCGCTATTGCCGCAGTCTATGAAGTGCTCGAGGTCATCTACCTGGTACCTCTACTCATCTCATAGCGGGGCCAATACTCCCCTGCCGTGACCCGAAAGCATAATCCACTTTCGCCGCGCATCGTTATACATGCAGAGATTCATGGTAATACTCCCCTGCGTGCTCGGGAGTGGCCAGGGAAGGAGGCAGCCATTGTTGAACGAACGGCGAGTGCTGGTAACAACGCTTCTGGGAACGGCGTGCGGGCTCTCCTCATGGGCAATCTGTAGCCGCGGCATGGGACTGGAAGTGGCGTCGTCCTTCGGGGCACTGCTCGTTCTCATGAACGCACTGATGGGCTTCACTATTGGCATCAGTTCGCTCAGGATTCACTGGATGGCGCACGGAGTGGTCATAGGAGCGCTCTTCGGAGTGGTACTGGCGTTGTTCACGCACAATCAGGAACTTGGCTTCTGGTGGCCTCTGATTCTCGGGCCGGTCTACGGTTTCGTAGTTGAACTCTGTGCGACAGTCTTCTTCCGCGCAGATGTGGACGCGTGGTAGTCAACCCACCACTCGCAGGCCTGACACCAACCTGCAACTGTCAACATCCCGGCAAGTGGGCTTCACCTACTCCTGCCACGCACACCTGAAACGAGCCAGCGCTCCTGGCCCCTGCGTCCGAAGCAACTGGGGCGCCCCGTGCGCGCACACGACGAACCGACAGCACACAAGCACCACACACCCTGGGTCTGACCGCCCTGCTACGCTCTCTCGACGCGAATCTTCGTGCCGCCCTTCACCGCACGGAAGACGGTTGGATCGCCCTCGATATGACCGAATACCGTCACCGCGCTGGCCGCTCTCGGTTCATCACCTTCGCTTGCCGGTGTCGGACCGAAGAAGATGCAGAATGCATGTCCCGGCGGCCAATAGGCGAGGTCTCCGGACAGCACAACTTCCTGCGGCATCTCAAGTTTCAGGTCCAGCGGAACCGTCCCATAGAGTTCATCTCCCCATGTCTGCACCCTGAACTCAAGAGGAAGCGAATTCCAGACACCGTCTGCCGCCTGTGTATCGTTGAGCGTTGCGTAGCCGGCAGCAACACCGGCCGATACACGTACCTTTCTCGATTCTTCCATTTCAGCCCTCCAGCCGCCATACCGGCAGGCTGCATCAGTCTATTGAGAGCATGTGTCCCCGTCAACAGGAAAGGAATTGGGCCAGACCACTCACCAGCGCAGCGAGCTCCCCTTACGGAAGAACCCGCTCATCACTCTCCGGTTTCACAAATACCCGCATTCCCTCGATACGAACAATCGTGACATGCCGGCCCTTCTCGAGCGACGCACCTTCCGATGTCGCAGACCATAGTTCATTCCCCACTCGTACGTAGCCATCCGGCTCCAGCGAGGTCACGACACGTGCCCTCAAGCCTATGTCCGGCGATGTCACAGGTCTGCGGCCCAGCGACCTCAGGTTCAGACGTGTCAGAACGATGGAGTAGCCTCCCACGATGACTGCCAACGTGACCACCAACCAGAGAGGGACACGAATGCCCAGTGCGGGAAGCAGCCAGAGGCACAGGCCGAGAAGAGCGACCTCTTCAAGCACAGACATGAACACTGCGTAGGCAAGAAAGCCCCTACCCTTCATGGCATACTCCGGTCCACTCTGGCGCCAACCCCCGGAAGAAGCACTGCCGCACCGGCACAGTCGCCCTCTGCCTGTTCACGCGAGTACACCACCTGCTTCTTCATAGAATATTCTCCGAGCTGGCACACGCCATATCGTGTCGCACCCAGATTTCGGCCATCTGCCACAAGGAGGTTGGCCCCACCCACAACCACAGAGGCCCTTGTCGCGCCGTTCTTTTCTGCACTGTACCCCGTGCTTGGTCCCGCATGCAAAAACACACGCAACTGTGCTGCAGTTCCCTCACAACCACTCACAGTGGACCAGTGCGGCCGTCAGTCACAGTGCGCTCACGGGAGCGCAGGTAGTGGTCAATCGCCCGCAGGCGCGCGCCGAGTGGCGGGTGCGAATAGTTCAGGAACACGTAGAAGGCGTGAGGATTCGGATTTGAGAGATTCGTTACGGCGAGCTTCTTCAAGGCAGCCGGGAGCGCTTCAGGCTCCGGGGCAGTCTCAAGAGAGAATCGGTCTGCTTGAAATTCGTGCCGACGCGAAACGGCACTCAGACCAACGGAGAGGAGAACTGATATCGGCGTGTAGAGAAGCATGAACAGCGCGAGCCCCACGTATACGGATTGCTCCGCAACGAAGAATGCCGAGTACAAGCCAGCTTGACCAAGAAAGAAAGACAACAGGTATAGAGCGATTCCCGAGTGTATGGCCGCCAGGACTAATCCTATGGTGACGTGCCGCCTCTTGTGATGCCCGACCTCATGAGCAAGCACGGCAACCGTCTCAGGAATGGTCTGTTGCTCGAGCAGTGTATCGAACAGTGCGATTCGCTTGTGACGGCCGATGCCCGTGAAGTATGCGTTACCTCTCGACGAGCGCTTTGAGCCATCCATCACGTATACATTCTCCACAGGAAAACGCACAGAACCAGCGTCGTCCAATATCGTCTTCCTGAGAGCACCCTCCGGCATGGGTTCGAACTTGTTGAAGAGTGGAAGAATAAGTACAGGGGCTATCACCTGAGTTGCAAGAGAGAATCCCTCCACAGCGACCCAGCACCAGAGCCACGCCACGGGACCAGTGTGAATGAACAGCAGTTGTACTGCCGCCAGCAACGGCGCCCCTATCAGCACTGACAGAAACAACTCCTTGAGCCTGTCAGAGATGAATGTGGCAGGAGTCGTCCTGTTGAATCCGAACCGCTGTTCAACGGCGAAGGTCCGGTAGACACTGAATGGCAGGGAGACGAGGGAATAGCCAAGCATCAGTATTCCCAGATACAACAAGCCCCTGGCAACGCCGTTGGCAACAACCATGCGAAGACCGGCATCCAGCCATCCGAAGCCCCCGGAGAACCAGAAGACCAGAACAGTTGCAAGCAACACCGTCCTCTCAACGATGCCCACAGACGTGGCAATCCGCACGTAGCGTTTCGACCTGACGTAGTCATCATCAGAATAGAGCGTCCGAAGATTCTCAGGAACGCCCCTGTCGAGCGCCCTGACGTTGAGAACATCTGCAATCGTGTGAATTAAGAATTCAGCGGCAATTGCGGCAAGGACTACGATTCCGTAGGTGTTCATATCATTTCGAGATGGACGGCCGAGGCGCGAGTTCGACTGCCAATTCTAGTACGCCGTCACTCGTGAGGCAACCTCAGTCAGAAAGACGGTCATCCTGGTCGCCCCGGCACAGAGTCATGAGGCGCGGCAAGCCTGCTGCAATGAGCCGTTGTATGTCCTCGGCGCACGCCACGAATTCCTGGTAGTCGCCTCCATAGGGGTCTTCAACATCCCCTCTCTCTCCACCAAACTCTCTCATGGTCAAGACCCTGTCCGCAGGGAAATCATCCCTCATCCAATCCTCAGCCACAAGGATGAGAGTGGCCCTTTCGACCTGCTCCTTCGTCCACGCGATAGCGGAATGGTTGGCAAGCAGGTCGCGGCCACAGAGCGACTCGACCGCGCGGCGCGCAAACGGATGTGCTTCACGTGAAAACGGTTCCCATCGATGATAGCCGGCAGATTCCACCACCACACACTCAGCCAATCCGTCATTCTCAAGACGCCACCGTAGCAGGGCCTCTCCCATCGGCGACCGACACAGGTTTCCACGACATATGAACAGGATGTGTACTTTGCCAGGATTGCTCGACACTGGTGATTCCCCCTGCACGGCACAGATAATGCGTTAGTATTCTTCGAGCGATGTGAATCCGCGCCGGATTTCCGATGGATGCGGCCATTGATTACACTACCACGGCAGCCTACACTACGCCGAGAGACAGACACAAGGAGGTCAGCAATGGACTTCACTCCCCACGGTGTGGTACCTGCGATGGTCACACCCTTTGACCACAATGACAGACTCGCAGAGCCGGTGCTCCGCGCACTCGTTGAACGACTGCTCAATGACGGTGTTCACGGTGTGTTCGTACTTGGAAGCCAGGGGGAGTACTTCGCACTGGACATGGACGAAAAGAAGCGAGCCATTGAGATCGTTGTAGAGACGGTCAACAGCGCTGTGCCAGTCTACGCAGGCACCGGAGCCACGACCACACGTGAGGCCATCTACCTCACGCAAATGGCAGAGGCGCTGGGAGCCAACGCTGTCTCCGTCATCACACCCGCATTCATCAGCCCCAACGTGGATGAACTGTATGAATACTATCGCGACATAGCGAATTCGACGCGATTGCCGGTTCTCCTGTACAGCAATCCGGGACGAACGGGGATTCAGATATCCGCCGACCTCGCACACAGACTCTCGCACATTGAGAACATCGTCGGCATCAAGGACAGCAGCGGCGACCTCTCACTCACCGCAGACTACATCCGGAAATGCGGACCTTCTTTCCGCGTCTTCGCAGGCCGAGACACTCTGATACTCGCCACACTCCTGTACGGCGGTGCGGGGACAGTCGCAGCCACCGCCAACGTCGCGGCACGTCTCATCGTGAGCATCTATGACCACTACATGGCAGGAAATCTCGACGCCGCCAGAGCAGCACAGTCCGCACTTGCCCCTCTGAGGGCTGCATTCTCCCTCGGCACCTTCCCAGCAGTGGTGAAAGAAGCCCTGGGCATGACCGGACTGGACGTAGGGCCCGCCAGAAAGCCGGTGGGACCGTTAAGTGAAGGCAGCCGTGCCCAACTGAGAGACGTGCTGGATACGCTGGGGTTACTGCAGGACTCGAAGTCATAGCAGGCTACCAATCGTAGACCAATTGCGGCGGCCCTGCGCGGGATGATGACCTGCGAAATGCCGCTGCACGCGCCATTCGCGTCTAGTCGAAAGAAAGCAACGAAAGCCCGCTGTGGCAATCCGGCTGTCTACTCACGGAATCAGATACTATTTCGGTCAGCACAGCCTCCGCCATGAACCACGTGGTGACTCCATCACGCAGACATCCTGACAGCGTGGTGCCTGCCCTTCCAAGCGCCCCATGTATATGAAGACGGGGCACTCCAGTCTCATCCGGTACGAGCAACCCCACCGCAAGAGTCTCATGAGCGCCCTCTACCGGCAACCGCATGACATCAGGCGGCATCGTCACGGAATCGCGGGGACCACAGACGACCGACCCACCTCCCACCCCACCAAGTAGAAGCACATGCGCGGCTCTCACCTTCTGTGTGGCTGCAAACTGTTCAATGCAATCAGGAATCAGGTCTTCATCCTCAAGCCGCAATACGAAGACTCGTCCAACCGTTGCCTCAGTTGACTTCATGCAGCCTCCTTTTCGACGATGCGCACCTCTCAATTCCATCCGTATCCTAGCATGTGAGCGGCACGACCAGACCACCTGTACCAACCACCACACATACGAAAACCATCACACGTGAAACGAACGGTATTGACCAATCGACTGCCCCATGAGAAGATGAACCAACGCCCGTCACATACGGTCGATGTCGCCCACGCGACCCCGGTTCAAGGGAGGACCAGATACGATGTCACGTCAGGAGAAGGATAGTCAGCGAAGGAAGGCACCACAGGCGAGACCCGTCGGAGCCTTGATGCTCGCGGTTACCTTCGTGCCGTGGGCGATCTACTGGGTCTTCGCGAGCATGGGGGAGACTGCGGGCATCCCCATTGCACTCGGCCTGTCCCTTGCGCTTCTCGTGCAGCAGATATGGTCCAGGCGCTACCGCCTCATGGACCTCACGTCAGTCGTGTATTTCGCCGTCATGGCAGTGCTGACACGTACCATCAACGCCGACCTGTTGATGAGCAACGCAGGCCCAATCAGCTTCTCCGTACTCACCCTGATGGCAATCGCATCGATGGCCATCAAGAGGCCGTTCAGCTCAGACGCTGCACGATACGACTATCCCCGGCAATACTGGATGAACCCTGACTTCATCTCTGTGCACAACATCGTCACGCTTGTATGGGCGGGAGTGTTCTTCCTCTGCGCCCTTATCACTCTGTTTGCCACTGTGTCACTGGCAGGCCCCCTGGTTATCGGACTTGTCATCACGGGGTTCGTCTTCTCTCTCATTTTCCAGAGCAAGGGGCCCGCTTATCTCATCCAGCAACGATTCAAGCCATACGAGTGGCACGTCGATGTGCTGCCGGGGAGCAGTTCGCAGGAGAACGAGTATGATGTGGCCGTCGTCGGTGCCGGCGTGGGAGGGCTGACCACTGCAGCACTGTTGGCCAAGCGAGGTTTCAAAGTACTCGTGATGGAGCAGCAGGCACAGGTCGGGGGCTACTGCAGTTCACTTGAGCGTGACGATTTCGTATTCAGCACCGGTGTCAGCAGTGTGTCCGGAGTGTGGGACAACGGCACGGTCCGCCGCCTGTTCAACGAGCTGGGCGTGAAGACCGAGGGTCGGTTCATACCCGGCTCAACACGGTACTCCTACAAGGGTCAGAATATAGACATCGGTACAGGCATCCCGCAACTGGTGAAATCCCTGGGCAATGTCTTTCCTGACCAGGCAACCGGCATCAGTGCGTTCTTCCAGGAGGCTTCCGAAGCCTACTACCAGTTCTACGAATTCAGCAGCAGGTTCGGCACACCGATTCCCAGTCATCTCATAGTCCGCCTGCTGGGAGAGAAGGCTGCCGCCTACCTGCCACGTGACTATCCGGCGATGTATGACTGGATGAACAAGACGTATCGGCAGAAGCTCGACGAGCACATAGAGAGCGAGGACCTGAAGACCCTGCTGGCGACGATGTCAGTCCGAAACGGGACGACTGCGGATGCAACGCCGGGCCTGAGAGCACTGCTCACATGCATCGGACCTGTCATTGAAGGCAACTACTTCCCTCTTGGCGGCCCGTACGCCTGCGTAGAGATGCTGGCAAACATAGTGCAGCAGAACGGCGGCACCATAATGACGAACTACAAGGTCGACAGGATTCTGTCCGACAGACGCCAGGTGCGCGGAGTGCGCTCCGGCTCGGACATATTCCAGGCTCATGTAGTCGTCTCGAACGCAAATGCACGCACGTGCGTGCTGCAGCTTGTCAAAGCGAACGAGATAGGCGGCCGGTACATAGACTTCGTCAAGAGTCTCAAGATGTCACGCTCCGCCTTCGTGGTGTACGTCGGAGTAGACAAGAACCTGACGTCCTATCCCACGTACATCCATCACGTTGAGGGAGACTTCAGCATCTTCATCAATTCCAACGCGGACAATCGCCTTGCACCTCCAGGATGCGCAGCCATCACGCTGACTGCCCCTATCGGCTACGGCGACTTCCCTTCACGGGACGAGAGAACGTACGAAGACAGGAAGCGCCAATTCACTGCCTTCCTGATTCGCAAGGCAGAAGAAATCATCCCTGACCTGAGCAATAGCATCTCTGTGCTCGATGCTGCCACTCCCCGCACCTTCGAGAGTTACACCTCGATGCCCGAGGGTGCCATGTACGGGTTTGACCAGTCGGTCAACACGCGGAGACCGCATTTCAGGACGCCAATCAAGGGGCTCTACCTTGCAGGAGCCTCCACGTTCCCGGGCGCCGGCATCGAATCAGTTGTTATGTCAGGTATCATCTGTGCCAACGACATCTCAGGATGGGGTCCAGAAACTCGCCTGTAGCAATCAGACACGCGTAGCCAACGCGGACAAGTGCACGGCATGTCTGTAAACGTGTCGCTTTCGCTCGCTTCAATCACCGTCTTTGTTGAAGGAGTGGTGCGAGACAGTTCGCACAACCGTCTGCGCTTCATCGACGATGGGCCCATCTTCGATTCGCCGCTCGTCGGTGTCGCCGACGGCGACGACCCTCTTTTCCGGCAGTACAAGGAGACCATCGGCCCATACCACATGACGCCCCGCGAGGTGCTGGGGCATGCTTCCTCCAACCTCCGCAGGCAAGAGCCGCCGATCGTCCGTGTCGTGTGCTGGATACTACCAATAGCAGCGCGCACGAGAGAAAGCAACGCACTGATGACAAAGGCGCCCTCGCTCAGGTGGGCACACACCCGCTACTACGGGGAGCAGTTCAACGATGTACTGCGCAACATGGTGGCAGGCCATCTCAGGAGCCATGCAGCTGCAGCAGTGGCACCCGCCACATCTCCCCTCTACAAATCGTTGCGAGGCATCCCCGGATACGCCGCATCCACATGGTCGGAACGACACGCTGCATTCGCCGCGGGACTCGGAACCTTCGGACTCTGTGACGGATTCCTCACACCTCTGGGCAAGGCCATGCGATGTGGCAGCGTGGTTACTGACGCGCCGCTTGACGTTACAGTCCGGCATTTCGCCTCGCACATCGAAGCCTGTCCCTACCTGACGCGGGCAGACTGTGGTGCGTGCATCCAACGATGTCCCGCTGGAGCCATAGGGCCAAGGGGGCATGACAAGCAGAAATGCGAACAGTATCAGGAAGAAACACTACGTCCTCTGCGAAAGCGGTACGCCGTGCCGATTACCGGCTGTGGGCTCTGTCAGACAGGAGTGCCCTGTGAATCAGGGCTGCCCAGGCAAGAGTAGTCTCACGTGGCTGCTGGCGGTCACCAGTACAACTCCACCTGTTCCACGACTCCAATAGAATCCCAACGGCAGGAACCGAGGAGCTGACGCTGCATCTCCATAGACACACGGCGCCTTTCGAGTTCATTGTAGAGACTCGTGGCCCTGTGAGCGTCCTGTGAGCCTACAACAAGCCGTCGTCCCGCCACAAGGGCATTGTACTCATCCGCAAGAGCATTGAACTCATCAAGGTCCGTGGTGTAGTCCTCCCATGCCTTTGTGTACTTTTCGTAGAATGGATAGTCGGAAGACTCTGCATAGTCAAGAGAGATAAGCCCATATTCCCGGCCCTTCAGAACATACGCAATCTTGTCATAGTCACACACCCCGGCTTCTGCCTCCGCGCTGACTACCAACCCTGCGTCCTCACCCGTGCAGTCGACAAAGACCACCCCTCTGTCAGTGGTTACAAACGCGTTGAGCGCATGTCCGATCTCCTGCCCAACCATGTCGATAGAGACCCATGCGGTACGAATGCCGACGGCCTCCGCATTGTTGTGCAGCATCTCCGCAAATGTGCCACACATCCGTTCGCCCTGCAGATAAGGATTCTCATCCGTGTTGTCCATTTCAAGGAAAGTCGCGAGGGTGCTCCACGAGACGTTGGTCGCAAGGCTGTTGTTGACCAGGTAGATTTCGTTCCCATTCGGTCCTTCAACATAGGGAGGTTGTTCACCGTAGAAAACCTCAACATCATCCCCAACAAGACTCTGGATCGCGCGCGTCTCAGGGGAACGCTCTACTTTCAGAAGGACGCCGACAATCTGAGGTGAGTTTCGAGAATCCTCTGAGGCAATCGTGCACACGCCCTCGTGCTGTCCCACAGCGAGACCTGTGATGTCCGCACGCAAAGTCACAACCTGGAGCCCACCTTGAAGAGTCCCCTGTGAAGGCTCAACGGTCAGCCACGCAACATCGGTTGTCGCGTGCCAGTTCATCTCTCCCTTCCCATCGTTCTGAATGGCAATCGCCTGAGGCATTGTCCCCGTCCCCCAGTCGTCAACGAATGTGACGCTGTGGGGTGAAACTGACAGAACCACACCACGAAACCAGCTCAGAGGTGACAGAGCCATCATGAGAACGGCCGCAGTTGTCAGCAGAGCTACCAGGACAATCAGTATGCGCCGGCCCGTGCTCCAACCATGTGGCTGCCACTCTTCCTCTGTGTCCTGTGGAAGGTCGCGCTGTGCAGGTGCGCTGAATGAATGCACGCCCCCGGATTGAGCCGATGGCCGCTGCTCCGGAAGTGCCCCCTGCCGCACGACAGTTCCGCAATCAGGGTCGGGACACCACCACAACCCCATGGCAACGTCATAGTTGAGCGCCCTGCCACAACGAGGACACCGAAACCTATGGTCAGTCATTGTGCACCATTCTCACGCGAAATCAACGTGAGACGACCTGACACTGGCGCTTCGTCCCACAGCCACAGCATACTACAGGCACAACAAATCGTTTTGACTCGTATTTGTCTGCATGCTAGTCTTTAGGTGGTTTGCCCTACCATACCCCTTATTTCCACCTCAGGGCGCAAACTCAACTTCCCTCCATTCCAGGGGAAGGGAGAGGGGAGCCTCCCTTCCCCCCTTTTCACAGCGTCTTCAATTGGTGAGGCAGTTCTGTTGCATTCACCGCTGCCACACACAAATGAGACCCGCCCACCGGCACCTTTCCATAACCGAGGAAAAGGGCCAGCAGGCGGGTCATTGCGTACACCATCAACGCGTGACTGTATGAGCTATCAGCGAATCACGTCGTGGCAGATTTTCAGGAACTGAGCGTCTGTGAGAAGGGTATGCTGCACCCGACCCTGCCACTTGACCCTGTCTGTAATCTCCTTGACCTGGTCCTGCGTCGCTGTGACGCCAAGCTTGTCGAGATAGAACTCTATCGTGGCTGCGCCACTGTTCTTGCCCATGACGAGATGGTATGGCTCCATCCCCACCACCTCAGGCTGGAAGGCCTGAATGGTGACATTGAAACCAGCATCATTGAACTTGCGGTGTAGATCGGCACCAATGCCGGTCTCCAGTTTGTTCAGGTCTCGACCAACGATCGGCTTGTTGCCTGCGAGCCTACGCTGAGAGATATTCTCAACCGTCACTGACGCATTCATGATACCTTCGAGCTTGATGCCCGTCTTGATGCCCATGAGGAGTTCAAGAATCATGACGATTTCCTCAGTGGCAACATTGCCGGTCCTGTCGCCAAGCCCGTTGTAGGCAGTGTGAATGACGGATGCGCCATTCGCGATGGCCTCAATGCAGCCTGCATTCCCAAGGCCGAACTCATTGTGAGAATGGAACTCGAGCCGCGTATTGGGAAGCCACTCGCTGAGCTTGCGGAACAGATAGCCCACCGCTCTGGGGGAAGCAACGCCCACGGTGTCCACAGCCACGAGACCGTCCAGTTTAGTCTCTGCAGCAAGCGTCTGGTAGATTTCTTTCACGAAGTCCCAGTCGTCACCACGCGTGAGGTCCCAGCCCATGAAGATGGTCTTGAGACCCTTCTCATTGGCATATGTCACCGTGTCGATGAGGCGGTCCATCACCTCTTGTTTGGAGAGGCCGTAGGCAGACTCTGTGGCGTATGGATTCATGATGTGTTCGAGAATCGCAGTCTTGACGCCCGAATCAATCGCCATGTCGATGTCTTTCCTGATAGTTCGGACGAACGCAACCATCTCAGACTGGAGGTTGCGGTTCACAATGCGCTTCATGCCCTCGAGAATCTCAGGTGAAGCCGGCGGCATTCCAATCTCCAGTCGATGGATGCCGATATCGCTCAGAGCTTCTGCAATTGCCACTCTCTCCTCGGGAGAGAACGCTACACCAACAGTCTGTTCTCCATCGCGCAGCGTCACATCGTGAATCTGCACTTTCTTTCCGCGGAAGTCCGATATAACTTCATCCTCAAAATTCAGAGGAGAAACCCAGAACTCACCGTTTTGGAAATGTTCCTTGTCCTTCAATCGCTCGATGTCATACGCCATATCCAACCTCCTTCGATTTTCAAGCTACCTGAACATATTATTAGCAGATTTGCCCAACGTAGTGCCAACACCGCTGTGAGCCACACGAGACTTCACACGTGGCTCTTTCTAGAATGCCACCCCACACACAGGTGGTCCCTTCACAACCATGCGGATGTACCACAGCCGGTCTTTCACGCGGCATAGTATCAGAAACGAAGGACCATGGAGTGTCTAGTAGGCTCGAACACTGCATCCCGGTGCCGGCTAACCAAGCTGCACGCTGCTGTCATCACCGATGAACACAGTTGACAGCTTGCCTCCACCGGAGCCGGTGACACGTGAACGCGCACCCATGATGCTATTCTGCAACACAATAGAGCCAGAGACCTCCGCTCCCTCCATGACAATGCTATTCGCAATTGTCGCACCGTTCACACGCGCCCCTCTGCCAAGACTCACATGAGGTCCCACGCGACAATCGCTCAGCACACACCCGGCAGCTATAGACACGGGCTTCACAAGCTCACATCCAGACATGACGACATCAGACGCGACGCTATTCTCGCCGTTGACCAACCCGCCAAACAACCCTTCCTTGCCTTCTCCGTCACCCGCCTCCAGCAAGACCCGATTGGCCTCCAGTATGTCTGTCATGGTGCCGGTATCCAACCACCAACTGTCCTTCTTCAGCACATGACTCCTGACCACCTTGCCCATGTCCAGCATCCGCTGAATCGCATCAGTAATCTCAAGTTCACCACGCCATGACGGACCTATCCCGTCAATGGCCTCATGGATATCCGCAGTGAAGACGTACGCGCCAACCAGTGCGAGGTTACTCTTCGGTTCCTTCGGCTTCTCAACAAGCCGTATCACCGCGCCGTTGCTGTCCAGTTCTGCTACGCCGAAGCGCCTCGGGTCTTCCACCCCCTTGAGCACAACGAGACCTTGAGGTTTGTGCGCAGCAAACTCCTCTATCATCGGGACTACCCCGCCCTCAATAAGGTTGTCCCCCAGGAACATCAGGAAATCGGAGTCTTGCAGGAAAGCTCTGGACACCTTAACCGCATGCGCCAGTCCACCCGCTGTCTCCTGGATTATGTAGGACACCGACAGGCCCCACTGTGACCCATCCCCGACCGCTTCACGAATCATCCCTCCCGAGTCTGGAGAGATAACTATCCCCACTTCATGGATGTGCGCATCTGCAATCTGCTGCAGCACATAGGAAATGATTGCCCGGTTTGCAACCGGAATGAGGTGCTTCGGCGTTGAGTGAGTAATCGGCCGAAGCCTGGTTCCCTTCCCCGCACACAGCACAATCGCCTTCATTTGAATCTCCTTCAATCTCTAAGACTCCACTCACGCGCAAATGCCGCGAGTTATGACAAGACATCCGGGCCGCATTCTACGCCATCTAGTCTAGTGAGTGATATTCAAGAGGTCAACGTACGGCAGGCCGCGAGTGGGAGCAAAGAGCAGGCTGGGAACCTTTGTTCATGACAAGACCAGCGCGTATAATCGGACGGGTAGGCTTCGGACGACTACTGTAATGCCAAGGGAGGTGGATGAACGCATGGGAAGGCTGCTGATAGTCTCAAATCGGCTACCGGTGACGGTGCACAAACGCAGAGGCCACCTGCATTTTGAACCGAGTGCGGGAGGTCTTGCCACGGGCCTTTCATCACTCTACAAGTCATACAATGCACTGTGGATAGGATGGCCCGGCATTGACCGCAAGAACTCCTCCGCAGACCGAGATGAGATTCGCGAGAAGCTCCTCGCTCAGAATTGCCTCCCGGTATTCCTCTCTCAAAGAGAAGTTGACGAGTACTACAACAAGTTCTGCAGTGCCACAATCTGGCCGCTGTTCCACTACTTTCCACAATATGCATCATATTCCGAATCGGCATGGAAAGCGTACGAGCACGCAAACCAGACATTCTGTGACGCCATAGTCGAGGTATGGCAGCAGGGAGACATCATCTGGGTGCAGGATTTCCAGCTCATGCTCCTTCCCAGGATGCTCCGCAGCCGACTCCAGGATCCCACCATAGGCTTCTTCCTCCATATTCCTTTCCCGTCAATCGAGATGTTCCGGATGCTTCCATGGCGCACGGAGATTCTTGAGGGAATCATGGCATCTGACCTTGTCGGCTTCCACACCTGGGACTATGCGGGCCATTTTCTCGCGAGTGTTCGCTTCCTGCTTGGGCACGAGTCCTGGATGGGACGGATTCCGGTAGGAGACAGGTCAACCAGGGTCGATGTGTTTCCGATGGGCATCGACTACAGCCGGTTCGCCTCAGCCGCCAACTCACCCGAGGTTGAGAAAGAGGTCGACAAGTTGAACGAGAGCTTCCGGGAACGGAGAACAATTCTATCTGTAGACAGGCTCGACTATACGAAGGGCATCCTTCAGAGACTCGACGCATTTGACCTGTTCCTGGACCGCAATCCCCAGTACCGGGAGAAACTCAAGTTCGTGCTCGTTGTCGTCCCGTCCCGCACGATGGTGGCACGCTATGCCCTCCTCAAGAAGCAGATTGATGAACTTGTGGGGGCCATCAACGGGAAGCATGGCAGCCTCAGGTGGACGCCCATCACCTACACGTATCGCTCCGTGCCCTTCGAGTCGCTGGTCGCTCTCTACCGGCGGGCAGACGTGGCACTGGTGACACCCCTCAGGGATGGAATGAATCTCGTTGCCAAGGAGTATCTCGCATCACGGACGGATGGACGCGGAGTCCTGATACTGAGTGAGACTGCGGGAGCCGCAAAGGAACTGGGAGAAGCAGTCACCGTCAATGTGAACAATGAGGAAGACCTTGTCGCCTCGCTTGAAACCGCCTTCGCCATGACCGACGCCGAACAGGGCGAACGTCTACGCGTCATGCAGCGCCGCCTGAGGCGCTACGATGTTCGCCGATGGGCCGAGGATTTCCTCAATACCCTTCAAGAGACGGCAAGTGCACAGGAAGAACTCAGAACTCGAGTCCTGGGTGCGCAGGCACGCCGCAAGCTGGTCAAAGACTATCAGCAGGCGCAACGCAGACTGCTCCTGCTCGACTACGATGGAACGCTCGTGCCCTTCTTTTCCCGGCCATCGAAGGCTGTTCCCACCCAGGAAGTGCTGGAGCTTCTCTCTACCCTGTCCAACAGTGAGAACACGGATGTCGTGCTCATAAGCGGAAGAGAAAGGACTTCACTCAATGGCTGGTTCGGCGAGTTGCACATTGGAATGGTTGCGGAGCATGGCGTCTGGCTCAAGCCAAAGGGGGCTGACGACTGGGAGATGTTCGAGTCTTTGAACGCAGAATGGAAGGAGGAAGTGAGGCCGATATTCGAACTCTACGCCGATAGAACCCCCGGCTCATTCGTGGAAGAGAAAGACTTCTCGCTGGCATTCCAATACCGCAGGTCAGATTCGCGGCTAGGCGACCTCCGAGCTCGTGAGCTTGTGCTACACCTCGAAGCGCTCACCACAAACCTCAACCTCCAGGTACTCGAAGGCAGCAAGGTAGTTGAAGTCAAAAACTCAGGAGTGAACAAAGGGAGAGCCGCGCAGCGTTGGTTCTCAGAGGGCAACTACGACTTCATCCTTGCAATAGGCGATGACTGGACAGACGAGGACACCTTCAGGGCCCTGCCCGATGGGGCATGGTCAATAAAGGTCGGCTTCGGCACCACCGCAGCGCACTATAATCTTGGCTCGCCCGGCAAAGTCACCACCTTGCTGAGAGACCTTCTCACAGTAGAAGACTAGTGCTGAGGAGCGGTCTGTCCCTGACACATCGGATGGAATGGCATTGCCTCACACGGGTACCGGCCACATCCGTTGCACTGCGCGGGTGAGCACTCACTGTAATCCTGGTTCAACACACACAGCGGAGTGATTCGCCTGAACCTCCTCGCTCAGAACACACCCATCCGCACCTTCACCTGAAGACGGAGATGCATGGCGAAGCAAGAAGAGTAGAACATCACGATAGACGACGAGAACGGACCAGTCGCCCAGCAGATAGGACACTCATGCCCGACGTGCTGACACACAACAGATGCCGCCATCCGGCGAAGCAGCGATGGCGCAACAGGCTGCTACAGAATGTTCCTTCTACCAAGGACAGCAAGCAGGCCAACAACTATCAGCACTACTCCTACCACGGCCTGCAGGAAGCCGGGAGCGACCAGCACAAGTATCCCGAGAACCAGAAGAACTACCCCGAACAGGACGTTGCGATCCATTGTCCACCTCCGTTGACGGTGTCACCGTGATACTCTCTCTCATCCTCGATTCCGGTCCTGACCCGGTCACTGACTGTTGCATGATAGGCAACACCCACAACACATGTCCACAATACGCAGTTCTGAAACAGCCACATCTGCGCTAGAACAGCCGGGGAGACATTTCAACCGCGGATTCAGACTGCAGACTATCATCCCGCACCACTCCGTAGAAATCCCACGCTACGTCGAAAGGCAAGGTAACGGTAGAAACCAGCTCCTCGACGCAGGGTTCACGGTCAAATACCTCACGGCGCAGACTACTCAATGCGACTTCCCTTGCAATATCTCTGCCCGCTCCAGATGAATCGTCACTCTGTAACAGGTCCGAGGCATCAGACAGCCGGGTCATGTCACTCACAAGCAGACTCGCAAACACAATGTTGACGCCATCTCCGACCTCATATTTCGCGCGAAGACGTCGCAGTACATCACGAATCTCCTGCCTGAGCACGACGATGTATCCACACGTGTCGTCTCCCTTCGCATTGAGATGTGCCACAGCGTAGGCGAGTCTGAGGAAATCCAATTCCAGAGTGCGGAAGGCAGGGTCACCGGCAGCCAGGGCAGCAGATGCTATTCCAAGAACATGTCTCATCACATGCCATGCTACATGGTCGGGCGTCGTCTTTCCATATCAAGGCAGGACTCCGAAAGGAGTCCTGCCGCAAATCACGCACTAGGCGTCCGTTCAGGCAACAGGGCGACGACATGAAGGGTGGGGGACAAGGAACACGGGGGCTATGGAACGTCGCAATACCTTCTCCACAGTGTTGCCAAGAAACCAGCCGGACACACCTGAGTTTCCGTGAGAACTCATCACTACAAGGTCAACGTCATTCTCTTCAACAAACTTGAGAATCTCATCCGCAGGCTGGCCAGAGACAACATTCACTTTGACGTTTGAGGTCGTTAGACCAAGATTCGCCTTCACTTTGTCGAGATACCTGACCGCTGATTTCCGGGCAGTATCCTCGGCTTCCTCTACGCGATCGCTGCCGAAATAGGCGACAGCAGCAGGCCTGACAGGTTCCACAACAACAAGCAGTTCAACCTCCGGAATTGCTCGCGCTGTCGCAATCTCGCTCACGTGATCAAAGACGCACTCAGCAATGTCAGAAGTGTCGAGGGGCACCAGCATCTTCCTGTACACAATCATCCTCCTTCGCGTTCGAGCAACTCATATTCCCCGTCAATCCATGAAGGTACATTGATGAGCTGCTCCGCATGAGTTGTTGATTGACGATACTACCACAACGTTTGTGCTTATGCAGATATCGCCGACGAGTGCACACAGGTCTTCACCACCACAAAGAATGTGGCCTTATTCAGACGTGCATGCGCTTGCGAACGTGGCCAGCCTGATGTACCTTTTGCCATCATGTCGGAGCGGGGAGAGATACCACCGATTGCCCGGAAAGCCGACCCTGTCTCCAGGGAGTTATAGCGATGCATCAACAAGACGATACTGACACACTCGTCAGACTTGCACGAGAGTACTACGTTTCCGGCTTTGCAAAAGGGGAGTCCTTCTACGGCAAGCCCGGTTCAATCATCGCTTCGACCGAGGGCAACTACGCGATAGACATACTGGGAAACAAGCTTTTCGACACAGAATCGTGTGCATCTGCCTCATATCTTGGGTTTGGACTTCCAGAAGTGATGGATGCGCTCAAGTCAGAGATGGCACGCATCCCTTCCACCACACCCCTCTTCGTACCCACAGGGCCAATTCTCAGGCTCGCGGAGAAGATTGCGAGCCTGTCCCCCGGAGACCTGAAGTACAGCATCTTCGGATGCAATGGTACGGACGCGACGGAAGGGGCCATCAAGATAGCCAGGCAGTATTGGAAAGCGTGTGGAAAGGGAGGAAAGTACAAGATCCTTCACCGCATACCAGGAGACTATCACGGGATGAGTCTCGGAATGTCCAGCGCGAGCGGACACACATTCCGCAGGGCACCCTACGAACCTCTCATGGGAGGCTTCGTCTCCTTCAATGCACCCAATTGCTACAGGTGCCCGTACGAGAAGACGTATCCCGAATGTCGCCTTCTCTGCGCAAGGGACCTCGAGCGCGTCATTCAGTTTGAGGATCCGGACACCATCGCGTGCGTCATAACGGAGTGCACCAACACAGGCCTCGGCATCGTCCCACCGCCTGAGGGCTACATGAAAGCCATCCGGGAGACATGCACCCGATATGGCATTCTCCTCGTTGTCGACGAAGTAATCACAGGAATCGCCAAGTCCGGTGCATGGTTCGAATCTGAAAAGCGCGGAATCGTGCCCGACATCATCTGTCTCGGCAAGTCGATATCGGCCGGTTGTGGTGCACTTGCGGTGACCCACATGACGGAGGAGATTGGACAGGTAATCGTCAAGACTGAGAGCATGCATCATGGATTCACCTACGGCGGACTCGCGTATCTTGCGGCCGCAGGACTCGCGGGACTCGAGTACGTAGAAAAGCACGGACTCGTCAAACGTGCGCAGGAGATAGGCACCATAACTGGAACACGCCTGCGCTCGTTTGCATCACAATCCTCAATCGTCGGAGACGTCAGAATCAACGGAGCGATACAGGGCATCGAACTAGTGCGAGACAAGAATACGAAGGAACGATTCGATGATCCCGCAGCAGTCACGTCTCTCATAAACGAAGTTGGACGAGAGCACGGTGTCCTGCTGACATGCCAGTTCCCACACTACGGCAACACCATCACGATGTACCTGCCTCTGACAAGCACGGATTCAGAGTTGTCGATGGTATGTGACGCCATAGAAGATGCCGTCCGGAGGGTAGAAGAGAGGTACGCCTAGCCCATCAGGGCCAGGACGGGACACGTTCGAGCGGTCACTCCGTTCTGGCCGTTGGCCGGCCCCTGCTCTCCCGCAGACTGCTCTATGGCAACGCTGCCCTGCAGACCAGCGCCGAAGTACTTCACGTTCGCAACGTCCCCTGAAGACGTGTCCGAGTATACGGCCGTCAACTGCGCGGCTGCCACCAGTGTCAGTTGCGTCACCTCGCCCCGCAGGAGCACGATTGGGCTTCCCACGTCAGAGGCCCGAAAGACCACGTCGTCGGGCTTCCTCAACTCCATGATGTGGCTGTTTTCTTTGCGGTCTTTCCCCACCACTATGTGGGCGCCTGCCCGATAGAAATGACGCCCCCAGCGCAACAGTGCGAGGTCATCCAGCGTCACATGAGGCACCAGTGAGAAGAAGGTCCTTGCCTTGACCCCAAACTCGCGATTGGTGAGCGCGCAGCCACCGGCGGGGGGGCTGAAAGCCGTGAGACCCATATCACGAGCAAGCTCCAACTGTGGCTTTCGGTTCTTGCCGATAAGAGAAAGGAATCTCGCCCGATCCACCACTCCCGCCGCCTCCGGCAAAGTTGGCGCCAGTTGCGCACCACTGAGAGGCCTCACGATGAGCCCCTTGAGGCCTGACCACTTGTCCTCTATACCCAATGCGTTCAGCGTCTGGCTCTTGGGTCTCTGCTTCAACACATCCCCGGTCACTACGAAATCGGCTCCCTCATCCTCCATAAGTTGACGCGCCATACGAAGCATGTACAGGTGACAGTCTATGCATGGGTTGAAGCCTTTGCCGTAGCCATACTTCGGATTCCTCAGCACATCTACGAAGTCTTCTCCCAATTCCCGTTCAACCAGGCGAATCCCCAGCCATTCCGCTGCGGGTCCGGCGCATTTCGACCTGGCCACGAACGGAAGGACGACATGGAGTGCCACGACTTCAATCCCCTGCTCCATCACGAGTCTGATAGCAAGGACTGAGTCGAGCCCTCCTGACAGCAAGCCAATCGCCTTTGGACGCATTTCTCTTGTACCGGCCCGCCAACAGCGGGCACCGCAACGACAACCTGTTTAGTATAGCGTGTGAACGCTTATCTGTACGAAGGCACCCACTCCACGCACCCGCGCTGACGTCGCGGGAATCCCAGCGATGAAAAGTCAGTCAGAGCCATGACGTGAAGAAGAACTGACTAGGAACTGGAGGTTGCACCAGTCACCACCGGCAGTGGTTCGTCCATCTTACGGCTGAACTCTCGAAGCTGCGGTACTATCAGCGCAGCAGTCAAGACAAACGACAGCGCGTCACTGAGAGGGAAAGTCAGCCAGACACCGTCTGCCTGCAGGAATCGGGGCAGGACTAGAACGAGAGGTATGAAGAAGAGAACCTGTCTGGATGTCGATGTGATGAACGACTTCGTCACTTTGCCGAGAGCCTGAAACACCGTTGAGCCCACAATCTGGAACCCCACCAGGAAGAACACGACAAACATCCGCTCAGCCGCATAGACACCCTGCTCAATCAGCACCGGATCCGTGGTGAAGATCCGGACGATTGGCTCGGGCACCAGTGCAAGGAACAGGAAGCCAATGACCGATACACATGTCCCAACAAAAAGAGCATATCTGGTCACCTCCAGAGCCCGTCGATACTGTCTCGCACCATACGAAAACCCGAGTACCGGCTGGAGCCCCTGCGCGATACCCATCAGTGGCATGGCAGCGAACATCATGGCCCTGTTCGCGATGCCAAACGCCGCGATGGCCATGTCACCGCTGTAGAACCCGAGTGTTCTGTTGATAATGAGAACCATCAGGCTGGCGGCACCCATCCTGACGAAAGCGGGGGCTCCCACGGCCAGGATTTCCCGGGCAAGCCTTCCATGCAACCTGATAATCGCAGGGCTCAGCCTCAGGGTGCTCTTGCTCGAAATGAAGTACCGTATCAGGAAGGCCACCTGGAGCACCTGCGAGATGACGGTCGCTATCGCCGCCCCACGCACCCCCATATCCAACAGGAATATGAAGACGGGGTCCAGGATGATGTTGATGCCAGCACCGAGAATCATGCACATCATTGCGACACGCGCATTCCCCTCAGCGCGGGCGATGTTGTTGATGCCCATGGCAAACATCGCGAACAACGTTCCGACAAGGACTACAGACAGATAGTCACGCGCATAGGGCGCGACGACGTCAGACGCACCGAACCACTCCAGAAGGGTGGAGATATTCAGCAATGCCAGAACGGTCATCACCAATCCCATGATGACAGTCAAGGCAACAGCATTTCCCAGCGTTGACTCGGCCTTCTTCAGATCACCAGCCCCAAGGTTTCTGGACACAATTGACGCGGCACCGATACCCACCATCTGCCCAAGGGCCATCGTAAACATCATTACCGGAAAGGCCAGTGTCACTCCTGTGATTGCGAGCGAGCCCACCCCACGGCCAACGAAGATCGTATCGACAACGTTGTACAGAGCCATGGACAGCATGCCGCCCATCGCAGGCAAGGCAAGTCTCCAGAGAAGCGACTTGACGGGCTGATTCGCAAACATGTTCTGTCGGGCAGCACCCGCAGAGTGATTCTCTTTCATCGCTTTCATATGACCCAACAAGTCTAGCAAGACACTAGTTGCATCGCCAACTAATTATAAGACCAGAGCGTCCGCCTTCCACACTCCCTCCGCATCGAGATTCCAAGTAGCATTTGACAACAGACAACAATCAGTTGTAGATTCACGACAATCGTGAGTTCGGCAAGCCTCGATTCTCTGCCAACTCCCGGACTCGAACGTCCAAGAGTGTATTCCTTATGAAGAAAACAACCTGCCGACTGATGACCCACAGAGTTCTCCCCATTTTCGCCATCTCCCTGTTCTTGACGCTCGCCGTGCTGCCCCCCGCCCTCAATGCCGCATGTAACACCGGCCGCTGTCCAACTGGCGACTACAGCAACGACGACGAGACCGTTGAGATCACGATTACCTTTGATGTCACGCCCGAAGAGGCCGGATACATCGAGGTCGACGGCGATGAACTGGAATCGGACTCAATCGAAATCTGGCAGGGAGATAGTGTAATTCTGGAGGCGGTCCCAGCGAAGGGCTATGAGTTCGCCAGTTGGTCAGGCTCTCTCACCAGCACGGAGAACCCTCTTGAGACGCCATTTTATAACCACAAGAGTCTGACGGCGAACTTTGTCCGGAGTGAAGAAGAAGAGCCTGCAGACGAGTCCGTCTTCGTCATATCCATCCCCGATGGCACATCAGCCCTGGACGAAGATGACCACGAACTCACTGAAGTATCAGCCTTCCCGAAGACACCACACGACATCCCCGCTGACATGCTTATCATAGGAGCTATCTACGATATCGAGCCTGACGGTGCCACCTTCGACCCCCCACTGCCCGTCGTTCTCCATTTTGACCCCGCTGAGATTCCCGAGGGTATGAGAGACAGCCAGCTTCGCATGGCCTTCTTTGACGACGAGAATGATACCTGGGTGGAGTTGCCCTCCGTGGTAGACGAGGATGACATGACGGTGACGGCCGATGTCAGTCATCTGACCGAATTCGGCATCATGCTACCGAAGCCCGAGGGCATGATTGCCGCCACTGCACCCGGATTCAGTATCAGTTCTCCAACGATAGTACCTTCAGCGCCTCTTGTGGGAGATACGATTACAGTCAGTGTTGTGACGCAATACGGTGGAGATGCCCCTGAGGCCGCGTGCCCTCTGAGCCTGATACTTGACGACGAGATACTTCAACAGAAGACAGTCACACTGGGGCCGGGAGAGAGCACCACAGTCGAGTTCACGCTCATCGCACAGGCTGAAGCGACGTGTGAGATAGCGGTCAATGGAATGACAGGCACTTTCACCGTGGCGCCAGCCACCACACCACAAGCCCTGGCCGAAGCAGTGAGACTCGCCGAGACAGAAGACTCGCCTGGCTTCATGTCTCGCATGTTCGACAGAATAAGCCTTCCGTCATTCAGCAGCACAGCTATCAAGGGAGATTGGAAGCTCATTGCCTTGATAGCAGGAGTCGCCGTCCTGTTGGCAGGACTCGTCTTCCCCGCGATTCGACGACAGGTACTCCGTTACCGCTACGATATCTAGGAGTCGACTCTGCCTCGATATGTGCCCTGAGGCATGCCAGTCAGGGCATCACGGCATCCTATCTGGTGATTACGTCCCTCGTCGAATCCCATATCTTGCGACGGGTCTCGTCACGGATGGACATCACCAGCGACGGCTCGGCACCGCATGCCTCGCAGATAGCCTCAAGCACATCGTCTTCGTTGGGAGGACAACCGGAAGCCACATGACCCACATCTTCCAACTCCTCGCTGCATCCACCGATTACGACCATCTTATCGCCCGGCTCGAACTCCGTCGGATTGCCAACCAGGATCTTGAGCCCCTTCATCTCAGCTTCATATCCAGCCTGCTTCAGATGCTTCAGAGCAGACAGCAGCTCCGCGATGCAGCCACCACAAAACTCGTCTCCAGTGACCACTGTGACATCCGGAAACGCCTCCATGAAGACGTCAAAAGATGGTTTGAACCGTTCGGCATTGTCCCACAGAGACTCACCAACAATCTCGATATCGTCAAGACCGTGCACCTCGCCTGCCCACTCCATCATGGCACGCAGATAGAACACTGAGTGGGGGTCAATGCCAATGAGCGCACTGCCGACCACGTCGACGGCAAGCGCATCCTTCGCTGCGAGAACCAGGCCCATCACCCTGGAATCTTCAGGCACACGCCAGACGCCCTCGCTCGCCACATTCGCATCCACGATGGAGTACGCCGGGCGCAGTACCGAGAAAATGTCGACAAGCGCCTCATTGATACCAAGCATGTGACTCGTCCGTTTCTCGATTCCCACGACGGCCCCAAACAGGTTCTTCAGGGAATTCGTCAGGACTGTCCGGGGATGCGTCTTGAGAACTGGAACGCTTATGACAACGTCGCTCTCGACGATAGTCCTGGCCACGAGCACCCTTTCCATCACACGTGGCTCCGGAACCCTGAGCGTCACAGCCTCATCCGAGTTGAGAAAGACGCACGGCACACCCAGTCGTTGCGCAACTGCGAAGGTACCGGTGACTTCGAAAACATCTTCAGTGCTGAAGCTCCCATCATCGTAGCCAACTGACGTGCCATCGGCAATCACGACGGACGCCGGCCGCATGTCAAGCACTGCTTTCGTCACTGCCTCGGTCATGCGTGCATCAGTCACCGCACCACTGCCTGAAGGTGCGGGTCGGTTCAGGTTCGGCTTCACGACCACGCGCGAATCAGGTTTTATGAGTTCGGCAAATCCGCCAGCCAGATCAAGCGCCTCTGCCACCGCACGGTCGAAATCGCAATTCTCAACCCTGGTGATGCTTACACGTTGCGTCATTTCACTCTCCTCGCGAATAATCCCTGCCACAGCTATGTCATTGTCCGGACGTTGGCTACTCACCCATCGCTTTGACGACCACTCTCTTTCTTCTACGTCCGTCAAATTCAGCGTAGTAGATCTGTTGCCACGGCCCGAAGTCCAGCCTGCCCTTCGTGATAGGTACTATGACTTCATGATGGACAAGAAGACTCTTCAGATGAGCATCGCCGTTCATCTCGCCAGTGCGATGATGGCGGTAGTCCGGGCGGAATGGAGCCAGGGTCTCAAGCCACTCATCAATATCCTCTATCAGACCGGATTCCGCATCATTCACATAGACGCCTGCGGTGATGTGCATCGCGGAAACGAGAACGAATCCCTCCAGGATTCCGCTCGCCGCCACGATACGCTCAACCTCGCCAGTTATGTTCACATACTCATGCTCGTGCTCAGTATTGAACCACAGATACTCGGTCGCCGCTTTCAATTGTCCTCCGTCCAGGCACCGTCAATTCAACAGCACACATGATACCCATGCCAAATCCACGATGTCGATAGTTGGAACGCCGTCGTCTATGTTATTGTGCCCTTCACTTGGGAACTGCTACCCGCAAAGAGTACGACAACGGAAGGGAGAGCTCGTGGACAACACCATCGTCGCAATCTCAGATTCACACAGGAGCAGCCTGAGTGAACTGCCACCATCTCTTCTTGCCGCCCTGCAGGATGCAAGTCTCATAGTGCATGCAGGAGACCACACGGAGGCTTCACTGCTTGAGGAACTGCGGAGGGTCGGGACGGTAATCGCGGTGGCAGGAAACATGGATTCCACCGCAATCAAGCTCCAACTACCCCACCGACAACTGTTCACGTTCAGCGGAGTGACCGTAGGCGTTACCCATGGCTCCGGAGCGCCACACGGGATAGCCGCAAGGGTTCGGGCAATGTTTCCTGAGGACCCTGCCCTGATAGTCTTCGGCCACTCACATGTGCCTTACAACGACATCGTCGAGGGCAGCCATATGGTGAACCCCGGACCCGCGCACGCCGGCTATGCGGTCATCACCATTGACCGCGAGATACACATCGAGCTCCGCACCCTCTGACGGGATACGCCCGATACCGCCGTGGGCTAATGTTCAAGTGACTCTCTGGTCGAGTCCCACAGTTCCCTGCGCGTCCTGTCCCTGGTATAAAGCACTGCTGCGGGGTCGACGTGCGACGCCTCACACAGCGCCCTGATGACAGTCTCCTCAGACGGGGGACATCCCCCCGCGAATACTCCGAGTGGCGCATGTGCTGCGGCACACCGCCCCAGCACTGCGAGCTTCGCGGCAGGAGACACTTCTGCTACGTCGCCCAATACGATATGCAGTCCTGCCATCTCCGGAGAGTAGCCTGAGATGTCCAGATACTTCAGCGCAGTCACCAGTTCGCTGGTGCACCCGGTGCAGGCCGATTCCCCCTGCAGGATGGTGACGCCGGGGTACCGTTCACTGAAAACCTCAAACCCGGTCTTGAACTTCGCACGGTACGCCTCAACTGGCTCACCCACCAGTGGTATGCCCTCCAGACCCACCGGCAGACCTTCATCCTGCGCCCTGTAGCGCAGGTGCATGACACGATTCGGGTCGATACCCATGAGCCACGCCCCTGCGAGGTCCACCGACAATGCGTGTGCTCCTGCTCCCACCAGGCCAATAGACACGCAGTCATCGGGATAGCTCCACAGTCCCTGCATACCCATCGTTGCATCCAGCACAACGAAATGCGGACACACCACCCTGTTCAGGTCGACGATGGCCTGATCAAGACCGAGACGATGCGTTTTCCGCTTCTCAGCACCGGCAATGACTCCTTTCATGTTCTTCAGGCTCAATGTCACGTGGGTTCTGATGTGGCTCTTCAGAACGGGTACGCTGATGATGACATCGCTTTCCAGCGCTGTCCGAGCAATCTTCACCCGGTCCATGACGCGTGCATCAGGAATCTCGACTTCTTCAAATGCATCCGAGTTGAGATTCCGAAGCTCCACGCCAAGACGATTGGCGACGTCACGAAGGCCAGAAGTCACGAACGCTTCATCAGTGCTCCACGCGTGACCATCGTAGCCGGCACCACATCCGTCGCCGATGACGACGGACCGGGCGCCATACTCGAGCACCAGTTTCGTGACCGCCTCAGTGACGCTGGCGTCCGTGATAGAACCGGTACCAGACCGCTGAGGACTCCACAGATTAGGCTTGACAAGGACGCGCGATGTCGATGAAATGAGTCTGTCCAGCCCCCCGCTGAGACTCACCGCATGGCGGACGGCACCCTCAACGTCCTCCCCTTCGACCTTTGCAAATGCAACGGTGCGCTCCATGACAGTCCTCCTGGTAGCATTATGTACTAATGGTTAGATTGACTTGAGGCCGAGTGTAGTTCGGCACATGAGGGGTGTCAAAGTGCGCTGAAAGTGCCGGAAATGCCAGGTGTGGCAGTCATCGGGTTGCGGGCCCTGCATCAGTTCGAACGGCCAACACAGACTGATACACTGTGAGGGCCAAAGCATCTGCTCCTGAGGCCACTTCGAAGACTCCCATTCAGATCATTTGAACGGAATGTCTCTCCGCCATTCAAACTCCGCCAACTGGCTCCCTTCCGAGTAGGTCTCGACCCGTATCACTGCCAGTTGCCATCTGCCATTCTTGTATGTGTAGAGGAACGTGCAACTGTCATGTGTCGTGTTGCTGGCCATTGCAACATATGCTCCCTCAACGGTTGCCCAGCACTCATCCGTGGACCGTTCTATCGCGACTATTCTCGCTCTCTGCCCGTCAATCTGGTAGTTGAGATATATCGTCTCTCCCAACCCTGCCAGCGATTTGCCGTACCTGTCCTCAAGCCTGACGTGATCATTGTCCAGAGCAGCATCTATATATGCGTTCACGTCTTTCTCAACGTACTCTTCGGCATTTTCATAGGATTCTGCCCCGGACTCGCCGAACAGGCTCACGCCGACCAGAATCGCGACCACTCCCACCGCAACTCCCAATCCTATCTTGACGCCTTTGTTCAATATCTTCCTCCTGTTCTCTTGGAAGCAGTCTTCATCTCGAGATGCGCCATATGTCGGGGACCGTACACGAGTTCCTAAATCAGGATGCTACATCTCAACAGGGCGAAGACGGGGCGGATTCTCATTGTGGCACATCTCCCTTTCAACAAGGAAAGTCCAGTTGCAGGCTCTTGCGTACAGTGGAGTGACTGATGGAGGCAGTGTCAGTCTGTTGCGCACCCGAAAAGTTGGGCATCTCGAGGTCCGGGGCTGCCGGTGAGACTCACCACATCACAGACGGCAGGTTCCACATCATCTCCTCCGCTCAAGACAGCACACGTCAACCTGACTGTCTGCCGCGTAGTGCGGCCGACAAGAAGCACCAACGTCCACCCCACCATGCACTGAGGCATGGAAGCATTCAAGTTCCGCCGAACCAATACAGGGTTCTAGAATGTCAGGCGCGTTCCTGCGTTGTTGAGTTGGAAAGCATCTCCAAATGCCTGACTGAGTGCACACGCCGCCTTGAAGCCGGTGCAATGCGACGCTGCCACAACCTCTACCTGGAGCCGCTTCAGCTCACGTATCGTCTCCGCGATACGAGCATCGTCTGCAGCGATAAGGTGCGTACCTCCTACGACGGCGTAGACTCTATCCAGCCCGGTCAGCTCCAATCCGCGCCACAGGTGGTTGATGATGCCACGGTGGGCACAACCAAGCACCACCACAAGGCCTTTCTCCGTCTTGATGAAGACAGAAAGGTCATCAGGAAGAGGGTCCGGAACATACTCGTCGCCTTGCTTCACAAGAAGCATGGCGTCAATAGTCTCATAGTCGGTCAGCACCGGAACCTCGCCACTCGTAACCACATTATCAGTCAACCAGACGGGGTCCGTGCCCAGCACGAAGCGGGCGCCGCACCTCTCGTACTCCTCCCTGGAGTAGGGCGCGCCGATGTATTCATAGTCAGAATCATCCACATACTCGCACATCTTTGAACCGGGATGATACGCATACTTGCTATCGAATATGCTCGGATGTCCGATAACGTGCACAGGCTTTCGGATGAATTGCAGCAGCGGAATCAGACCACCCATGTGATCGAAATGTCCATGACTGATAGTCACCACATCGACTCCGGTGAGCGATACTCCCAGAGCAACCGAGTTCTTCGCCGCAGCGGACGTGGTCCCTGCGTCAGACAGGAATGTGAGTTCTTCCGTCTCCACCAGCATGGAGAGACCCCATTCTCCAAGCAGATTGGCCCAACTCACCGTATTCTCAACAAGCGTGGTAATCCGTACCGTCATTCCTGGTCCCTCCCAATTCAGATTCACACTCTCCCTGTGTGGACAAGGCAACTCCGGAGAATCCTGTAGCGGCTAGCTTAGGGCAAGGCAAAAGCACAAGTCAACAGACCCTGCCACACCGGATAAACGAGGATGCCAGCACGGTTAGCCCGTCGAGAAAGAGGCTGGTAGTATACTCAGCATGTACCCTGCTGCCGAGACATGTTAACACCAGAATTGCTCCAGGAATTGAATCCGCGACAACGTGAGGCTGTCTCTCACGGTGACGGCCCGTTGCTCATCGTGGCCGGTGCGGGAAGTGGCAAGACCAAGACACTCGCGTACCGCGTAGCCTACCTGATTTCCGAAGGAGTCTCTCCCGAACGAATTCTGCTTCTCTCTTTCACACGCCGCGCTGCAGAGGAGATGCTGAAGAGGGCGGGGGCTGCATTGACCGCGTATCCCGGGGTTGTGCAGCGGGCGTGGGGAGGCACCTTCCACGCTGTCGCGAACAGGATATTACGACTGTACGCACGACCTGCGGGGCTCTCGCCCGACTTCACCGTTATCGACAGGACAGATGCAGAGGATTTTCTCAACCTCGTGCGCAATGAGATGGGATTCGCCAGAAAGAACAAGCGATTTCCGCGAAAAGCAACGTGCATGGGTATCTATTCCCGCCGCGTAAACTCCGATGAAGACCTCACAACAGTACTCTCAAAGCACTATCCGTGGTGTCTCGAATGGAAAGACGACCTCACTGCGTTGTTCAGCGCCTACGTTGAACGGAAACAGAAGCAGAGTGTGCTGGACTATGACGACCTGCTGCTCTATCTGTATTACCTGCTTGAGGACCCACGTTTGAAGGACGCCCTGGGTGGCCGCTTCGACCACATACTCGTCGATGAATACCAGGACACCAACCGCATCCAGGCAGGCATACTCTCACGATTGCGTGAAAGAAATCAGAACATCACAGTGGTGGGAGATGATGCCCAGAGCATCTACAGCTTCCGCTCGGCAACAGTAAGGAACATGCTGGATTTTCCCTCCCAGTTCAAGGATGCCACTATCGTGACACTCGACCAGAACTACCGCTCGCTGGAACCCATCCTCGATACCACCAACAGGGTTATCGCACAGGCACATGAGCGCTACACGAAAGACCTGTGGGCCACGAGGGGACAGGGTCAGCAGCCGCAGCTCATCACGTGCGCAGACGAGGGACACGAGGATGAAGAGGTCATACGGCTGGTGCTTGAACACTACGAACAGGGCATCTCACTGCGCCGTCAGGCTGTACTATTCCGCGCCGCTTCTCACTCCGCATCTCTTGAACTGGCACTCACGCGCAAGAACATCCCATTCCACAAGTACGGAGGTCTCAGATTCCTTGAGGCCGCTCACGTGAAGGACGTCGTAAGTCTCCTGCGTATTGTGGAGAATCCCAGAGACGAGATTGCATGGTTCCGCGTCCTGCAACTCATCAGCGGCATCGGTCCTGCGACGGCAAATGCTATCTTCACGCACGTGGCGTCGCACGGATACGACCCTGCGTCGGTCGAATCGTTCTCTGCGCCTCCGTCTGCACGAGACGGACTCCACCGGTTGGGACACCTCATGGCTGACCTTGTACGCGTCAGAAGCGAAGTCCCTTCCACTCTGATAGAACGTGTCAGGATGTTCTACACGCCGCTTCTCAAGGAAAACTATGAGAACTCCGAGGCACGGGAGCACGACATAGCCCACATCGAGCAACTTGCCACGGGATACACATCTCTCGAGTCATTTCTCGACAACCTCGTGCTCGACCCTCCCATGTCGACAAGCGACCTCGCAGGCCCCCCAATCAAGGACGATGACTGGCTCGTTCTCTCCACGGTACACTCCGCCAAGGGTCTCGAATGGGACGTGGTCTATCTCATCCACGCCGCAGACGGCTGCCTACCATCGGACATGGCCACGGGGAGCCAGGAGGAGATAGATGAAGAACTGCGTCTGACCTACGTCGCAATGACACGCGCCCGGGACTTCCTCTACGTGTTGTGGCCGCTACGATTCTACGGCAGGACTCCGGGGACAACCGACCGCCACACATACGCTCAGAGATGCCGATTCTTCACCGACGATGTGGTGGGAACGATGGAACAGCGCTCATGCGGCGTGGAGGAACAGGCCCCTGAGTTGCCATCGTTTGAACCACCGGAACACGATATCGCGGCCCGGATACGTGGCATCTGGAACTGACAGGGACTTCTTCAACTGCTCTCGCTACCAACATTCAACGTTGCTACGCTATAATGGCTCCACATCAATCCGTGGCTCACGTTCAAACTCAACCTGAAGGAAAAAGCAATGAGAACACACTCTCTTCGTCTGCAGACTCTAGTGGTCCCTTTGTTGGCACTCTGTCTTCTCTGTAGTGCCACGGTTGGCTGCTCCCCCGAGGACAAGCCTCTGCCGGCCCCCAAGAACGTGGGCGTCACGCTAAGCCCTGGCGCAGAGCAGTCTGAGGACATGATTGTCGTCACGTGGGACGCGAGTACCGACAGCAGGGTTGAAGGCTATGCCATCTACCGTGCGGAACAGGGGCTGGGCTCACCGGACGGAGAAAAGACAGAGGTGGAGCTTCAGGCGGTCACGTTTGCGACCAGCTACAAAGACGTTGAGATACACACGACGGAACTCTATTCGACCGTGCGATACTACTATCAAATCCAGGTAATCGCCGAGGACGGCAACCGCGGTCCGATGTCAGAGGAAGTCGAGATTGAGTATGCGCCGGTCGGATAGTTGAGGGACTGGCAAACTCGATGCAGGAACAGACTATACCCCTGATAATTAACTTCGCTCCCACGGGAATGATTCCCACGCGGGAGATGACGCCCCATGCTCCGCTTAGTATTGCAGAGATAGTTGAAGATGTGCACCAGGCATTCGAGATGGGCATCACGATGGTCCACCTCCATGCCAGGGACGAAGCCACAGGTGAACCTGCCCACGATTCCGGCACGTACGGGCGCATCGTTGAAGGGATACGGAGATACGCGCCCGACCTGGTACTCGCAGTCTCTCTCAGTGGCAGGCTTGTCCATGAATTTGAGAAGAGGGCGGAGCCATTGTCACTGGAGGGCAGTCTGAAGCCGGACATGGGCAGTCTCACGCTCAGTTCCATGAACTTCAGCGGACAGGACAGCATGAATGCCCCCTCCATGATAGGGCGACTTGCTGCTGAGATGAAGAAGCGGGGCATCCTGCCCGAACTCGAAGCTTTCGATGCAGGAATGATCAACTACGCGAAGTACCTCGAAAGCAAGGGACTGATTGAACCACCCCACTATTTCAACCTGCTGCTTGGCAACATCGCTTCCGCACAGGCTGACATGCTCCACGCAGGCATGATGATTCGCGACCTCCCACCTCAATCCTACTGGAGCCTGGCGGGCATCGGCAACGCACAATTGCCAATGAACTCTGTGGCAGTCGCAATGGGTGGAGGCGTGCGCGTAGGCCTCGAGGACCAGCTATTCTATGACATGAAGCACCGGCGGCTCGCCCGCAACATTGACCTGCTCACCCGCATTCACACGCTTGCCGCAGCCAACGAACGGGAAGTAATGGCGCCATCAGAGTTGCGCGGACTACTGAATCTTCAGTCCGGCCACGGAGCCTACGGGCGCACTACCGACACGGAACGCTAGCAATGCCACAATCTCCCACAGTCGACGGCACCGATGTGCAGCGCTGGAACCTCACGGTAGAGCGAATCCAGGACGGCGCCTTCTCCATGGACCCACTCCTGGCAGCACAATACCAACGGGTTCATCTCGCTCTATGCCGCGCGTGGGCACCCGAAACCGGCAACCCTCTCGTTCGGAAGACCGATGTCTTTGCCGAGGCAACGTGCCCTGAACGCGCTTTCTCATGGAGCATCGGCAAGAGTGAACGACTTGTCTCCATGGATATCTCATCCACTCTGCTTCACGCAGCGAAGTACAACGAGAATATGCTTCGCTCAAGCACCTCCTCCTACACCGTGGGAGACGCAAGAACGCTGCCATTCGCAGACGATACCTTCGACGTCATCGTGTCTGACTCAACGCTCGACCATTTCAGTGAAGCGGGCGATATCACGCGAAGCATACGCGAACTTGCGCGAGTACTTCGTCCGGGCGGCGTGCTCATCATCACCATGGACAATCCAACCAACCTTACAGAACCACTCTTCAGAACCTGGATTGCGATGGGAAAGAATCCCTACTTCATTGGAAAGACGCTCACGGCACGCGGACTTGCACAAGCTCTACAAGATGCAGGCCTCACCGTCACCGCCACAACAGCCATCATCCACAACTCCCGCTACTTCGCGAAGGCCGGCGTTCGATTGCTACGGCGCCTTCGACTTCCCGGTCACGAGAACTTGATTCGTCACCTTCTGAAGGCATCCGAGTCGCTGGATCGAAGCCCCACCCGCCTGCTCACTGCGCAGTTCATCGCGGCGAGGGGTGTCAAGATGAATGGCGCCACAGAATAGTGCCTTCCCGGGTATCTGCCCCGTTCGTGTAAGTGAACGATGCCGCGTCTTCCCACAATCATCCTTCCGGATGACCACTTAGCCAGTGCTCGCTCTGCTGAGATGCACTCCGTTCATACATCGACACGCATCGCCTTCCGCTCTCTTGCTTCACGCCTGCGTATCCGCAAGATTGCCGCCAACTCCCGAGGAGTATGACGATGCTCAAGAAACTGCGAGATTCTCAGCCACATCCACACAAGGCCGACCGGCATCATGACGGGGCCGACACGTCCACTCACCACTAACTGATTGTACATACGGTACTGCTTCGTCCAGTAGTACTTGTACGGTTCAGCGCCACGCAAGAAATCGGCCTCACTCAATCCTTCCATGATTGCCCTCTTCAGACAATCACCCTCGTGAAGATGTCCCACATCATAGTCGGCCCAGGCAATATCCCGGCCTGACCGTATCAGGTACAGAACACCGTCCAGAACGCCGACAAAGTGTATGGAGACCGGTTCACCGTCGATACACATTCGATAGACGCGAATGAGATCCCTTCGCCCAAGCGCCAAAGCGACAGAGGTATGGAACTCACGTGCCCTCTTGTCCGCGAAGAGACCGCGTATTCCGCTGCTATGCCAACGCTCCTGATGCATGCGGTAGAGTTCCTCCATCCCAAAACGAATCTCAGTAGCGCCGCATGTCTCATAGCAGACATCGTGATGCATCCCAAGTGACGTGGCTGCACGTTGCAGCATCTTGCGCCTTGAACGTGAAAGCGCATCCAGATAGTCCTGCCAGCTGATGGGGAGGGGAGCATATGGCGCGGGCTGGAACGCTACGTTCCGAATACGCCCACCGTGACCATCGGCGGCAAAAGCTCCTGCCAGTGCAGCGAGGAGCGGCAAATCGGAAGGCACGAGCAAGAGCCGAAGGCACACGCCCTTACGCAGGAATACTTGATCTATGAATCCCGCAATGACGCCAGATAGCTCCTGCTCCATACCCGGAACAACGAGTCCTATCAGATTGCGACTCTGTTCCCCCGGCGTCTCAACCACGTTCAGGCTAAACGGTCCGATGGAGTAGCGATGCATCGTGAGAGGCACTATGGCCACAACACGCGAATCGCGCGTCACGACAAGAGTACGCAGGCTGCCATCAAGCTGGTAGTGTTCGCTCCACAGCAACACCCACTCGTACGAAAGGAACGGGGTGCGATGGCCAACACAATGTTGCCACAGACCTTCCCATTCAGACGACAGCGCTCTGAGTCCGTCCAGCTTCGTGACAACACGAACAGCGTATCCCAGACATGCCTCTTCTGCGCTCACATGCAATTCTCTACCTATCCCACGGAGGCGGTATACCTACTACTGGACCGCCAGGGAACGGAGATTCCGTCCAGCGCGACCAGCCAAGAACCCTTCTATACCAACCGACACCCGTGATTTCGGGGGAGAATTTCGCGTGCGCGCGGTGAGATGCCACATTGTGCACCTCAACCGAGTTGCGACTGGCCGTGAACCCCTTGACCCTGAGGTACTCCAGTCTTACATAGTAGCCGTAGACCATCAAACCTTTGCCGCGATACCGGGGAAACGTATGACTCCCCCCAGTACACGCCTCTCCCTGGTCAAACGCGACACGAAACGGCACTGCGTCAACGTACGCCTTCGCCTTCTCGTCAACCGCCACCCAGCCAATGTGCGCCAGTCTCTTGTCGACGTACACGCAAAAAGCCACGGCTCCATACGCGAGATTGCGCCGCGAGAAGAGAAACAGCTGTCGGAAGTCTTCAAATCCTTCGGACACCAGTTGCTCGGCCTGTTCGTTGGACTCAACCACTCTCAACTCGTGTGAATCGAGACGAGGGAGATATGCGGCACCGTCACGCTCAACAAGAGCATGTCGATAGAGATACACGTCCAGTTTTCGATAGAAGCCTCTGCTCAGGACCGCGCTGAATCCCACAGCGTGTCTGAACAGTGCTAGCGGGCCCTCTGTCCGCACTATACTCATGGCACGAACAAGTGCAGTCTTCAGCATATGTATGTCGGACTCCTCGATTCATTCGTTGATGTGAGTGCTTCGCGATTGTGCCGCAGCCCGTTCGGCGTGTCAATCATGATGGCGAGGAAACAACCCTCATCCTGAGCGCGCCGAGGGTCAAAGCCCCACCTGAAGGAAGCATTCCCGGCGCGAAGCGCAAGGACTGAGTACCCGCAAAAACTCTTACGCTACCGGCGTCTCGGTCCAACTGGTCCACCACAGAAATCGGCGCAGGTGGCCCACCGTGCCAAAACTCCCGCCCAGTCTCTCAACAGTTCGCTGCGAAGGAATATTGCGGTCCGAAATGGTAGCGCGATGCATGTGAGAGCCGCGGTCGCGCAGGTAGCCCATAGCCCAACTCAGCCTGTATGTGGCTATTCCCCTTCCCCTCAGTCGCCTGACGGTGAAGGCGCCACCCGTATAGCAATCACCGTTCTCGAACGGGACTCTGCGGGGAATACTATCGAAAGAGCGCTTGGCATCCTCCGAAAACGCCAACCAATCGATGCTTGCGAATTCACGGTTCACAAACGCACACAGCGCCACCGCACCGCTGTCCAGCCTTGCTACAAGGTGAGGGTCGGCGAGCACGATGTCTTCGTACCCCTTCGCCGTAAGTCTCCGCGCGTCTTCGCGAGTCTCAATCGCGTGTATTTCCACTCCTTCGAAAGGGGCGCTCAGCGGAATTCGCGAGGCTTCGTCGACACGCAGTTCATACAGACGAAACCGTTCGTTTCGATACACCTTCTGTGTCAATGTACGAGCGAAACGTCCAAGCCCGCGCAGCAGTCCCCCGAACCCCTCACTCCTCACAAGTGACCTCGCCCGTCGAATGATGGACAGGAATCCATCACCGGGAGCCACCCACAGGGCAGAACGTTCACGGGGCCGCCTGGACTTCATCTCTTCACTACTCTGTGTATTGGGCAACGCCGTGCTCATAGCATATCGTGCGAAACATCATACCACCATACTATCGGGGCATCGTCGTGGAGGCCAAGGATGGGCAAGATCCCTCCGCCGGCGTCATAACCCATCTGCGCCATACCAAGAACCTCCTGATGCGGCCAACAGCACACAACTGCGCACCATATCGTGCCTGACCACGCTGAGAAGCAACGTTGCCCGTACCTATTGCGTTGCAGCAGACCGTTCTGCCAGCCTCACGCAGGTAGCGCAACTCGTGACCGAACACATGGGCGTACAAGCCAGCCTTCCGAAATCGCGGAGTCGTCCACGCTGCTCCTGTGCAACCCTCTCCAGCTTCGAAGTCTACGTAGTACGGCAAGCGGTCGAATGCGCGCTTCGCGGGTTCAGACAAAGCAACCCAACCAACATAGGCGAACTCCTTGTGCACGAATGCGCAGATGGCGACGGCTCCCACGCTCAACCGTGACCCTGCTTCTACCATCACGAAACGCAGGTCCTCGTAGCCATCTGCGACAAGAGTGTCTATATCACGTTCAGATTCCACCACATGCACCTCAACACCCTCAATACGCGATTCGGGAATATGAACGTCAGTCAGAGGCACCGGGTAGCGATAGATATAGAAGTCGCCAATGAAAGCAATTCGCCTTGCGCTGCGCTGCACCATGGCCACTGCCGCCCGCACAAGTCCGGTCACTCCCTCATCCTTGAAGATACGGACTACTCGCCGTCTCAGCCACATGAACTACGTCCCTCCGCGGTCGGTCACACCGAATCCTCAGTGCTTCGTCAGGAGGACCGAAGCGACAGATGCTCTCGTGTCCGAGGCAATCCCGAATGAACGCGACGGAACCGCGACCTGCCCACAGTCAACTCGTGTTCTCGTATCACAGATTTGAGTGGCATCCTCATTCACTCTTGCGTCAAGCTGACACTGTCAGGTAGCGCATCCCAACAAGAAACCCACGTGGACCCTGGGTCACATCTCCGTACAGTCACACCAGCGTAGAAAGCGTCTATAGCGGTAGAATGCACGTGTTCGTGGATTGTACGTGAACTGACTGCGCAGCGACGGTGCATTATCCACCCTCGTCGCATCCACCAAGACACGATAGCCCCGTTCGTGGCAATAGCGCAGTCGCCACGCCATGACGTGACGGTAGATACCCAGATTGCGAAATCGTTCTGCCGTGAAAGACCCTCCCCAGCAGGCCTCTCCATGGTCAAAGTCAACGAAGTACGGAACCACATCCAATATCCGCTGCGCCTCTCTGGTGAAGCCCACCCATGCGATGTGAGCCACATCGCGATTGACGAAGGCGCAGAAACCCACCGCGCCTCCCTGCAAGCATCGTGTCGCAGGTCTCACAACGCGTCGCAGGTCCTCATATCCCTCATCCACCAATCGCCGTACATCACTCTCGCTCTCCAGTACATATACCTTGAGTCCGTCTATTGAAGGAGCCTCAAGGCCCCGTATGTAGTCAGCCGTATCAATCTCATAGATGACGTAGCAGGCAAAGTAGTACACGTGTCGAGACTGGTCCCTCAGGTACCTCACTGCCCTCAGGGCGAGCTCCCGTGGTCCCCTGGTCCTCAGCACGTGTGATGCCCTCGCGACCTGCCAAGGAACAAGTCGGGATTCCGAGATATCACTCATTCTTGACGGGACCCTTGCAGGATTGGAGATGCAACTGCTCGATTGTTCATGACGTCACCATGCGCGGGTTCCACCCATCCCACACCAGACCAGTGAACCGACTATTCGTCTACGCCAGAGACCATGTCCTCGAAAGACAACGCTGTGTACGTACATGCGACTACGAATACCTAGGCCGTGCGCGACCGAAGGGCCTCGTAGATGTTCACATGTGCGGGTGTTTCAACACCCAAGTCGCGGCCTGCGGCGACGACGTATCCGAGCATCGTCTCCAGTTCCGCCTTACGCCCGTTCTCAACGTCGAGCTGCATAGATGACTTCGTATCGAATGGAAATGACGCCCCTGTAGCGAGCGCTTTCTCTACCATGTCCGGAGGCAGACAAACGCCCTTCCTTGAAGCGACTGTCTCCACTTCATGCATCATCTGCGACAGGGTAGATTTCAGGTCCGGCTGAGCCAGCATCTGGCCGATTGACACACCATGCAGAGAGGTGACTCCTGACACGGGACCGATGAAGACGAACTTCGACCAGACTTTTTCCTGCACATCAGACGTCAGCTCAGCATCGATTTCGGCCCCCACAAGAAATCTCTCCACCACCCTGTACGGTTCGACATCGCCTTCAGAAGGTCCGAAAAAGAGCTTGCGACTCCCTCCGGTTTGCTGTACGAAACCGGGAGCCTCAATGTGGGTCGAAATGTAGACACAGCCGTTGAGCACATCTCCACACTCCAATGCGCTTCTCACGATTTCGTCGTTGTTGACACCGTTGCCAAGAGGAATGACCACTGTTTCGGGCCCAATGATTGACGCCACAGAACGGGCCGTCTGCAGCAAGTCGTAGCCCTTAACGCACAACAACACGACATCCACAACCCCGATGTCTGATGCTGAGTTCGTCGCCAGCGAAGGAACAGCAGTGATTTCACCGTCGGCGGAATCAAGCTTCAGACCACTCCGCTTGATTGCATCCAGGTGCGCCCCTCTGCAGAAGAATATGACCTCGTGTCCGCTGCCCTGTGGATAGGCATACGCCAGTTTGCCTCCGTAGTACCCACCAACACCACCGATGCCCACTACCGCAACTCTCATGAACGATTCACCTCCGCCGTAATGGCCGCGCAAGTATACCACTGGTGATGTGCGGTGTTGAGCACCATGCGGGACACATGAGAAGGCGGCGCAGTCACCTCCACGATGACTGCGCCGTCCGAACCATTCTAGAGTCCGTTCAGCAGGCCCAACAACTACTCTTCTTCATACGAGTAGTACTTGACTGTGAGCCTGGGAAGGTCACCTGCTTTCCACAGGACTATATCGTTATCACCGTTGCCATCCGTCTCATCATCAGTGAACTGAAGTCTCAACTGGAACCAGTCGTCCCCCAGCTTATCTTCGAGAGCGTCCTTGAAATCCCCATTCACGGCCACATCATCAAGGTCATCCAGGTCACACCATCGGTCGATAGCTCCGGTAGGAGACCCTGTGTAGTAGTCACTGCTACCGAGACTGCCATAATCGTCGACGTAGCAACGCAAACAGCCAAGGTCATCGAAAGGCGTTCCGTAGACCTGATAGTAGTCAGAGAAATCAACGGTCACGCTCGTGAGCATCGCGTCATCAGGTAGTACCGAGATGTCGAAACTCATGAACGCCTGCAGACTGTAGTCGTTGTTGTCGTCACCGACATAGATGTATTCCTTCGTCACCTGCCCGTTGTCCCGGACATATCCGCTTCTGGTAAGCGTTGGAGTCAAGACCTTCGTAAAGCTGTCCGGCATCGCCACCGAGCTTTCAACTTCCACCACTCTGGTGATGGTTTCATCTCCGTCAGTCGCAACCAGTGTGAATGTGTACGTCTGTTCGCCTGTCGGTGTGACATCGTGTGTACCGGACAGTTCCACCACACCGATGAGCGGAAGAATCCTGACCTCAGTCGCCCCCTTGGTTACCCAACTCAACGTTGACACTTCACCGGATAGGACCGACTCGGGGTCAGCCTCGAAAGAGACAATCTCCAATTCTGCGGGGTCGACTTCAACAGTCACCTGCGCCGTTGCCGTGGCGCCTCCACCCGTCGCCGTGATGGTATAGGTCGTCGTAGATTCAGGAGACACGTCAACTTCGCCGAGCGGTTGTACCACGCCGATACCCTGATTGATACTGACCTCTGACGAGTTCAGGATTTCCCAAGAAAGTGTCGCGGTGTCCCCTTCTTCAATCGACGACGGACTCACCGCAAAAGACTTCACTTTCGCAGGAATCGGTGCACCGGGGAGAACCTTTACAGAACGTCGTACTTCTGCTGACCAAGCACCATTGTTGTCCTGTACTTTGAAGAAGATGATGTGGTCGCCCACCGACAGGGAATTGACAGTGAACGACTTCGTCGAACTCAGTTCGCCATCCTTGTCGGACCGCCAGCGGTATGCAACGACATCACCATCGACGTCGGTCCCGTGTCCAACGAAGTTCACTACCTCGCCAGTCAAGGGTTCCAACGGGGAGACATCATCGATGTAGGCCTGGGGTGGCTGATTCGACTGGGGCATTATGTATGAACACCCGGGGAGCGCCACCAGCAGCGCAAAAATCACAAAGAGCAGCTTCTTCATGTCCTCACCTCACACTCATATTCGTCAGGGGCACCATTATACAGACACCTTCTGTTATGTCTAACGAACTCAACCAGCGTCAGGTTTAGGACAGCGCGCAGTTCCATGCAACCTTGCAGCTGTCCTCGCCCTGATATAGCATGAACGTACGCAGTCTGGGCCCTCTCTGCAACCACATGGACAAGACTCTGTTTGCCGCATCTCCTTCAGGGAGGGTTACGCATACCCGAACGGGCATTGACGCATTCGTCCCCAATCCGCTTCCCCCTGCAATCGCATGGAGAGCAGATGCGGTAAGTGCTCTTGCCTCAGCGAGCTACGCTCTGGGCGAACTGGGAGTGTCCTTCTCCGCATCCACCATACCTCACCTCGGGACTCATCTACTGAGACGCGACGCCATAGCATCCGCACGGATTGAAGGATTCCATGTCACGATGGAGGACATCCTTACGGCCGAGGCAACAGGCGTCTCCGCAGGACGAGGTATCCGCCTCGCACTCAACTACATCAGGACCTACGAGCACGCACGCGTACGTCTGAAAGAGCTGCCATTGAGCCTCAGACTCATGCGGGAACTCCACGAGGTTCTACTTGACGGCATCGCCGAGACAGGAAGCACACCGGGACATTTTCGCCGCTCCCAGAACTGGATAGGACCGGCAGGGTCAACTCCCGCATCCGCGATCTTCGTCCCTCCCCCTGTGGAGGAGATGAACTCCCTGCTGGACAACTGGGAGAGATATCTGCACGCGGAAAGTGCACTCCCACCACTGGCAAGACTCGCCATGGCACACTACCAGTATGCAGCTATACACCCCTTTCTGACGATGAACGAATCGATGGGACTCATCTTCGCCCCTCTTTATCTCCAGCATCTCTCCCACAAGAAGTTCCCTGCGGTCTTCGTCGGCCACTTCCTTCAGCGCCAATCCGCCGAGTTCTACTATCGAATGATTGAGGTATGCCAGCACGGCACATGGGAAGACTGGATATCGTTCTATCTATTCGGAGTTGCTGATTCCGCCAGGGACACGGTCACATGTCTGCAGCGCGTCCATCACCTCCACACCATGAGCATGAACCACGTCGAAGCAGCGCACATGGATGACGACGCAGCAAGAACGTTGAACATGCTGTTCCAGCACCCCATAGTCAGCGCCACAACCGCGGCGGACTATCTAGGTGTCGATTGCGAAGCCGCATCCAGGGCGCTCGCATGCGTCGAGAGCACCGGCATGGTCACTCGACAGGGCTCTCTCTGGGTAGCAGGAAGCCTGATCGCTGCGCTCCAGACATTGACGGCAGGAGTAGAAACCTACGAACCACTCTTCTGACTTTGCCGCTCGAGAGCCACGCAGTACACACCTTCACCTGCTCTCACCGGACCGAAGCACAAGTTGCACGATATGCATGTCGCCGGACTCCTGTCACCCTCGCGCCAGCGTTTCACAAGATACGGCTCCCTGATGAGCGGTCGACACAGCGAAACGTAGTCAGCAAGCCCGCTGGTAACAACGCTTTCCGCCACATCGAATGAGCGCACGCCGCCAACCAGCATCAATGGAACCTTGACCGCCGTGCGGTATATCTGCGCCGCCTGCCTGAAGTAGAGCTCCTCTTCCTTCGGAACGGTGCCGACAGGCCTTGAACAGAAGAATCGCGGGTCGCTGAAATGCGTCCCGCCGCTTATCTCTATGGAGTCCACTCCTGCCTTCTCCAGCATCAGCGCATAGGGCAGCATCTCGACGAGGGGAAACCCTCCGACCAGGTAGTCATCAGAATTGATCTTCATGAGGACAGGATAATCAGGCCCGACCGCATCGCGCACTGCGTGAATCGTCTCGATGGCCATCCGCGCCCGGTTCTCAAGTGAACCACCATACTCGTCAGTCCTCTTGTTGAAATACGGCGACACGAACTCTGAGAGGAGGTAGGAGTGCGCACCGTGCAGCTGGACTGCGTCCATGCCCACTTGCTTCGCCCGGACTGCGGCTGCCGCGAAATCGGCGACCGTCTGAGCGATATCGTCCTTCGTCATCTGTCTGCAGGGGACATCGGTCAGCTTCATTTCAGACGGCCCCAGCGCGTATCCCGTCCCCATAGGGACGTGCACGTTGCCGCCGGCATGCGTGAGTTGCAGGGCAATTGCCGACCCGTGCCTATGCACCGCTTCAGCCATCTTCGTCAGCCCTTCCACAGTGTCGTCGTTGTGCACTCCTGTCTGGCCGGGCCGCGACTTGCCCTGTTCACTTACGTACGCGTTGCCAGGAATGATGAGACCAACCTCGCCCTCCGCCAACTCTTCCTGCAAACGAATCAGCCGCTCGGTCGCAGTGCCATCGTCGTTGTTCGCCATGCCCTCATTGGTCGCAGAATGGACAAACCGGTTCCTCAGAACCATGCCGTTGAGTTCGCTGCTCTCATACAATTCTTTCATGAACTGACGCCCTCCTGTCGTGCCACTATATCCCAACCGTTTCAGGCATTCCAGAAGACGGGCCACCTCGACGTGAGGGCGATTATCGCAGCAAGACGCACAGGTGTTCCAGCTTGTTGTGCAGTATTGTTTCGGCTAGAATTGGCTGAGCAGAAAGGCCACCCCCGTGGCAATCAGTGACAAGAGATAGAGTGCTATGGGTTCGTCGTCCAAATCTTCTGCAATCAATATTCTCGGCACTGCTTTTGCCGTGCTGCTCTTCGGAACGTTCTTCTTCGTCCCCACCGTAGACCCAGAGCCTGAGAATGCTCGCCCGTCGATTGAGACGTTTGTCGCGTCGCACGACGAGGTGTACGCTCTGCAATCATGCGTTCTGTTCTGTGCAGCCCATGACGAGGATGGCGATGTTCTCTCTTACACGTGGTCATCGACGGGCGGCACTCTGGTCACCCACGGCGAGACAGCAACATGGACGGCTCCCCAGCGAGAGGGTTCATACGGCATCATGGTTGAGGTTTCCGATGGTGCTGGAGAAACAGATTCTTCCGTCACACTCGTGACAGTGGCAAGGAATCAATCACCCATCATCAACGCCGTGTCGTGTGAGCGCCCATTTCTGTTGCAGGGACAGGCAACACCGCTGACGTGTGACGCAACCGACACTGACGGGCACGCCCTCGATTTCACATGGTCATGCGTGGCAGGCTCATTTTCGGGAACCGGGCCCACGGTTCAGTGGACAGCCCCCATGGCCAAGGGTACGTATGTTGTCTCTGTGGTGGTCACCGATGCACTGGGAGCGGCATGCACACACTCTGAACTTGTCAAGGTTGCGCCGAGCGAACCACCAACGATAGACGACATCATCGTACTGCCACAACTGCTCGAATACAGCAAGGAGTACGACTGGGGGTTCAGATTGCTCAAGGGCAGCAGGTGTATCTGCGAGCTTGAGTGTGTCGCCTCGGCTCGTGACACCGAGTTGACCTACTCATGGTCGTGCGACGGCGGGACAATCGAACCAAGTGGCAGCGTGGTTCTCTTCACGCCTCCCAACGAACAAGCGGAGGTCACCGCGACGGTGATTGTGACAGACAGGTTCGGGCTCACTGCCACGGAAGAGGTCTTCTTCAAGGTCTTCAACAGGGAAGTGTATTCCACGACTATTGATGAGGTTCCCGGGGGCTGCAATTGCAATCGTTAGCACGAGCAAGTTGACGTAGTGCCAATGTTGGCGTAGCGTGATTCTATTCAGGACCTGGCTGCCAATCGATGAATTGACAGAGGGGGTGAGACAGTGTTCAAGAAGATTCTTCTTTGCCTGGATGGGTCGAGCCTTGCGGAACAGATGATTCCCTACGCCACGAGCATCGCCCAGAGCTATTCTTCATCTCTCGTGTTGGTCCAGGTGGTGAACGTGCCGTCAGCGCTGGCTGCTGCGTCCGCGCAGGGAGCGGAGAGTGTTGTTGAAGACGAGATGCGACGACTCGCCTTCACGTCACAGACGTATCTTGACCAGCTTGCGGAGAGACTGAGAGAACAAGGAATCGCTACAGAGGCTGTCACCATACAGGGAAGCCCAGGCAATACGATAGTCGAGTATGCGACAGCCAACGAGATTGACCTCATCGCAATCGCCACACACGGAAGGAAGAACATCGGGCGACTCGTGTTTGGAAGTGTTGCGGACCACGTCATTAGACACACGTGCATCCCCGTCATCACCGTCAACCCCAAAGAAACGAAGACATAGACGCCCGTTCCTGATGCTTCAGCGGGACATGTCCTGATGCGCCCGTCGACGCAGTCACGGGAGTTTGAGCCACGAAGGAGGGCCATATGGACGAAAGCAGTGAGAACAACCGCAGCGCGGGAGAAAGCCTCGGCCAGATGTTCACGGCATTCGGACAGGCCATCAGTGAGATATTCAGCGACCCGGAACTGAAGGCCAAGGCCAGGGAGTTTGGAGATGCGGCGGCACAATCCGCCGCCACCCTGGGCCACAGGTTCGAGGACGAGGATGTGAAGGAGAAGTTCCGGCAGGCAGGGACGGCGGCGGAAGATTTCGGAAAGACGGTGTCAGAGTACTTCAAGTCCGACCACAGTAGCTGACGATCTCAGGGATCGCTAGTGTCCCTCACCACTCACTCCACGAGTGGTCTGACCGAACGTCAGGTCAGACGCAGTGGTATCGACATCCTCGCAGGGACGAACCCTCTCACATTTTCACCACACGGCACTGTATAATGTCCCTGTAGCAGAGGCAGGCCGGATGCGCATGTCGCTGCGCAACTATGTACAGGGGGAAAACAGATGTTCGCGAGCTTCCCATTCAGGACAGCCAAGAAGATACTCTTCGGCACGGGGACCATCGACCAGGTCGGAACCGAACTGAAGGGGGTAGGAGCCACAAAGACAGTCATAATTACCGACCGCACGATACGTGAGGCGGGGTGGGCAGACAAGATACAGGCCGTACTCAAAGAGAGCGGCATTTCATCCACGATATGGGATGAGGCGCAGGCGGAGCCTTCTGTCGAGATAGGAGAGCAAGCCATTGCATTCGCACGAGAAGGTGGTTTCGACAGTGTCGTCGGACTCGGAGGCGGAAGCGCCATAGACATCGCCAAGGCAGCCGCCGTTTCTCTGAAGAACCAGGGAACCATCATGGGATGGATAAAGGATGGTTTCACCAATCCTCTTGCCCCACTCGCGCTTTGCCCCACAACCGCAGGCACAGGCAGTGAAGTCTCTGATACCGCCGTATTTGCCACTCCCGAACTGAAGGTCGGGCTGGTGAGTTCCATGCTCTACCCGGATGTCGCCATCGTGGACCCGACGCTCACCTCGTCAATGCCAGCCACGGTGACTGCAAACACCGGTATCGACGCACTGTGCCATGCCATTGAGGGATATCAATCCAAGCAGGCGAATCCCCTGACCGATGCGCTGGCACTGGAATCGATGCGCCTCGTCGACAAGTACCTCCGCGCCGCATACTGCAATGGCGGCGACATGGAAGCGAGAGAGGGGATGGCCCTCGCATCACTTCTCGCAGGCATCGTGATGGGCAACGCTGACACGACTATCGGCCATGCGTGCGGCTACGCGTTCGTGTACCCGGCAACGAAGCTGCACTACCCGCATGGCTATGCGATAGCAATTACGCTCCCGTACGTCATGGAGTACAACGCGATTGCGCAACTCGAGAAGCATGCAAACATCGCCGAGGTACTCGGAGAGAACATAGACGGATTGTCGTTGCGAGATGCAGCGTTCCTCGCTCCGGTGGCATTCAAGAAACTGCTCCTCGACCTGGACCTACCGATGTCTCTGAGGTCTGTGGACGTCGAGAAGGACATGATTCAGATGCTCGCGCGCAACGTGCTGAAGAGTCCGAACCATTGCCGCAGGAACCCGAGAGAGGTCACCGAGGACGGCATGATTACACTTTTCGAGCATGCCTATGAAGGCAAGCTCGCTTCCGAGATGTAGTCACTCCAGACCGGATAGATGATTGGAAGTCAGGCGGTGCCGCCCTCCGGGGTGGCACCGCTTCGTTATCAGATGTGGTCAGGTGCAGCCTTGTGTGACCGCAGTTCCGTGTACTTACGGTAGTTCCCCTTGACGAGTTCAACGGGATACTTCGCCTTGTTCCTGGCCATTTTTCGGCCGACCGTCTCCGCCACATCGAAACCCGCGACGGACGCGAAATTCAGGCAGAGCATCACCACATCCGCCATCTCCTCGCCCACCCGTCGACGCTTCTCAGTGTCCTCAAGCAGGTCAGGGATATCCGCCTCACGCACCCATTCGAACAGCTCGAGGAGTTCTCCCGCCTCCACGTTTATCGCGATGGCGATGTCTTTGGAATTGTGGTACTTGCCCCAGTCACGTTCATCGACGAACTCCTGGATGAGCCGTTTCAGATCTCCGATCGTGGTTCGGTCGTCCGATGATGGTGCAGGTTCTGCCATGGCGAAGCCCCCTCCAGTCAGCTTTGGGACGGCAGACAACTCCGTCCAGACTGTCCCTCACACTAGAACGAAGCGTTCGCACTGTCAACTGGTCTGTGAGAGCGGCTTCCTGTGTGCCCTGCTTCGTTTTGGAAGTGACTCTTCGTTGCCCAGCACCACAGGATGGATTGATTCCGCCCTCACATTCAACGTGCCATCTTTCTTCTGCACCGTCCCCTCAACTATCAGCACCGGATTAAAGATACATACCTGCCGGTATCGTTCATACACATCAGGGCGAATTACGACATTGATCATTCCCTCTTCATCCTCCATCGTGATGAAGGCGAAGCCCTTCGCGGTGGGAGGCCGTTGTTTCATGATAACGTAGCCCGCCAACCGCACCCTCACGCCGTCTCCAAGCACAGCAAGGTCGGAACTCTTCACAAGGTCTTTCCCCTCCAGCTTCCCTCTCAGCACTCCCATCGGGTGATGGGTTGTTGACATCTCCTGCACGTTATAGTCACAACGCATCTCCTCAAGGGGGCTCATCTGAGGGAGCGACACAACCGTCCCACCCGATTCGAGGGGAAGCTCGCGGGGACCGCGCTTCTCTAGCGTTCCAAGCTGCCACAGGAGATTGCGCCTCGGCTCTCCACAGAAATCGAAAGCACCCGAGAGGATGAGATTCTCAACCGTCGTACTCTCGAGTTCCGTTCTGAAATAGAAATCCTCAAGTGACAGAAATGGTCCGTCGCGCCGACTGTCCAGCACCTTCTCAACAACCCTCGCACCAACCTTCTTCACATAGCCCAACCCGAGACGGATACATCCGTTCTCGATAGAGCAGGCGGTCTCACTCAGATTCGCATCCACTGCCAGGATACGAACGCCGTGGCGCTGTGCGTCATGGACCACCACCTCCGCGGAATAGAATCCCATCGGCTGGTTATTCAGCAGAGCGCAATAGAACTCAAGAGGGTAGTGAAGTTTGAGCCATGCGGACTGGTAGCAGATAAGAGCGAAGCCGGCCGCATGACTCTTGCAGAAACCATACTGCGCAAATCCCCCCAGCGCCGCGAACACGCGCTCAGCACATTCCGCCCCCACGCCATTCGCCACCGCTCCCTGCATGAAGCGTTCTCTCATTCGCTCGATGGCATCATTCGAGCGCTTCCGGCTCATCGCCCGTCTCAGCTGGTCGGCTTCTCCCGGAGTGAAATTCGCTATCGCGATAGCCGCTTGGATAACCTGCTCCTGAAAGAGGATAACGCCCAGCGTTTCGGACAGTATCGGCTCCAGCCTGGGATGAAGATACGTGACCTTCTCCAGTCCGTTGCGCCGTCTTATGTAAGGATGCACCATGTTCCCCTGGATAGGTCCGGGCCTCACGAGGGATACCTCCACCGTGAGGTCATCGATGGAGCGAGGCCTTGTGCGGGGAAGCGTCTGCATCTGAGCCCTGCTCTCAATCTGGAAGACTCCGATGGTGTCGCACCGGCCTATCATGTCGTACACGCCGGCATCGTCCTGCGGCAGCGCGTCCAGGTCCAGCACAACGCCATGTTCACGTTCCACCAGTACGCGCGCTTCATCGAGAAGAGAGAGCATCCGCAGCCCAAGGAGGTCTATCTTTATCAACCCTGCATCTGCAACCCCGTCCTTGTCCCACTGACAGACGATTCTGCCGGGCATGGCCGCTCTTTCAAGCGGCACGATGTCGCTCAACGGACACGATGAGATGAGCATCCCTCCATTGTGAATGGAAACATGCCTTGGAAAATCCTCCAGTTGCCCACAGATAGTCACGAAATCCCGCCACGGCACCTGCTCGAAATACGCCTTGAACTCCTCGACACAGGAGAGTTCCTTCCGCAAGCCCCCGGCGCCATATCCTGACCACGAGACAGACCTCGCCAGGCGGTCAATCACATGGACCGGCATACCCAACACCTTGCCAACCTCCCGAATGGTATTCCGTGACTGGAATGTCACGTACGTACACACCATTGCCGAATATTCCTCGCCATATCTGCCATACACGTACTGGATGAGTTCCTCTCTGTGTGAGGTAGACACGTCGATGTCTATATCCGGGATAGAGGCCATCTGCTCATTGAGGAACCGGCCAAGGAAGAGACGGTTCCTGATGGGGTCGACCTTCGTGATGCCCAGGATATAGGCGATGATTGAATTCGCCGCCGAGCCACGCCCCTGGGCCGGAATGCCGTGGTGCCTCGCATATTCCATGATGTCCCAGACGATGAGGAAGTAACCGGACAGGTCCAGTTTCTCTATGAGGGCCAACTCTTCAGTAACCCGGCTCTGCACCTCAGAAGTAATCTCTTCATACCGCCTCCTCGCATTGCGCCACACGACAGAAGCAAGGTAGCTCCTCACACTCTCCCCCTCAGGCACGGAAAAGACGGGAAAACGGTAGTCTGAGAACTCAAGCGTCACATTACACCGCTCCGCCAGCTCACCAGCAGCCTGCAACGCCGCAGGGTAGTCCCTGAACAACAGGGCCATTTCCGGCTGAGACTTCAGATAGAACTCGGCGTTCAATCTAAGTTCAGCACATTCCTCAAGCGTGCTGTGGTTCCTGATGCAGGTCAGCACGTCATGAAGGCGGTGTGACGCCTTCCTCGCGTAGTGCACATTGTTGGTCGCCACGTAGCCGATACCACACTCATGCGCCAGTTCCACAAGGACGGCGCAGAGACCTGCGTCTCCGGGATACATGTTGTTCTGTAACTCCATGTAGAACCGGTCACTGCCGAAGAGTTCGATGTAGCGGGACGCAACCTTCCGCGCACCCACACGCGCACCACTCCTGGCGAGCTGCGAAATCTCACCTCTGCCACAGCCCGATAGACACAGCAACCCTGACGAATGAGTCGCCAGTGTCTCCCATGACAACACGGGATGGCCCCTGGGACCGGAAAGTTGCGACTTCGTTATCATCCGGCACAGGTTCGAGTATCCCACCGCATCCAGCGCAATGAGAGTGAGATGTGAGCCGTCCTCACGTGTCATCTCCGCGCCGATAACAGGCTTGATACCCTCCTGTTTGCACGCATTGTAGAAACGAACCGCGCCATAGAGGCCGTCGTGGTCGGTAAGCGCGAGTGCAGGCATGTCCAATTCGGCAGCGCGGCTCGCCAGTTCCTCAGGTAGTGAGGCACCGTCCAGGAGGGAGAACGCCGAGTGACAGTGAAGTTCCACGTAACTCGTCATGGCGCCCTGCCTGCAGCATATGTACGAACGTAAAGCCGAGCTGCCTTCGTGACGCACACAAACATTGCGACATTGCCCCGGCGATTTCTGCTATGGTTTCGAGAAGGAGTCAGCACATGAACACAGTCGGCAAAAACATCCAACACTTCCGCAAGAGACACGGGCTGTCCCAAGAAGACATGGCCACTGAACTGCATGTCACCCGACAGGCAGTCTCGAACTGGGAAACAGGCAAGGCATTCCCCGACATCGATATGCTCAAACGGATAGCAACGTTCATAGAGGTGAGCGTGAATGACATCATCTACGATGCTGCAGAGAGAAAGAGCAAGCGAATCATCCACTCGGTATCGGTGAAGCCCGTGCTCTACACTCCGATCGCCTTCTTCCTTCTCACGTTCTTGGGATACATGGTCTATGGCCCGCTCTTTGAGAGAACCTTTGGAGGCGGCGTTGCCGAGACCTTCCTCTACCCCCTCTATTTCGGGCAAATCATCCTCGCAACGCTGCTCGTCCTGTGCACTTGCATCGTAGTAGACGAGATACGGAGGCACAGCAGCAACGATGACTAGCGGCCCCTCCATGCGTGAGGAGAACCACCACTCGACTCCTGCCACACTCCGCCTCATATAGACTCCCGCGGACCAAAAACCGTTCCTAGTCATATACCCGCTGGAGTTGCCAGCCACCAGTGGCGAGGTCCCTGAACACCTCGCAGATAATCCCGTCCTCAAGTCGCACGCTGAAGTAATCCCTCTCTACCGGTTGCTTCCACCACTCCTGGCTTATCCGCCAGCGGCTCATGATGCACTCGACTCTTTTCCTACCACCGAACATGACCGCAACCGGCTCACAGTCGTCCGATTCCGTCACTTCTATCTCCTGCGCCTGCCACTCGAGTTTGTTCACTTTTCATCCACCTCACACGCAGTGAGAGAGAACCGCTCCTCCGGCAGTCTGCCGTTCCTGCGTGCCACCACTTTTCTCATCACGCCTCTCCCATACCTCTGCTGCAGAACCTCAATGGCCTTCGCGAATCCCTCATCTGACCGCCGGGGCCCATCGAGAAACGACATCTGCGTTCCAGATTCCGCGCAAAGGTCGCTGGCTACAAGGCTCAACTCATTGACCGGTGCTACTTCTACAGAGCGGGTGATATAGCTCACAAGCCGCTGTGCCATCAGTCGCTGTGACGCGGTCGGTTCTTTGAAATGCAACTCCTTCTGCGCTACGTCCCCCTCTTCAAAAGACAGCGTGAGCACCAGGGTCCGGCAGCACTGCCACCGCGCCTTCAGGTCGAAACACAGCGATTCAAGCAATTCCTCTATCGATTCACACAACTGACCACTATCCTCAACAGGCACATCGAAACATCTCCCGCGGACACACTCACTCTCTTTCTCCCACTGCCCTATCCGCGAGTCATCGAGACCACGCGCAAGCTCGTAGAGCTTCTGTCCCTCTTTCCCGAACTGGCACTCAACCGCAGCACGCGGCAAGGAAAGCAACTCTCCTACACGTGATATACCAAACAAACGTAACCTTCGGATCGTCCCTGACGAGACGGGAAGACTCTCCAGCGGCAGTTCCCGGAGAAACGCCTGCTCCTCTCCGTCAGGAACAACCACTATCCGGTGCAGGTCCGCCTCTTCAGAAGCGATACGCGCCACGAACCGTGCGGACCCCATACCACATGAGACGGAGCACCCGGATTCCCTCTCCACTGCAGCCGTCACCTCTTCAACAAACCTGACCTCATCCGCCTCGTACCGGAGATTCATGAAGATGTGCGATGGTGCATACGGCTCTACGATTGGACACATCTGTGCCACCTGCAGGAGCACGAGGGAGAAGGCTTCCCCACACGTGTCTTCACTGTAGGGCAGGAACACACCATCAGGACAGAGGGAATACGCCTGCCGCAGGGGCATGTCCGGCGCTATTCCGCAGGCTGCGGCTTCCTCTGAGACATCAGAAACATACCCCATGTCATGACGGTAGCGACCGATGATGAGGGGCTTCCCACGAAGCGCAGGATGTCCTTTCCTCTCAACCTGGACGGCAAAGTGCGGCAGGTGAAGACATGCGATGTGCATCGAATGAACTCCGTTGAGGAGCGCTCAGCGCGCCAGTTTTCGTATCACCGCCACCACTCTACCCTGGATCTCTACGTTTGCAGGGTCCACATAGAGAGGCTCCATCTGGCGGTTCGCAGGCTGCAACCTGATATGCCCACTCTCCCTGTAGATACGCTTGAGGGTGACCTCATGTTCGTCCTTGAGCCAGACCGCCACCATGTCTCCGTCATGGGTCGTCTGTGTCGCCTCCATGATGACGATGTCGCCATCCATGATGCAGGCGTCTATCATCGACCTTCCCTTCACACGCAACGCAAACAGGTTTTCCGCATCACCCACAAGCTCACGTGTCAGGCCGACCATCTCTTCGGCATTCGCAACCCAGTTATCCGATTCGGGCACGGGTATCGGAGAACCTGCGGCAATCGTGCCCAGCAGGGGAACTTCAAAGTTGTTACTTTGTACAATCTGAATGCTCCGAAACACGCCGGGCTCCCGGCGCAACACTCCCTCACGTTCCAATACATTCAGGTGGTACTGAGCGAGATTCGGAGAGCTTAAATGACAGCCATCCACGATGTCGCTCACCGAAGGTGAATAGCCCTTCTCAGCGATGAACGACCTGGTAAAGGAGAGAACCCTGTCCCGTGTACTATTTGCACCACCCCTCGTCATGACAGACACCTCCACATGAATATTGTATATTTATACAACTCACGTGGTGCAATGTCAAGTGGTTCTCTCAATCATGAAGAGGTGACAGAGGAACCAGCTCCGTACTACAGGGCGCGCTCGTAGCGCCGGAACTTCAATGTCTTCCCAACAGGCCGATCAAGGCGTGTGAGGGAATGCTCTTGAGAGCCAACGTGAGTGAATCCTGTTCGCTTGAGAACCGCGAGTGACCGCAAATTCTCCTCTTCAACCAGGGAAACGAGTTTCCGATAGCCAGCGTCCGCAGCAAGCTCCGCCAGGCGGTCCATCGCGTTCGTTATCACTCCACGGTGATAGGCGCCAGCCCAATACCCGACCAGTGCCTCGCCGGATTCATCCAGTTCCCCGATATCTATACACGTGGCAATGACACCACCTGGAGACCGGAGAAGGAAAAAGCAATGCCTCCCTGATATCCAACCATTCCGAGCCCAATCCAGAAACTCTTGTGCATCCTGCTCTGCATACGCGTTCCCATCAAGTCTGTCACGGAACAGGAATCGATAGACGAGCGGTTCGTTGCAGATACTGACAATGGAGGCGATGTCCTCCTCCGATGCCTCGTAACCGGCATCAATGGAAACCATCCGATACGTATCGCCCGTATCATACTGCGCTACGGGCACATCAACGTGCTCACCGAACGGACTGCTCATCAGTCACACCCCTCAACACAACAGCAATCACACCTGTTGACACGGAAGCAAGGCACGAGAGTGCCGAATTGAAGACCGCTCTTAGCGAACCTCGTCAAGCGCGTGGGTGAGGAACCGTTCGAACTCGCCACCTGAATCGGCGACTGCAGGAAGCGAAGAGGCATACACGAGACGTCGACCATCCCGCCGTGACGTGACAAGTCCGCCCACCTCAAGCACGTGCAGATGGTACGACAGTGTCTGCCGGGGCATTCCGAGCGTGTGCTCGATCTCAGCCGCGCTCATCTCGCCACTCCGAAGCAGGCGCAACAGACGTAACCGGATGTCTGCTGACAGCGCCCGGACCACATTCACAACGTCATTCATGCCAGATCCGCCGTCACATACGCATAAATGCGATTACTCACACAAACATGCTACTTCACCGATTGGCATACGTCAATCGTGCAACGTGGAAAGCGACCCATCTTTTTCTGCTTACACGGTACAGCGGATATGCTATCATGTCGGCTCTTCACTTTCAGAAGCTACAAGCAAGCAGGGAGGGAAGGGAATGCAGAAGCTGGCCTACGCACTGATTGGCATAGGAGCAGTGGTATTGGCAGTCTGGGGCATCAAGGAGTTCTTCATAGACCCGGAAGTAGACCTCCTGATTCGCATCGCGGTGGGCGCGGTCGGCCTTGGCCTCCTGGTACTCCTTGGAGTTGTGCTGAGAGACCGTCTGCGATCGAACAAGAATGACCGATTCAAGGGAGTGGACAGATGATTGTAGTCACGACTGACACGATAGCTAACAAGAAGATAGTACGCACGATTGGCTGGGTGAAAGGCAGCACGATACGAGCTCGCCACATCGGCTCAGACATCGTCGCAAGTCTCCGCGGCATCGTGGGCGGCGAAATAGTCGAGTACTCGAAGATGATGGGCGAGTCTCGAGAAGAGGCAATAGCTCGACTGGTTGAGGACGCCGAAGCGCAGGGTGCCAACGCCGTTGTCGGACTGAAATTCAGCACGTCGCTCGTGATGCAGAACGCCTCAGAGATTCTCGCCTACGGAACCGCCGTCGTCGTGGAGTAATCCTCCGCGGCGGCCACCTACCGGGCAGAAGTGCCGCTCTAGAGACTGAGAACGAGAATCACTACATAGCCGACCACGAAGGCAGCGACACCTGCCACCAGAAGAGCCCTGGGTGCACCTCGCACGGTGTATCCCGTCGTCGCAAAGAATACTATCTTCACTACGTCACCTGCAGCCATCAGTGCACAGTAGGCAACGATGGGTGCTGCCATCGAGAATCCGCTCAACAACGCAAAATGCATACTCCAATGCGCCAGGTCGTTGAAAATCACAAACGCTATCGATACAAGTTCCCGCTGTTGCAGTCTATCGACAATCGCGATTGCCAGGGCGATTGCCATCCACCTGAATATGCGCGCCTGCAACCCGCCATCCACGCCCGACCACGAGAAGTCTCCTGAAACAATGACCCGCACGACCACGATGAAGGCAATGACCATGGCTGTCACCTTCAGTCCGGTCTCGACCCACTCCAGCCGGTTCATCGGAGCGACGTGCCAGCCACTCTTTCCTTCATGATAGTTGCGCGCCATCAGTCCCTGCCTCCGTCAGTGTAGTCGACTATCGTCACGCCAGGCTGTCACTCCCGCTCCCTGATGTCCTTTGGTGGCAAAGGGAAGAATACGCTGGTCCGCCGGGCATACTGGACGTAGTCGGGATTCTTCATCATCGTCTTCTCAAGCAAGGGGATGCCGGAATACGCAACGATGAGCACGGTGATAGTCACCGGTCCCACGATGCCTGCCCACCCCCATGCGACTGAGAGCACGATGAGATAGACTCCCCACCACTGCACCACTTCGCCAAAGTAGTTCGGATGTCGAGTGTAGTGCCACAGTCCCCGGTCCATGATGGTACCCCTGTTCAAAGGGTCCTTGAGGAAAGTGTCCAACTGGGCATCTCCGATCGATTCGAACAGAAAGCCAATGCCCCAGACAGCGACACCCACCGCGTCCAACCATCCCAGCGATGGTCCCGCATACGTATTCAGCAGCATGATTGGAATCGTGATGAGCAACATCATGATGCCCTGTCCCATGAACACGAACAGGTAGGCATGTCGTTTCCAGTGTTCTCCCCAATCCTCACGCCATTTCTTGTAGCGGAAATCCTCTCCTCTACCGCGATTACGCCGGAAGATTCGAATGGCAAGACGCAGTCCCCAGATAACCACCAGCATCACGACGATAAGTTGCCGCGCCTCAAGTCTTCCGGACACGGCAAGCGTCACAAATGCGACAAGAATGAAACCCAAACCCCAGGCAACGTCCACGATACTGTTGTCACGCACACGCAAAGCCAGCACAAAGACACAGTTGAAAAAGACAAACACTGTGACAAAGGAAACGAGAAAAGTATTCACGAATTCCACGAAAGCACCCCCTTCGCAAACGACCCTCAGGCTTGCGTGCGTACCGCCACTATTATCATCCCGGGGCCACCATGAATGCCCAACGCGGCTCCCATTTCAAACACAGGGATATGCGGAACATGAACCAGCCCCTTGAGACGCTCGACGAAACCCTCGATTTCCTCGGAATTCGTGCTGTGAGACACCGCAATCTCCCCCACTGGGGCACGTGCAGCCACAAACTTAAGCAGTCTATCTTTGCCTTCTGTACGAGAACGTACGAGGCCGGCGCGGACAAGCTCCCCTGACCGGAACGTAAGCACAGGTTTCACGCGAAGAATACCGGCAGCCAACGCAATCGCAGGAGAGATTCTCCCCCCTCGTGCAAGGTACTTCATAGTATCGAACAATCCCAGCATCTTGACCTCTGCAGCGGCTCTCCGTGCCACGCCCACAACGTCCTCAAACGCCGCGCCCATACGCGCTACTCGCGCAGCGGCCATTGCGACGAGGGCAAGACCAGCGGAGTTGAGTTTGGAGTCCACAATCTCTATCTGCCTGTCACCCGCAAGCATGCCACATGCGATCCTGGCCGAGTTGCAGGTCCCACTGATGTGCGACGAAATGTGGACGGACACGATATCCATCCCGGGCGCATCTGAGTACACGCGTGCGAAGTCTTCAGGGCCGGGCTGTGCGGTGGTAGGATGCATCACCAGTGTATCGAGACTGGTGTACAGTTCGGCAGGGCTGATATCGACGCCATCACGAAACGTCTTGTCGCCACAGCGCACGTAGATAGGTAGCACCTCGATTCCCAACTCACCCGCTGTCTGTGGGTCGAGGTCCGCAGTGCTATCCGTTACCACTCTCACCCGCTGCATTTCCACCACCTCCAACTAGATTCCCGGATGGAATTGGAACATGCTCGAGGACATTACACGACCAACCAACATCCCGAATGTAGACAAGACAACTGCTGAAGTCAACCAACTTCACACTACGATTCCCAAACACGAACTGTACCCTACCGGACTTGCACTATCAAGAAGTTGCAAGTAGTCTTATACGTTAGTCAACGCATTTCACGCATGGAGTTGTCCATTGTCAAGAAGAATTCGTATCGCTGTTGATGCTGCGGGGGGTGACAACTCACCTGCGGACAGTGTCAAGGGAGCGCTCAAGGCAGCTCAGCGGGGTGGCGTCGAGGTCATCCTCGTAGGCCCGCCAGACCAGCTCGCGCTAGAGATTTACCGGTGTGGGGGGTGGCCCGAACACGTCACTGTCGTCCAGTCCCGCGAAGGCATTCGCGAAGGTGAGTCCGCCACGAACGCGTTGCGACGCAAGGCATTGTCCTCCGTGGCAATGGCCGCGAAACTCGTCCGTGACGGCAAAGCTGATGCCATGGTCAGTGCCGGCTCTACAGGTGCGACGTCGGTAAGCGCAATGCACTTCATCGGCGTTATGCCAGGCATCGCACGACCGGTCGTCTGCGTTCCCCTTGTGGGTCTCGCTCCCGAGACCATCCTCGTTGACGGTGGAGCCAACGTAGACTGCAAGCCCCACCACATGCTCTCTTTCGCGGCCATTGGGGATGTGTACGCGAGACAGGTACTTCATGTTGAGAAACCGAAGGTAGCACTCCTCAGCACTGGAACTGAACGAGGCAAGGGAAACCGCATTGTGAAGGAAAGCTATTCCCTCCTCGAACAGAGCGGTCTGAACTTCGTGGGCAACGTGGAGGGCTTCGATGTACTCACCGGCAAGGCGAATGTCATCGTCTGCGATGGCATCGTGGGCAACGTGCTCCTCAAGTTCTATGAGAGCCTCGGGCCTTGCTTCACGCGCTGGGTGACCAATCGTCTGAAGGACCGGCCGCTGATGGGGCCAGGCCGTCGAGTTCTCTGTCAGATGTCGACATTCACACGGCTGACGCGAGCCGAGAGCGCCGGCGGCGGGATGCTGTGGGGCGTCAATGGTGTGGTTCAGATAATGCACGGCAACAGCAAGGCTCGCCACTTCGAGAGGGCAATAGTCCGCGCTCGCCAGGCAGTGGAGGCCAACGTCGTAGCCGAACTCAGGGACGAACTGGCCACAGTGCTGGCGCGATGCCAGACGTCTCTCGAGTCCGCCAAGAAGGAGTCACCAGAGACTCCAAGCCTGTTCGCCGGTTCGCTCCAGACCCTCGACACCACCCCCGCGTGATATTCGGCGACGACGAATACTCCCTCCACCTCGGCTACTAAGGGCGTATGCGGTAGACGGTCTCGAACGAGTTGAACAGGTCAAGATACTGCTCCAGATAGCGACTCAGAAGGAACTTCTTCCTCACCGTCTCGCGGGCTTTCAGACCCATCTCGTGAGCCATATCAGGGTCCTTCAGCAGGGAGGCGATTCTTTCAGCAGCCTGCTCAACCGACGAGACAAGGAAGCCATTCTCACCGTCCTTGATCTGCAGCTTGATACCACCGACATCGCCCCCTATGACAGGGGTGCCCTTCCACATCGCCTCGGAGACGGTCAATCCAAACCCCTCACGCAACGACTTCTGCAACACCACTGCGGCCTTCCGCTGCAACCCATTCACCAGCGCCATATCCTGATAGCTGATTATGATTATGTCATCAGACTGTTGACCGAGCAGTGACTCATATACCTGCGGCCCCTCTGGGTCATCCGTCGCCACGTTGCCAAGCAGTACGAGACGACAGGGCATCTCCTGCCTCACGATATTGAACGCGTCAATCACCCCCTGCGGATCCTTCCAGGTGTCAAAGCGCGATACCTGCACAATCAGTGGCAGGTCAGTCGGTATTCCATGATGAGAAAGCCTCCCAGCGACCTCGTCATCCGACATGTCCTTATTGACAGCCGAGAACGGGTCGATTGCCGGCATGAAGAAGACCTGAGGGGTTATGAGGTCCTGCGTGTAATCCGTGGAACTGAGTATCGCCGCATCATAACGTTCAACGTATGGAGCCAGATACGACCATAATTCCTGGTTAGGTGCTCCCAGGTCAATGTGGCAGCGCCATATCCAGGGCCCACCTTTCCGGTAGTACTTGATAAGTGGAAGCGGCTGGGGGTCATGGACGACGACGATATCATGCGTGAGGTGGTTCAGCAGCGAGTTCTCATAGACTTCCCTCTCGTATATCTCCTGTTTGCGCTCACTCCAATTGATGTCACCCCCCTGCAGCGCGTTGTGCATCTTCTTCGTCACAGAGAAGAAATCAGGGGACCCGTGAATCGTCCTCCAGCCCACACGAAGACCCAGTCTATTCATGAGCAATGTGGTCGAGGAGAGAAGCTGCGACACACCCCCACCATAATAGGTCGAGTTCACGTTGACGATGCGAAGGTCCTCCAGCAGTTTGGCCTTCGCTTTGATACGTGCAACTGTCTCAGCGCCAATCAGGCGCTCATAGTCTTCAATCTCCACAAGGCCATAGTGGTCCATTGTTCTCTCCCTCCATTCGTTTCATTGCCCACAACAGGATGACGCAATCTCTCTCATGAACGCGGCTGTCTGCTCTGGCAAGCTTGTGTTGATATGAATACCAGAGCCTATCTCAAAACCCGCCACAGCGGTGAGCCTGGGATACACACGGAGGTGCCATGAATAGTATGGCTCGCATTCGTCTCCCGCGGGTGCTGTGTACAAAACCTGATTGTAGTCAGGGTTGTTGAGCCCTGTGAAGATGCAACGCAATGTGTCCCGCATGACCGTCCCAAACTCACGCAACTCATCATCATCCAGGTCACCAAGGGAAGCTCTGGCGCTCCTCGGCAGCACCCAGGTCTCGAACGGCCGGCGGGAAGCATAGGGATGAATCACCAGGAACCGGGGCGTTGCACAGACAACGCGCACTTCCTGTTCCGCTTCGAATGCCAGCAGGTCAGAGTAGAGGTTCCTGCCACGCTCGTCGAAGTACTGCGTCGCCACGTCATACTGATGCCGGACGTGCCATGGCACCACAGGCGTAGCCACTATCTGAGAATGCGGGTGTTCGAGAGATGTGCCCGCCGACGCTCCGTGGTTCTTAAACACCGTGACTTGCCGTACGCTGGGCATGGCACTGAGGGTGACAAGCCTATCCCTGTATGCCCGCACCACGTCGAAGACTTCGTCATCGCTCATGAAACCCAGCAATCGATTGTGTAGCGGTGACTCCACTACGACTTCGTGAATACCAACACCATCGAGGCTCAGCGCGAGAGGATGCTCTTCCTTGCGCCGTGTGGACCCTTCCGGTCGAACCGCGGGGAACTTGTTGGGAACAACACGCACCCTCCATTTCCCTGATTCGGGATCGCTATACGACGCACTCAGCCCCGGCGTCTGTGCCTCATTCCCGGGGCAGAAGGGACAGGTTGAGTAGAACTCCTGCGGCAAAGGGTGGATTGACGCCTGCGCAAAATCGTGCGGCCTCCTGGCACGCTCGGTTGAGATAACAACCCACTCACGGGTTGTCGGGTCAAGCCTCAACTCGGACATTCGCCCCCCTCCCACGGAATAGCACTCGAGCGACAGAGTTCCAGTAACTCTACCTCAGCTTACGCGACCGCTTCCCTGTTCACAAGAGTACCAGCTAGACGGGCAGGCCCGTCAATACGAACAGGGCTGCCCGAACATCAACCTCGGACTCTAACTTACCCAGTCCTGCAACACAGAAGACGGAGGGACAACACGAGAACGCGGGTTGCAGAAGTGCTGACTATCCATGAACCACAGTACGCACATGATAGTCCAGTGCGCTAGAATACGCCTCTCATGAGACGATACTCACCATCAACCCTTCTGTTCTTCGGCCTCGTCGTGCTGAACGCAATCCTGGCAGCAACATCGAGTTTGCTGCCCCAGGGCATGGAGCAGGGAGAAGGAACGGCAACGATTTCCCCTGCCATGGCCGCAGCCTTCAACGCAGGCGTTGTGCTGTTCTTGTACGGCGGACTCGGCTACCTCGGGCTCCGACTGAGCCGAAAGCTGGGCTACCCGGACCTGCTGGACCCTCAGGTGACTACCCACCAGCGCTTCATCACGCCATGCGTCGCAGGCCTCTGGATAGGACTCATTTTCATCGTCGCTGACGGGTTTTTCGGCAGATTCCACAGTCTTGGCCCTCTGCCCCACCCCCCATTTCCCCTATCACTGCTGGCATCTTTCTCAGCCGGCATTGGTGAAGAGATGGTCTTCAGGCTGTTCTTCATCCCATTTCTTGTCTGGCTGATATCCAGTGTGGCACTGAAGGGAGAGCAGAAGAACACCGTATTCTGGGTGGCAACCTTTTTCTCTGCCTCATTTTTCGCTATGGGCCACATTCCATCAGTCATGCTGATGATAGGAAACCCAAGCTTCGCCGATATTCCCACGGCAATGCTGATAGAGATATTCCTGCTGAACGGACTTCTCTCAATGGTGACCGCCTACTTCATGCGCACAAGTGGTTACCTCGCCGCAGTGACCGTGCACACGTCTACCGACATCGTCTGGCACGTAATCTGGGGATTGATGAGATAGGCGCGTAGTGCACGAGAGAAGCCGATTGAAAGACTGCTCGTTCCCGCCGTCTTTTCTGCGCGACCAACGGTACACGTGACCGGCTAGAACCGGTCCTTGCGTCTGCGCAGCTCCGCGAACACCTCGGCATCGCTTGCATCCGGCATTCCCAGCACTCTCTTCATCTCGGGTTCTGCCGCGCGGAGAAACGGGTTTGTCGCCCGCTCAATCTCCATCGTCGAAGGCACCGAATTGCCGGACACGTCCGCCACAGCGCGCATCTCCTCCAGTCGCCGCTTCACCGCTCCATTGTCTGGCTCGATGTCGAGTGCGAATTCGTAGTTCTCTAGCGCGTAGTCGTGCCCGCAATACACAAGAGTCTCAGGTGGCAGAGTGAGAAGCCGCTGCAGCGACTGCCACATCACTGATGGTGAGTGAGTAAAAAGGCGTCCGCATCCACCGACGAACAAGGTGTCTCCCGTAAAGACGGCACCTGGAGCGTCTTCTGCCGGTGCGAGATAGTAGCAGACTGAGTCTTTTGAATGACCGGGGGTGGGGATGAGGATCATCTTAAAAGGACCATAACTCCGTGCCGACAACTCCATGTCGGTGCTGGCAGCATCACCATCTGACAAATCCCGGGGCAGATACAACAGACAATCCGTTTCGCGCACCAGTTCCTCGTTGCCCGCCGTATGGTCGAAATGTCCGTGAGTGCACACCACTGCAACCAGAGAGGCACCGGTCCGCTCCAACCTGCGAAGGACGGGCCGCGCCTCCCCAGGGTCGACAACGACTGCCTCGGACCCGTTCTCAATCAGATATGTGTAGTTGTCTGAGAGAGTTGGAATAATCACTATCGTGCGCAAAGACACCCCTTGTTACCAGCGTGTGGTTCCACGACCGGACCGGCCTCTCACCAGTGTGCATGACAGAAAGAACACGTACCTGCACACGAGGTATTTTGACCGTCGTACGTTTGCACGCTGTCATCCACGAGTATACAATACTCGCGCGAAAAGCACCCCGTGACTTCCAGGCTGATGAAACACGTCACCAGACTTCAGCACCATGACATCTACCAGATATCAAAACCCCGTCAGAGCGTTGGCGCTCTCTGCAACCATCATGGCATTGGCGATTCTCTGCTGCCTGTCCTCCGTCTCCGCCGACACGACGCAGAGTCGTACGTTCCTCTCATCCCGCGACGACGGGCATCTTCGACAGAACAGCCACGAAGGATGGGACGCTCTCAGGACTTCGCAGGACCCTGCCGAAGTCTACGATGACCTCATCTACGTCAAGGTCAACACGAGAGATACCGTCATCTACCGGGGCTATCTGTTCTTCGACACGTCATCGCTCCCTGACGATGAACCAATAACGGGAGCGGTCCTGCACATCTACTCGAAGTGCACCGGAGACCTCGACGACTGTCAGTTCTACGTGCTCGCAGGCAACGAGGACTACCCTCACGTGCCACTTCAGCCTGAGGATTATGCCCTTCCGGAAGACCTACCGGTGTGCGCCCATGTTGACGTCGATGGATGGACTCATGAACTCGCCTATCGCACGGTTCCGCTTGCCGCTCTCGACGCCGCCATAGACACGAGCGGTATCACCCGACTCTGCCTTGTAGAAAGAAGAGATCAGGAGAACGAGACACCCCCCGATCCCCGCAGCGAGAACGAACTGAAGCTCTTCTCATTCGAGAAAGGTGAGGGATTCCAGCCATACCTTGAAGTGTTCTGGGGCGGCCCGATGCCGGCCGATGCAACAGCCACGATAGTGCAAGAAACCGAGGAGCAGAACCCATCTATCGAAAGCCCATCAACGACTGAGACAACGAACCCTGAGGTGAACGCATCAGAGGAACAGAATCCATCCACGGACGAGCCCCATACAACTACCCTCGTTATCGGATTTGCTGTTGCGTTCTGTACTGCAGCGATAACTGCTTTCGTCCTCCTGCGCCGACGCGCGAGAAAGCGTTAGATTTAGCTTCCACACCCCACGTACACCCCTTTTGACTTGCCATGTACCCATCGCTATACTCCCGCCACAGCGATTCCCGAGGTGGAAGACTACCACCCCATTTCCTTGATAGAGCAGCACTCTGAGAAGACAGGGAGGAAGACGATGTACGACAAGATACTGGTACCCCTCGACGGCTCCAAGGAATCCGAATGCGTCATCGACCATGTGCGCATCATCGCGAAAGCCTGTGGCACGCCGAAAGTTGTCCTGATGCGGGTGCTCGAGCCATTCTCCGCCGGAGCCATCAACTACGTTGGAGAGGCAACCGCCAAGAATGTCCAGAAGAAGGCCAGGGAGGCCGCAGAGGAGTACCTGTCCTATGTGGGTGACAGCCTGCGAACGCATTGCGGCGGCGTTGAGAACGTAGTCGTAGAGGGCAACCCCGCCGCAGAGATTCTGGACTACATAGCGAAGAACGGCGTAGATTTCGTGGCCATGAGTACTCACGGTGAATCTGCCCTGCACCGCTGGGCTGTTGGCAGCGTGGCCCTGCGAGTCATGCAGCATTCAACGGTTCCGTTGATGACCGTGTCACCTGCAAGGTCCAAGCACTGATGGTGACACGCAATCGCATCATCGCATATACGTCGATACACCACGGGAATACCCGAAGGGTTGCCGAGGTCCTCGCAGATAGCCTCGAAGCAATTGCTGTCGATGCGTCCGCGCTCACAGCCAGAGATGTGGATGGCGCGAGCCTCATAGGGTTTGGCTCGGGCATCTTCTTCGGCAAGCACCACCAGGCCGTGCTGGCCTGCGCGGAAAAGTGCCGCAACAGCAACGATACGAAAGCCTTTATCTTCTCGACGGCGGGCTTCCCCTATGCACTAGCCCGTGCGTTCGGGAGTGACTTCCACAAAGACCTGCGACGGCTGCTGGTGAGCGGTGGCTTCCACATCGAGGGAGAGTTCTCCTGCAGGGGGCACGACACGTACGGTCTTCTTCGCCCAATCGGAGGCATTGCCAAAGGACACCCAAACGCCGACGACATCGAGAAGGCGAAAGCCTTCGCGTTGCGGCTCATGAACCCAGCATAGGAGAGACACGAACAAAAGGACATGGCAGGGCGGCACATACAGCGCCGCCCGTAGTTCTATTTTCCCCTGACGCGCTCTACGAAGGAATGCACTGCCCCACCATACTCATTGGCCTTCACATCATCAGAGTGAACGGCGAGTGTGGCAACCGGCTCGCACCTTGCGAGCTTCCCCATCTGCGTGAAGGCGCGTTGTTTTTCCGGCTCTCCCGCAGTGCAGAAGAAGGCGGCGGTCTTGAGAGGCTTGCGGTGTTGCTTGATATAGCTACGCACCGCGGGGACAACGGACCCGACCCATACAGGCGTGCCAATGAGCACTACGTCGTAGTCAGAGGGCTCCACACTACACTGCTTGATAGCAGACCCTGCTCCCAGGAAGCCCGCTAAGGCGGCACGGGGCATCGCGAAACCACCAGCGGGTTTGCCCTCTTCATCCAGGAGGGGAAATCGAGGCTTGCGCTCCAGGATCTCGTCGACATCAGCCGACAACTCGTGAGCGATTGCCTCTGCTACGCACCTCGTTCTGCCTGAGTTGGAGAAATACACCACAAGATACTTCACGTCCTTTTCCTCCTTGTACTCGACTTCTGCCGTTTACCGGGATGCGAAACGTGGCAGTCACCAAATCGTACAACACCACACATAATGCGCACAGTAATTATTGACACAACAGTGTGGCATGACTACGCTTGAATACAGCGCATTTGGAGCGAGTGGCCACGCACTTGAAAATGGCCACAGTCAAAGAAGACGAGGAGGTTCTACGATGGCTGTGAAGAAGGTTGGAGAGAAGTACCGCTGCAATATCTGTGGCAACGAGGTGACGGTAACCGAGGCAGGCGGCGGCTCACTGGTCTGCTGCGGCGAAGACATGGAACTCATCGACGAGTAGAACTGCATTTGTCCAGTTCCTCCAGAAGCCGAGTCATCCCAACCCTGCCCGCGGCAGGACGTGCGACGAGGATGAAGATAAGCGAGAGAGGCTATGACTGAATCAGTATCTGAACGGGAAATGGCCAGGATGCGGGCAATCATGCGCATCCACCGCAGCATCGGCCCCAGTCTTGAACTGGAGGAAATCGCACGAATAGCAGTTCGGGAACTGGTGGTTCTACTGGGCTGCGATGCATGCGCCCTTCTCCAGGTTGAAGGAACCGGATTGAGAGTTCTTTGTGAGAAAGGTTTTGCTCTCAGCTTCGGAACGACCACCCTCCTTCCCCTCACACTGGAGCCCATCCAGGCGATACTCGAAACACGAAGCAGCATACTGACTGGAAGCCAGTCGGATAGTGTCGCGTTCGCCTGCCTGCCGCATGGGTGCGCCATGAACTCGATGATCTGCACGCCTATCATGGTCGGCGAGAAGGTAATAGGCATCATCCACGTCGATTCTCAACAGTTGCATGCGTACGAGCAGGCTGACGTCGATTTCGTTGAGTTCCTGGCCGCAGAGATATCCGTTGCCGTGGAACGTTCTCTCGTTCACTCACAGATGCGCGACCTTGCCATCAGGGATGCGCTCACAGGATGTTTCAACAGGCGCAAGTTCGACCTTGACCTTGAAGCAGCATTGGCCACGGCAGCGACAGGAGGCGCTGAGACCTCACTGTTGATGATTGATATCGATTGGTTCAAACGCTACAACGATACGCATGGACACCAGCAGGGAGATACTCTCCTGCGACAGTTCGGTCAACTGCTGAGAGCAAGCGTCCGTCCCACAGACATCACCTACCGCTATGGAGGTGAAGAGTTCGTCATCATCCTGCCGGAATGTGCCACCGCATGTGCCGGGACCACGGCGCGAAGGGTCGTCGAAGCAGTACGGACGACGAAGTTCTCAGGCGCAGATGTCAGCCAACCGGGGGGATGCCTGACGGCGAGCATCGGCTTCGCCACCTATCCTGGGGATGCCACATCAGCCCAGAAACTTGTCGCCCTTGCCGACGGCGCACTCTACGATGCGAAGAGCCAGGGCAGAGACAGGGCGTGTGGACAGACATCAACAGGTCGTCCATAAAGCTATCTGACTACGCTCAGGAGAGAATGCCAGAATACAGTCACCGACGTTGCATGGACCGACAAATGAGGTTCAGATATTGGAAGTAGTGCAACGGCTCACAACCGGGCCTTTCGCTCAACGGCAAACCGCAGGGGAAGGCAAGTACGAGAAGGAAAGGAGCAACTGACATGCCTGATTTCGGAACACCATTCGCAGGAACAATGAGTGAGAGGAAGCTCACAGACCAGGAACTGATTCGCGCAATCCGCTTCATGATTTCGGCAGAGTACGAGGCCATCCAGTTGTACATGCAACTCGCAGAATCCACGGACAACACGCTCGCAATCGAGGTACTCAAGGACATCGCAGACGAGGAGCGGGTTCACGCCGGCGAGTTTCTGAGGCTTCTGCACGAGCTTGCCCCGGATGAGAAGAAGTTCTACGCGGAGGGCGCTGAAGAGGTAGAGGAAGAGATTCAGAAGCAATAGCGCGATGCACTACCAGGGGTGGGCACTTCCGCAAGAGGTGACCACCCTGGCACTCTCTCATCCGCTACTCCAGGGCAATCAATACACTTCGACCGGTGCCTTCACTATCAACCCCGAGGCCACCACCCCTCCAGACTTGTCCCTGTCCTGCCGAGCCCGTTGCATCTCTCCTCCACGCTACGTTCTCGACCAATCGTCCCGAGTGCAGTCTTTGTCCACCCATGTCGACGTAGCCGGTCATCCGTAGCGTGCGAACACATCAGCCTCCTCACCCACGACGTTGGTACTTCCGGACACACCTCTACCAAAAGCAGGAGGTTCACAGTACCAATGTGTCTTACGGTCCATCCCTATAGCACCTACTATTGCGTACACTCAAGTAGTAACAAGGAGCGTGGCAATGCCTATCACGATTCGTGACACGACATACTATCGCACCAGTGAAGCCTGCGCCGCCGCTGGCATCAGCAAGAATACGTTCTTCCGCTGGCTCCGCACAGGCGAGTTCGATGATGTGAGTAGCGTCGACCGACATGGCTGGCGTCTCTTCAAAGAGGCCGACGTCCGGCGTCTCTGCGAGAGGGCACAACGGGTGACCACAATGCGAGTGGAGGTTACGGCCTGCTAGCAAAGTCGATCTACCCTTGACGAATAGGAAGCCTGTGTATGAGAGAAGTACATGGTGAAGCGAAACGTCGTGAAGTTGCTGCAGGACATCTGCAGAACCAAACTGGACTGTTGCTCGCGCTGGCTGTAGGAATCGCAGCGGCTACTGCGATGCACTTCGGATTATTCCACAGTCTGTAACTCAGAACCACAGACTTCCTCTTCAGAGCCGCCGATACCTCCGCTCTTGCGGAGCCAGACAGGAGTCACGTCACCATCATTGCCATTGATGAAAAGACCATGTCTCAACTGGGAAAGATGAGTGACTGGCCACGATCCCATTATGCGGTCGTCACCAGGCAACTGAGCGAGGCCGGCGCCCGCGTGATTGCATTCGACCTGCTGTTTTCGGAGAGCGCAGAGGGAGACGACGAGTTTGCCACACAGATTGCACTGGCAGGCAATGTTGTGCTTCCCGTCGTAGAGACTTCATCTCTTGACGGCGCCTCAAGTCCAGACACGGGCGGCACCATCGCCACTTTCGAGACACCACTGCCCTCCCTCGCGCAAGAGGCCGTAGCCATCGGCCATGCCAACGTGTTCCCTGACTCAGATGGGGATGAGAATCTCGCCATACCCTGCGTGCGAGATGAACACGTTACGTTACCTGCAGTTCCCGACGGCGGCTACCATTTCAACGAATGGTCAGGAGATGACAGGGAGCTTGTCTTTGCCAAGACATTGCCAGACAATGCCATCATCATGGACGACGATTACAAGATGGAGACACACTATGACAATGACTAGATTGGACCTCTTCGACCTTGCAGCAGCCTGCGAAGGCACGCCATTCTTCGAGCACGGTCAATTCGTCCCGCAAAGCTAGTGCATATGCGATTACGTGTCCTCGGTGCCCACAACCTGTCGTCGAGTGAGACAAAATGTGTTTCACTCATCATAGATGACGTTCTGGCCCTCGACGCGGGCTCCCTCACAGAGGGACTCTCGTTCGCTGAGCAGTCACGCCTGGAAGCAGTGTTCCTTTCACACCGTCACTACGACCACATCAGGGACATTCCCGCGCTCGGGCTCAACCTTTGGCGAATGGCAACCTCCGCCGACGTCTTCTGCAGCGAGGAGGTCCGGCACACGCTGATTACCTGCCTTCTAAATGGCGAAGTGTACCCGCGGCTGCACATGATACCCGACGAGAAGTCCACGCTTCGATTCACACTTATCGAGCCCAACGCGAGTGTCACGGCCGGCAGCCACACTATCACGCCAATCCTCGTCAGCCACGTGAATCACACGATGGGCTTTCAGGTGAAGGACAACAACGGGCGCGTACTCTTCTACACGTCCGATACGGGGCCTCTCCCGGACGATTTCTGGAAGAACATATCTCCAAGTCTGCTGGTTGTCGAAGTCACCGCACCCAACCACCAGACCAAGTTCGTGCGTGCGGCGGGTCACATGACTCCGTTACTTCTGGAGAAAGAACTCGTGAACTTCAGGAGCTTCCACGGGGATCTACCAAAGATTCTGACAGTGCACATGGATCCCCTGCTGGGCTCAAGTAGTGAACTGGAAGAGGAACTGACAGGGGTTGCAGAGAGGCAGGACGCCTCCATCACCATGGCTCGTGAAGGCATGGAGGTAGAGGTATAGGGCGACCGGTTTTCACCGGCCGCCCTACTGTGAAAGTCTAGCTTTCCAGCTTGCCGCCGGCAGGAACCTGCGGCACATCCCAGAAACTGCTCATGTCATGATACTTGTACGGACGGGTTGCGAGCACCTCTTCATTGAGGTCCACTCCGATTCCAGGTCTGTCGGGAAGCTGAATACACTCATCAACGAGCGCGGGGAAGGGCTCCTTCAGAATCTCCTTGTAGAACGGAGGGTCGGGCGCGAAGAACTCGTGAATGGTGAAATTCGGCGCGCACGCCTCAACGTGCAGGTTCGCTGCAACCATTACGGGACCGCCCGCACTGTGAGGAGTGAAACCAACGTAGTAGGTGTTGGCCAGTTCACCAATCTTCTTCATCTCTGAGATACCACCCGCATGGCACGGATCGGGATTAATGGCACTCGCCGCGCGCTTCTCAACGATATCTCGGAAGCACCATCGCGTCACGAGACGTTCACCCGTCACGATTGGGATATCCGTTGACGCGACAATACGTGCAAGGTCTTCTGCCGCAGCATCAGTAGGCAGCGGCTCCTCGAACCAGGCAGG